>CALXTO010000003.1 GCA_944391425.1 uncultured Alphaproteobacteria bacterium | reverse complement strand
TTAGCAAGCAAGGAAAGCCTCCGGCAACCGCAGCGCGCTTACATTCCTGAGTATAGTCCTGTCTCCAATACAAAAAACCACCCTGAAAAGGGTGGTTTTGAAGTGGCGGAGAGTACAGGACTCGAACCTGTGCATCGTTATTCACGATGACGGATTAGCAATCCGCTGCATTACCACTCTGCCAACTCTCCATCGTGGTACGGAACTATATTTATATGATGTTTTTCGCACCGTCAACACCTTTTTTGAAATAAGCGCAAACTTTTTGTTGACCTTAACCTTTTGTCAGCTACAATCAAAGCAGAAACCTAATTTTTATAAGCTATGAAAAAAGTATTATTTTTTGCTTTGGTCATGTTGGCTGCCTGCTGCCTGGTTTCCTGTGCCACTTTCACCCTCGGAGCCGCGCCGCATTACAACGATGCCGTTGATCCCGGCATGCTTTCAAATTACAACTACACTACCCCTCTCGGAAATGAGACGGAATAACGAAAAAATAACGCCCCGTTTTACGGGACGTTTTTTATTCCTGAAAAACCATTGACAAATAAGTCATCAAAATAAAACCGGCAAAAACGGCTGCCGCTGAACGATTGGTTTCCTTAACCCCGTAAGTTTCCGGCAAAATTTCATTTACAACCACAAACAAAAGGGTTCCTCCGGCCAATGCCATACCATACGGCACAATATTGAAACTGATGCCCATCAAACACAAACCGACGATTGCCCCCAAAGGCTGCACAAGACCAATCAAAAAAGCCGTCGACGCAGCTCTCAGACGGGAATATCCCGCTGCCACCAAAGAGATAGCTATCGTCAGCCCTTCTGGAACGTTATGCGCAGCAATTCCAACCACCAAAGACAATGGATTAACCAGCTCTTCGGCGCCATAAGCAACACCGACGGCCAACCCTTCCGGAAGTTTGTGCAACGTAATCGCAATAATAAACAACCAAGCTTTCCTGACATCAAAATGCGGCCCGTGATGTCCCATGGCATTATGTTCATGCGGAATCAGCAGATTAAGCGTCCACACAATCAAAACACCGGCAAAAACAGCTGCGACATATCCCAATGCTGCCTCATAAACATTTGCGTTCTCTGCCATAATTTCCCGCATGGAAGGCACCAGCAGCGAAAAAAAAGATGCCGCAATCATCACCCCGGCCGCCAAATTCAAAAGTTGGCTAATTTCCGCTTTCAGATAACGTTTCTTCAAAAAAATCATAAACCCACCGACACCGGTAATCAGACCGGCAACAAGTGCTGCCCAAAATCCCTGTACAAAAACCGCGTCAATCATTATAAAATTCCTTTTTCCCCAACAACCTTTCTACCGATCAAACAACTTGGCAATATCGCTTATTTTCAGCTCTACGTAAGTCGGACGCCCGTGGTTGCACTGTCCCGAATGCGGCGTTTTCTCCATATCGCGCAGCAAACGGTTCATTTCCTCAATGTTAAGCCGCCGCCCTGCCCGCACGGAGCCGTGGCAGGCAATCGTTGCGCAAACCAGATGCAGTTTTTCGGTCAGCTCAAAACCACTGCCCCATTCGGCCATTTCCTGCGCCAGATCCGTAACCAGCGATTTAACGTTGCAATCGCCGAGCAATGCCGGAATTTCCCGTACAATCACGGCTGACGGACCGAATTCCTCAACCACCAGTCCTAATTTTGCCAATTCTTCCGCCGCACCCAAAATACGGCCTTTTTCAGCCATATCCAAATCAACAATTTCAGGAATCAACAGCATCTGAGAGGTAGTTCCCCCCTGTTTCAGCCCTTCTTTGAGCTTTTCCATCACAATACGCTCATGAGCGGCATGCTGGTCGACAATAATAATGCTGTCTTCATTTTGAGCAATAATGTATGTGTCATGAAATTGAGCTTTGGCCAGTCCCAAAGGTCCCGCGTCTCCTTTTTCCGCCAAATTTTCCGTATTTTCGACCCGTACCGAAAACTTGTGTTCCAATTCGGGGAGATCCGCCTGACGGCGCGGTTGCGGCCGGTAAGAAACAGTCGAATAGGTACGCGGCACCGGGCTGTCCAAACGTTGTTCCTGCGGAGAAATTTCTGCAAAATCAGGTACTTTATCGGCAATCAGTTCCTCCAGATTCAAAACATTGGAGGTTTTGTTTGAGGCAACAGTCAGAGCATTGCGAATGGCGCTGACCAACAGTCCTCTTACCAAAGCATTGTCATAAAAACGAACTTCCGCTTTGGCGGGATGAACGTTAACATCCACATAACGCGGATCAACATCAAAAAACAACGCACACAACGGATACCTTCCGGAGGCCAAAACATCCTGATAAGCGCCGCGGATAGCGCCCAAAAGCAGCTTGTCGCGAACCGGACGATCGTTGACAAATAAAAACTGTGACAGCGAATTGGCTTTATTCAGAGTCGGCAACGAAACATATCCGCTGATTTTTACATGTTCCCGTTCGGCATTAATCAAAATGGAATTTTCGGAAAACTCGCGCCCCATAACTGCGGCCAAACGCTCCAGACGCGCATCAAACAAATCGCCGTTACAGGCAGGAAGAGACAGTTTTTTCTTTTCGCCGTCATATAAATAAAAAGCAGCCTGAGGATTTGCCAATGCAATTCGCTGCAAAATGTCCGCGCATTGCGTCGTTTCCGCACTCCCGGTTTTCAAAAATTTCAACCTGGCCGGCGTAGCATAAAACAGATCACGCACCTCTATTCTGGTTCCTTTGGAATGTGCGGCCGGCATAACTTCTGACTTAACGCCGCCGTTAACTTCAATTTTCCAGGCATTGTCAGAACCTTCCGCCCGGCTGATAATACTAAGTCGTGCCACGGAGGCAATAGACGGCAGCGCTTCGCCGCGAAACCCCAAAAAATTAATGTTAAACAAATTGTCATCGGGCAGCTTGGAAGTCGCGTGCCGTTCTACCGCCAAAGCCAGCTCTTCCGGAAGCATACCCTTACCGTTGTCACTGACGGTTATCAGGCTTTTGCCGCCGTCTGCCAGACGAACCTCAACCGATGTCGCACCCGCATCAAGGGAATTTTCAACCAGTTCTTTGACCACAGAAGCAGGCCGTTCCACGACTTCTCCGGCGGCAATCTGATTTATAAGGTTTGAAGGCAGTATTCTGATTGGCAAATTTTATTTCCTCAGTTTCTTAATCAATTTTATCAGATTTCCCGTCGAACTGTCATGTTCGATTCCCGAAGCGTTACCCTGCAGTTCGGGTAAAATGCTCAATGCCATTTGCTTTCCGAGTTCAACCCCCATCTGGTCAAAGGAGTCAATATTCCACATCACGCCTTCCACAAAGGTTTTGTGTTCATATATGGCAATAAGCGTTCCTAGTGCATAAGGATCGATTTTTTTGAAAACAAGCGTGTTGGACGGACGGTTTCCGGGAAAACTTTTGAATTTTTTCAAAAAATTAACCTCTTCCCGGCTCTTTCCGGCTTTGCGCAGTTCTTCTGCCGCCTCTTTGACGGTTTTCCCGCGCATCAGAGCTTCACCCTGCGCAAGTGCATTGGCCACCAGAATTTCATGATGCTCGCCAACCTCGTTATGTGAAATTGCCGGCACGATAAAATCGCAGGGAATAACAGCCGTCCCCTGATGCATCATCTGAAAAAATGAATGCTGAACATCTGTTCCAGATCCGCCGAACAAAACCGGAGATGTACTGTAACGTAAATATTCATTATTGTTTGAAACAAATTTCCCGTTACTTTCCATTACCAGCTGCTGCAAATATTCCGGAACATACTGCAGATACTGATCATAAGGAATGACGGCATGGCTCCTGAAATTAAAGAAATCACCGTACCAAACGCTCAACAGCCCCAGAATAACCGGAATATTTTTAGAAAATTCGGTATTTTTGAAATGCATATCCATATCATGGGCGCCATCGAGCATTTTTTCAAAGTTATCCATACCTACGGCAATGGCAATTGGCAGCCCGATTGCCGACCACATTGAATAACGGCCGCCGACAAAATTCCAGAATTCAAACATATTTTCAACATCAATGCCAAACTTGGAAACCTCTTTGGCATTGGTTGAAACAGCCACAAAATGCTTGGCCACGGCATGTTCGCCCAAAGCATCGACCAACCACTTGCGACAGGTTTTGGCATTGGTCAGAGTTTCAATGGTCGTAAAGGTTTTAGACGATACAATAAACAGCGTCGTTTCAGGATCGACTTTATTCAGCACTTCGCAGCATGCCGTACCGTCAATGTTGGAAATAAAATAACATTTGATATCCTTAGCCCAGTATTTCTTCAAAGCTTCCACTGCCATTTTGGGCCCCAGATACGATCCGCCGATGCCGATATTGACAATGTTGGTTAACTTTTTGCCGGTATGTCCGGTAAATTTTCCTAAACGGACATCTTCCGAAAACTTGCGCATTTTAGCCAAAACGGCATTAATTTCTGGCATAACGTTTTTGCCGTCCACATAAATCGGCGTATTGCTCCGATTACGCAGCGCCACATGTAAAACGGCACGGTCTTCGGTAATGTTGATTTTCTCTCCGGCAAACATGGCTGCAATCTTTTCCGTCAGGCGACGTTCTTTGGCCAATGCCAGCAAATACCCCATAACCCGATCGTTAATACGGTTTTTGGAATAATCAAGCGCCACCGATTTTAAATTTACCGTATAACGTTCGGCGCGCTGCGGATCCTTGGCAAACAAATCGCGCATTTCCGTTTTGCGAAATTTTTTACAATATTTTTCCAATTTCTTCCAAGCGCCGGTTTTATTGACTTCTGTTTTTTTCCCGAACATTTTATTTTCTCCTTGCGTCCTTAAAAATCACCGATAACCGCGCTCCGCCGCTTGTCTGCGTCAAAATATTCGGCTGCGGCCCGGTTAACCTGTTGCAAATCAACTTGCCTTACATAATCATTCCTTTTTTGCAGAAAATCCAGCCCTAAATTATATTTTTGCATAGCAGCCAAAATTTCCGCAATATTACTGATGGAAACAAAACGCAGATTATACGAGGCAATTAAATAATCTTTGGCTTTTTTCAACTCTTCGGCTGTTGCCCCTTCTTTTTGAAATTTCCGCCATTCCCGCATAAAAATTTCTTTCGCCTGCGCATACTTTTCCGGAGTAGATGAAAATGACGCGATCAAAAGCGGCGATTTATCATTCAGCGACAAATAGGAATATACGCCGTACGTCAGTCCCTTCTCTTCCCGGATCTTCTGAGATAGCCTCGAATTCAGTCCCGATCCGCCCATAATATGGTTGGCCACAAACAACGGATAAAAATCTTCATCATTGCGGGCAACGCCCGGCCAAGCCATTATAATGATGTTTTGTCCTGTTTTGCGGACAATCTGCCGCTCTCCTCCGTCAAAGGAAATTTCCGCGTCCCGCACAAAATTCGTCCGCCCGTTTGCAGGCAAAACGCCGAAGACATCATCCAGAAAGCGTCCGGCTTCTTCCGCATCCATATCTCCTGCAATGCCCACAATCAAATTTTGACGGCTCAGCCGGTTGTGCATAAACCTGCGCAGCGCGGCTTCATCCACGGACGCAATATCGTTTGCTTTCCCCAAAGGGTTGCGCCCGTAAGGATGTTTTCCGTAAAGTTCTTCCGCAAAAGCCAACGCCAACACGTTCTCCGGCTGCTCGGACTGCCTTTTCAAAGCTTCCGCCAGCTGTTGCTTCACTCGTTCAGTATCCTCGGCGGAAAAATGCGGCTGTGTCAGCGCTGCCTTCAGCAGCTCAAAGGCTTTGGGAGCATTCTCCTTGGTTGTCAGCAGGCTTCCGCCAAAATCGTCCTTTTCCGCAGCAAAATTCAACCCTATTGCCAGGTTTTCCAGCTCTTCCTTAAAAGCCTGCGCATCCCAATCTCCGGCGCCCTCACTCAGCAAAGCCGCTGCCAGATTGGCAATTCCTTCTTCTCCGTCACCGTCACCGGCGTAACCGGCTCCTTCAAAAATAAAACGAACGCTGATAATCGGATTATGCCGGTCTTCCAGCAAATAAGCCTTAATACTCTTGCGGGGAGAAACAACTTCCCGGACGTCAGCTTCAAAATCTTTTGCCTGCAATACGCTGCTTTCCGCCAATACCGACGGATCAAAAGGCCGCAACCAATAATATCCGGCACCGGCCAAAACTAACAGAAAGACGACCAAAGCACCCAACGCCCCCATCTTCTTTTTCTTGTAATGAGAACGTCTTGTCACTGTTTTCTCTCCTCAGGCTTTAAAATTCCGACAACGGACGGAGCTTTTTCCCGCAAGCGACGAGCCGCCGCCAAAACCTGCTCTCCGGACACCGCACGGATTCGTTCATCCTGCAGCTCAATTTCAGCCAAAGGTAAACCGGCAGAGGCCAGCGAACCGGCAACATAAGCCGCTTCTTCCGGATTGTCCTGCAAATAAACCAGACCGGCCAACATCTTCTTTTTAACCCTTTGTGCTGCCGCATCGTCAAATTCGGCCACAGCCTCTTCCCAGGCCTTGTTCATCGCTTTCAATAATTCTTTTGCGCCAACCCCCGGAGCCGGAACGGCCGAAACGGCAAAGCGACCATAATCCCTGGCAGCCGGATCATAATCTGCAGATACGCCCAAAGCCTTCTTATCCCGCAAAACCAGCTTTTTATATAACGCGGAAGTTTCGCCCTCTCCCAAATACCCGGCCCATATGCTCAATGCATAGGCATCTTCCCGCTGTTTATTGTAAGACGGAGCCGCAAACAGCTGCATCACCCGCGTTCCCTGAATTTCAGGCATGGCAATTTCAATCATGGCCTCCTGCCCGGCCGGAGAAACGGCAAAAGGGTCTTCCGTCTTTTTCCCTGCGGCTTCAAGCGGCCCATAATATTTTTCCGCCAGCACTTTGGCTTCCTGCCCAGTAATATCTCCAGCCAGCACCAATACGGCATTGTCCGGCGCATAATGGCCACGGTAAAAAACTTCGGCGTCTTCACGTTCCAGCGTAAGAATTTCCCGCTCTGTTCCGCTAACCGGACGCCCATAGGGATGATCCTGCCACAGGACTCTGCCGACAATTTCCGCAAAACGCGCTACCGGATTGTTATCAATTCTTTGCTTGCGTTCTTCATAAACGATTTTTCTTTCTAAATCAAAGTGTTGATCATGTATCCTCAGGTTCTGCATCCTGTCAGCTTCCAAAAACATTGCCAGTTCAAGACGGCTGCGATCCAGCAGCTGATGATATGCCGTTACGTCCATACTCGTAAAAGCATTGCTTTCAGCGCCGTTTTCTTCCAGAAGTGTGTTAAATTTCTGCCCGGAAACTTTCGGCGTTCCCCGAAACATCAAATGCTCCAAAAGATGAGCAATTCCGCCTTTGCCCGCAGGCTCGTCAGCAGAACCGGCTTTATACCAAACCATCTGTTTCACTACGGGAACTCGGTGGTTAGGCAAAACGATGACCTGCAAACCATTGTCCAAAACAAATTCTTCGCCGTCAAAAAGCTTTGCCTGCGTCGCCAAAGGAAACGCAAGCAGCGACAGAATTAATATTTTGCTCCAGATCTTTCGCATCAAAACCAAACGTTAACCGTTCATCCGCTCTAAAAGCCCTTGTTCCGAATCGGAAAAGCCTTCATCTGCTTCGCCGTCCGATGTCTGCGGCTCGACAACCGGACGCAAATCATATTCCGGCGGCAAAGAAAGCGGAGCCCGCGGCGTTACCATAAATTCGTTCGGCGCCTTTTTGTTCAAACCCAGCTTCTCTTTGGTAGCTGTGGAACAAGCGCTCAAAGACAGTACTGCCAAAACGGCAAAGGCAAAAATTCTTATCATTTTTTGACCCCTTCTTTATTAATGACATTAAATATACCCTGCAAAACCAAAATTGCAGCCCCGATGCAGATAAAAGAATCTGCCAGGTTGAATGCCGGCCAATGATGACCTGCAACATGAAAATCCAAAAAATCAAATACGGCGCCCAATCGCACCCGGTCGATGATATTTCCTACAGCGCCGCCAATGACCAGGCCGAGAGCAATCTGAGACAGGCTGTTTTCCTCATCTTTCAGCCAAACCAGTAAAAACAGGACAATCCCTGAAGCGACAACCGAAAGCATAATTGTCCCCAAGCTGCCGTAGTCATTAAACATAGAAAAACTCACCCCGGTGTTCCATGCGCGCACCAGATTAAAAAAAGAAGTATACGCAATGGCCGACATTTCCCCCAAAACCTCGTGCAAAACATAATATTTGCTGAGCTGATCCAACAACAAAGCCGCCAAAGCAACGCTTAATCCCAATAACACGGTAAACTCCTAAGAAAACAAAACTCACCCGATTATAATGGCATAATCGGCAAATAAAAAGCAAGAAGTCAAAGATATAAACAAGCCTAAAACAACAACAGCTTAGCCAACCCCAAAAAGACAAAAAATCCTCCGGAATCGGTTACCGCAATCAAAAACACACCGGACGAAATGGCCGGGTCGACCTTCAGCTTATTCAGCGTCAGAGGAATCAAAATTCCCGCCAGGCTGGCAATCGTCAGATTAATCAACATGGCCACTGCAATAATCAGGCTGATAACATTATAATCCGGAAACCACAAATGGGTGATAACACCGATCAGTCCCGCAAACAGCATCCCGTTGCTCAAACCGACCAAAAACTCCTTTAAAATCATCCGCAACGTATTGGTCGATGTCAGTTCTTTGGTTGCCAGAGCCCTGACAACAACCGCCAGAGTCTGGTTTCCTGTCGTGCCGCCCATTGAAGCTACAATCGGCATCAAAACCGCCAAAACCGAAATCTGGGCAATAATATCCTGAAACCCCTTAACCACTGAAGCCGCAACAATGGTCGCTGCCAGATTAGTCAACAGCCACACGACCCGTGAACGAAAAATTGAAAAAACCGACTTGTAAACGTCCCCTTCTTCGGCACCGGACAGATGCATAATGTCTTCCGAAGCTTCTTCATGAATAACGTCAACCACGTCATCAATCAAAATCGCCCCGATCAAATGGCCTTTGTTGTCGACCACCATCGCCGACATCCAGCCGTATTCGCGAAACATATGAGCAACTTCCTCTTGATCAGTCGTAACGCTGACGGGAACGATTTCACCATCCATAACGTCAAAGAGCTGTTCGGACGGTTTGGCACGGAGCAACTTGTCCAAAGCAATCTGTCCGGTAGGATGAAACTTCTCGTCTGTCAGAAAGATATCGTAAAAATCTTCGGGCAGTTCTTCGTTTTTCAGCAAATATTCCTTGGCTTCCTTCACTGTCCACCAATCTGGCATGCTTACGAATTCACGTGTCATCAAACGTCCCGCCGAATCCTCGGGATAAGACATTGAAGACTGTACCTGATATTTTAATTCCGGATCAAGTTGTTTGATGATGCTTTTTTGCTCATCCTCATCCATGTGTTCCAGAATTTCGACGACTTCATCAGAATCAAGTTCATTGGCAATCTTGACGATTTGCGGCTCATCCAGAGTATCAATAACCTGTTCCTGCACAACATCGTTCAATTCCGGAAAAACTTCCGGATTGATTTTGTCGCCGAGTATTTCAATTAACTTTTTGCGGTCGCCCAGAGGCAAGGCTTCAATAAGATTCGCCAAGTCATATTCCGACAATCCTTCGACAATTTTACGCACATGGATAATATCGTCCTCACGAAGGGCGATGTTCATGGAATTAATCATCTTCGGCCCTAAGCCGAAATGATATTCCTTTTTAGAATTGTTTTTTTTCTTTTTCTTGAAAATCTTGGATTTGGGAAGCAGTTTATTTTTCATGCGCTTACTCATAATACACCCCTCCCCGGTCTGAAAACCAAAAGGCCCTTATGAGGCCAAAATCAACAAAACTATGCCAAGCATCTCCATATAAAATAAAAGCTTCATTAGCCAAATCAACAAACTAATGGTGCGGCCAATTATGAGGAAAATTTCCGCCAATGCGGAAATTTTGCGAAATAATACCAGACTAGTTAAGTTTGTGAGCCAAACTGGCTTTGAGCGAAACAAACTTTACTAAAGCGTGCTAGTCCTTTCCGCAACATTAATTACCTAATAAAGCAAAAGCCTCATTAACCAAACTAATGGTGCGGCCAAAAGGACTTGAACCTTCACGGGAGTTCTCCCACAACCACCTCAAGGTTGCGCGTCTACCAATTCCGCCATGGCCGCGTATTGGCAACAAAGCTGTGCTTACAAATAAAACACAAATAAAAAATAATCAAGCTTTTTTTACAAATAAAGCAAAAAATCTGCATGAAAAAAACATTAGTTGCGTTTTTTACCCTTTGGCTCGACCAATCCGCCCGAAATAACGAACTTCAACCCCTCCTCGACGCTCATATCCAGTTCAATACAATCTTCTTTGGGTACAAAAATCAAAAAACCGGATGTCGGGTTCGGCGTCGTCGGAATAAAGACGTTAAGCATCGGTTTGGGCGTTTTCCGCTTAATTTCGCCTTGCAGGTCGCTACTCACAAACCCCAAAATCCAAATTCCCTTACGCGGATACTCCAACATGACAACCTTGCTAAAAGCTTGTGTTTTACTTGAAAAAAATGTTTCAAACACTTGTTTTAAAACAGAATAGACGCTGGACACCAACGGAACTTTGTAGACAATCCATTCCCCGAGCTTAAGAAGAAACCTTCCCATAAACCCGGCAGCAAACATACCGACCAAAGTCAGCGCCACCAACAAAATGACCAGTCCCAATCCCGGAACAGTAAACGGCAAATACTGGTCTAAACTATATTGCGGCGGAATCATCTGGTTAACCAGACGATCCACCCATAAAATAAACTTATACGCCATATAAAAAGTAATGGCTACCGGCGCCGTCACCAGAATACCCGTAAACAGATAAGCCCTGAGCTTAGCCCCCAGTTTCATAAATACTTCTTTTTCCCGCTGCAAACGGATACGTCTGATGTTTAAGGCCCGTCTTTTTACTTCTTTGCTAACCATCGTCAACACTTTCTAATGTCGTCAATCAAAAACTGGACGGAATTGCGGCCGCCCCACGTATCCCGGCGCAACACGCCGGCCACGTCAAAAACCTCTCCTCTGGCGTTCAGCATTGTATGGCCGATATCGTTGTCACCCACGCGAAAAGCCATTCCTTTGATACTGGCACCGTTTTTAGAAACCAACACACAGCGTACATGTCCGATTCCGACCAACGAAGCTTTTGAAATCATCACATTTTTCAAAACCAGCCTGGGTTCCGGATTCCCTGCGCCGTAGGGTTCAAGCTTTTCCAACGCCTCTGCCAGCTCCAAAGTTGCACCGCCGACGTCAAGCGCGGCATCAATTTCCACAACCGGCGTCAAAGCTTCCCCGCCGATTCTTTCAATAACATAATTTCCGACAAATGCGCGAAATTCTTCCAGTTTATCTTCCGTCAACGAAAAACCTGCCGCCATGGTATGACCGCCGCCTTTGGTAATCAACCCTTTTTCTTTGGCGGCAATAATCAAAGCCCCCAAATCCACCTGAGGAATGGAACGGGCAGATCCCTTGACTTCATCGGCCTCCACCGACATCACAAACGCCGGCTGGTTATAACGCTCTTTCAGTTTGCCCGCCACAATGCCGATAACGCCCTGATGCCAGTCTTTTCCGTAAACGAAAGCAATCGGATAAGCTTGTGGCGTCCCTTCCAGGATTTCCATTGCGGCCAACAAAACATAATTTTCAATATCTTTCCGCTCAACATTATATTCATTCAATTTATCGGCCAAAAGCTGAGCCTGATAATCATTTCCGCAACACAAGAGCCTGCTCCCCATGGAAGAATCTCCGACCCGGCCGCAGGCATTGATTCTCGGCCCCAATACATATCCCAAATGAAAAGCTGTCGGGGCGTCATTGATGCCTGACTTGGCAATCAACGCCGTCAAACCCGGGTTTTGCCGCCGCCCCATAATTTTGAGTCCTTGTCTGACATAAGCCCGATTCAACCCTTTTAAAGGGACAACATCGCAAACGGTTCCCAAAGCCACCAGATCCAGCCATTGCAGTAAATTCGGCTCGGGATGATCCGCACCGAAATACCCTTGCTCTCGCAGCTCCCTGTTGACAGCGGCCACTGTCATAAAGACGACTCCCACGGCCGCTAAATACTTCAAATAAGGATAATCGTTTTCTTCATCCAGACGCTTGGGATTCACCAAAGCATAAACCTTCGGAAGTTTAGTCTCGGCTTCATGATGATCCAGCACCACGACGTCCATTCCCTTTTCACCGGCATATTCCAAAGGTTCAAAAGCCGTTGTGCCGCAGTCGGACGTAATCAGCAGCTCCGCGCCCCAGGCATCAAAATCATCAACGGCCTTCATGCTCGGCCCGTAGCCTTCGTCACGTTCCGGAATATGCACTTCCGGTACATTTCCGCAGGCTTCCAAAAAAAGCCTCAAAACGGAAGAGGACGTTGCACCATCCACGTCATAATCACCGATAATTGCGATTTTTTGCTTTTCAACCACGGCTCTGGCAATACGTTTGGCCGCTTTTTCCATGTCTTTCAAAACAAAAGGATCCGGCATCAAATTCTGCAGTTTCGGTTCCAGAAAATTTTCGGCTTCTTCGCTGCTCACCCCCCGCAAATGCAAAATTCTCGCCGCCAGATACGGCAGTTTCAACTGTTGCGCCAACCGCTCAACGGCACGCTCATCCGCTTCGGCAATTTTCCACAAATTACCGCCGATTGACTTATCTTCTGCTGCTCCGGCGTTCAACACATTTTCCTTTCAAAAAAAACGGAGCGACTCCCCTGCCCCTGTTCCGGCCGGTTCATCACTCCGTTCCGCCAATTGGTTTAATAAGCGATATAAACTTCGGCCCGGCGGTTCAGGCGTTCACCCTCGGGCATAACTTCCTGATAAGCGGGCGCGCTGTCCGACAAAGCCTCAACCACAATCTTGTCCGCAGGCATTCCGGCGCGACGCAAAGCAGCGGCAACGCTCTGCGCTCTTTCCAGCGAGATTTTGAAATTTGCCAGTTTATGCGATGCCGGATCCGTATTGCGGGTGCGGCTTGAAGAATGTCCGTAAACGATTACGGAAGCGTTGTTAGCTTTTGCTTCTCTGACAATTTTACGCAGGCTGGCATTGTATTTTCCGCTCAAAACAGCGCTGCCGTTGTCAAAATAAAACGTGTCCAAGCGATAACTGACGCTGGGGCCGACAGCCTGCACGCCGATCAGGGCATCAACATCGGGAGTCGCCTCCGCTTCCTGTTGTTCTTCGTCTTCATCCATCGGCTCTTCTCCGATTTCATCAACAGCAACAGGCGTGCTTTTTGCTGCTTCTACCTCTTCCTCAGCAACAATCTCCTCAACGCTGTCATTTAGGTCTTCATCGTCCTCTTCATAGGCGGCATTTTCGGTATCTGCCCTCAGAGAAGATCCCTCCTTGGGTATCTTGCGCACAATACGCCCACCTTCGCTGACCATAATTTCGCCATCATCTTCAAAATCGGGAAAAACCGCACTGGCACAGGCGTTCAAAGCCAGCACCGCGGCGCAGATTCCGCACCAAACTGTCATTTTTTTAAGCAAAAACATTGATATTTCCCTGTTCAGTAAACAATTCATTCGCACAAAAGATACCTTATTAATACAGATAACACAAGAGCAAAAACCGACTTTTAAGCAAATTAATTTAGCCGTGATTATCTTGCAATATTTATTTGTAATTCAAAACGCATATATTATAATCAAACCACAATAACTGCCGGAGGGAAAAACATGTCCTCACCCGCCATAAACTCCGCCTTGGAAGCGGCCGACTGGTTTTTCAAACGAGCCGAACGCGACGGGCTGTATCTGGAAAACGACAAACTGCAGCATCTGCTGTTCCTGGCGCAGGTTCACTATGCCCTCAATAACGATTTTGCATATCTGATTCCGGGCATTTTCATTTGCGACGACCGAGGTTTCAGCGAACCGAATCTCAGCCGGATTCTCGCCTTTGGCATGCCGTTGATGCCGAAAACACATTTGACCGACTCTCTCAACTCTTTTTTGGAAGTAATTTGGCAGAAATATGCACCGATGAGCATCAGCGAACTTTCCCGGTTTATCAAAAATTCCGACAGTTACGTCAAAAATTACCGTGCCGGCAAAAAAAATCTGGTGCCACTTGAAGAAATGGCCACCAGATTTCGCGGCAGCATCAACCCCGCCGCTTTGCAAAAAGCCGGCAGCAATACTTCAAAAAAAATCTTAATTTCGCAGAACGGACCGGTGTTAGTATCCAAATGGCAACCCCGCAAAATCGGCTCTGCGCAAACCAAGGAGAATAAACATGCTTAAATTTGCCAAGCTTTTGTTTCTGGCATTGCTGGTCGTCGGCTGCTCCAAAGAGCCCGAACCTCAACCGACCACCCCTCTGATTATCAAAACTGAAAACGGCGACATCCGTTTTATGGTAGAAGTTGCCAAAACGCCCGAAGAGCTTAAAACCGGACTGATGAATCGCGACACACTGGGTTTTAACTCCGGCATGATTTTTAATATTTATCCGGTTCGTCCTACTGCCATGTGGATGAAAAACACCAAAATTCCGCTGGACATGATTTTTGTTGCGCCCGATGCCACAATCAGCCTTATCAGAGAAAACGCCGTGCCTATGTCCGAAGAACTGATCATCTCCCGCGACCCCGTCCGTGCCGTTATTGAGTTGAACGCCGGACAAGTCAACCGCCATGGCATTAAAGTCGGCGACAAAGTTACCCATATGCTCCTGAACGGCATGGTTGACATCCGCACACCGGGACCGGACGGCGCTGCCTTACCCGCACCGGCACAAAACGCTGCTGCTCCGCAGGGGGATATTCCCGTTCCGACATTGGATATGCAACCCATGAAAGGTCCCATGGAGAACCCGCCGATGAAAGGCCCGATGGCTAATCCGCCCATGAAAGGTCCTATGGAAAACCCGCCGATGAAAGGCCCCTTACCGGCAGATACGGCCGCGGCACCCAAACTCCCGGTTCCGGCACCGATGTAAAAAACAAGCCCCTCAAACGAGGGGCTTTAGCATACAGACAGACTTTTCTAAAAAGACGGCTATTTTCCGTCCAATTTGGTTTTCAGCAACTGATTGACCATCCCCGGGTTGGCTTTGCCTTTTGATTCTTTCATTACCTGCCCGACGAACCATCCCGCCAAGGCAACCTTTCCGGCACGATACGCTGCCACATTGTCCGGGTTGGCAGCAATCACGGCATCAATGATTTTCTCAATTTCACCGCTGTCAGTCACTTGTTTCAAGCCGCGTTCCTCCACAATTTTATCGGGAGATTCGCCGCTTTCCGCCATAATCGCAAACACGTCTTTGGCCGTTTTGCCGTTAATCACGTTGGAAGTAATCAGATCAACCAGCTTACCAAGATTCTCCGGAGTAATCGGGCTTTCTTCAATACTGATTTTCTTTTCGTTCAACATGGCAAAGAAATCACCCATCATCCAGTTAGCCACTTTTTTGGCATCATGCCCTTTGGCCGCTTTTTCAAACCACTCGGCCGTTTCACGGGCTTCACACAAAACCGAGGCATCATAAGGAGTCAGTCCCAATTCGGCTACAAAACGGCGACGCTTGGCGTCCGGCAATTCCACCATTTCACTTTTAACTTCCTCAATAAAGGCATCGTCTAAAACCAACGGCAACAAATCCGGTTCCGGAAAATAACGGTAATCATGCGCAAATTCTTTCTTGCGCATGACCCTGGTTTCGCCTTTAAGCGGATCAAACAGGCGCGTTTCTTGCTCAATCATACCGCCGTTTTCATAGGTTTCAACGTGACGGCGCGCTTCATATTCAATCGCCTGCATCACAAACTTGACCGAATTGACGTTTTTCATCTCATTGCGGGTACGATAACCTTCTTCTCCGACTTTGCGTACCGACACATTTACATCGCAGCGCATTGACCCTTCGTCCATATTACCATCGCAAGTTCCCAAATAACGCACGATCGAACGCAGTTTGCGCAAAAACGCTCCGGCTTCCTCCGGCGACCGGAAATCCGGCTTGGTAACAATTTCCATCAGTCCGACTCCGGCACGGTTCAAATCAATAAACGTTTTGGTCGGAGAAATGTCATGAATGGATTTTCCGGCATCTTGTTCAATATGCAGCCGCTCAATGCCGATTTTTTTGCTGCTGCCGTCCTCAAGATCAATTTCCACATAGCCTTCGCCGACAATCGGATATTTAAACTGGCTGATCTGATATCCCTGCGGCAGATCGGCATAAAAATAATTTTTGCGCGCAAACTCCGAATATTTGTTGATTTGTGCATTTAGCCCCAACCCGGTTTTCACAGCCTGACGCACGCACTGCTCATTCAGCGTCGGCAACATTCCGGGCATTCCGGCATCAACAAACGAAACATTTTCGTTGGCGTCTGAGCCATAATGCGTTGAAGCACCTGAAAACATTTTGGACTTAGAAATAATCTGACAATGGATTTCCAAACCGCAAATAACTTCCCAATCGCCGCTTTTGCCTTTAATAATCATCCCCGTCATCTTATTTCACTCCTCTGAAAGCGGCATCTTTTTCCAGAGCGAAAGCCGCCTTGAAAACATTTTCCTCGTCAAAAGCCCTGCCAATCAGCTGCATTCCCAACGGCAGGCCGTTCGCATTTAAACCAATCGGCAAACTCAGCCCCGGCAAGCCAGCCAAAGAAACCGAAACCGTAAAGATGTCGTTCAGCCACATGGTAATCGGATTTTCCTGCATCGACTTATCACCGATCGGAAAAGCTGCCGTCGGCGCTGTCGGCGTCAAAATCAAATCGCATTTTTCAAACGCTTTGACAAAATCATCCCGGATAAGGCGACGCACCTTTTGCGCCTTAAGGTAATAGGCATCATAATATCCGGCCGACAGCACATAAGTACCGATCATAATCCGGCGTTTGACCTCTCTGCCAAAACCCGCCGTGCGCGAATTGATGTACATATCGTCCAAATGCGTACCTTCAACGCGATTACCGTAACGCAGACCGTCATAACGCGCCAGATTCGACGAAGCTTCCGCAGGTGCAATAATATAATAAGTTGCCAGCGCATATTTGGTATGCGGCAGAGAAATGTCGACAATTTCCGCACCCCGTGATTTTAATATCTCCGCGGCTTTATCCCAATAAGCCGCAACTTCCTTGTCCAAACCTTCGACACGGTACTCTTGCGGAATACCAATGCGCATGCCTTTGATATCAGCCCCCAAAACCTTCTCAAAATCCGGAACTTCGGCTATGGCCGAAGTTGCATCCTTGGCATCATAACCGGCCATATTTTTCAGCATAATCGCGCAATCGCGGACATCTTTGGCAATCGGTCCGGCCTGATCAAGGGAAGAAGCAAAGGCAATAATGCCGTAACGCGAACAGCGCCCGTAAGTCGGCTTAATACCGGTTACACCACAGTATGCCGACGGCTGACGGATAGAACCTCCGGTATCGGTTCCGGTCGCTCCGGCACACATTCCGGCAGCTACCGCAGCGGCCGAACCACCCGAAGACCCGCCGGCGACAAGGGGAATATCTTTACTCCAGGGATTAACCACCGGACCGAATGCCGAAGTTTCGTTACTGCCGCCCATGGCAAATTCATCCAGATTCAATTTGCCTAGGAAATTGGCTCCCGCCGCCAGCAGCTTGGAAGTTACCGTTGACTCATAAGGCGGAACAAAACCCTTAAGGATGTTGGAACAAGCTGTTGTCGCAATACCCGCGGTACAAAACAAATCTTTAATGCCCAGCGGAATGCCTTCAAGATCTCCGCCCTCGCCTCTGGCAATTTTTTCCTGGCTGACAGCCGCCCGTTCCAAAGCTTTTTCCGGTGTTTCGCACACAAAAGCGTTCAATTTCCGGCATTCGTTCATTTTGGCAATATAGGCTTCCGTCAGTTCCGAAGCTGTAAATTCTTTGTTCTTTAAGCCCTCGCGAGCCTCCGCAATTGTCAACTTTGTTAATTCAGTCATTCTATTTTCCATCTCTATCAGCAAATAACTTTTGGCATGGCTTTCGGAAATTTCGAACAGCGCAGGCCAAACGGATTCCTTACTATTCTACAACCTTTGGCACAGCAAAATATCCGTACTCTTTCATTGGCGCATTGGCCAAAACGGCTTCGGCCTGATTACCCTCCGTAACCTCATCCCGGCGCAGAACCAAGTGATTTTCATTAACCGAAATCAGAGGTTCGACATCATCTGTCGGCACTTCCTGTAATTGTTCCACCCAGTCAAGAATTTTATTAAATTCCTCTTCGGCAGCGGCGATTTTATCATCTTCGACCCGCAAGCGCGACAAAAAAGCAATTCTTTTCACGGTTTGTGTATCTATTGCCATAATTTTCCTCACATTCTGATAATAAAAGGCGTCATCATTGCATCATATTTCAGACGTTTTAACACATTAAGCTCTTCAAAATCAAGCCCAAATCCGCTTTTCAACTCCCGTGCCGAAACGCTCGGATACGCACTCAGTGCCTCGCGGATTTTTTCCTGCAGACTCTTCTGTTTCGGATAAAAAACCAACGTAAAGGGTTCGCTCCCGATTCCGGCGCGTTTCTTGGCTTCCGCCAGTGCTTGGTTAAAGCCGCCTATTTCGTCAATCAACCCGTTTTCCTGAGCTTCATATCCGGTCCAGACACGCCCTCTGGCCAATCTATCAAGTTCTCGTTTAGAAATACCGCGAGCTTTTGAAACTTTTGCCGTAAAATCAGCATACACCCGGTCGAGAGATTCATTAAATATCTCCTTCTGTCGGCGATTGAACTTAAAATTAATGCTGCCGATGCCCGCGGCATCCGTCGCATTATATGCCTGCCAGTTTACGCCAAGCTTTTTCCACAGTTCCTCCAGCACAAATTTGCCGCCTAACACACCGATAGAGCCGGTAATCGTCGAAACATCGGCAAATATTTTGTCTCCTGCCAAAGCAACGAAATAACCGCCGGACGCTGCGTAATTGCCCATTGAAACAATTATCGGAATCTTACGCTCTTTCTTGAGCTTTTCCAAAGCATACCAGATTTCATTGGCCGCGCTGTAACTGCCTCCGGGAGAATTAATCCGCACAATCACGGCCTTAATATTTTCGTTATCGCGAATTTCCGCCAGTTGTTGTAAAACCGTTCGCGCGCCGACCACGGCTTCGGAACTCAGCGGTGCCGCGCTTTCGCCGTCACCTATCGCCCCTTCCAGAATAACGGCCGCCACAACCGGACCTTTTCCCCCCTGACGGACATCATAGGCATAGTCGATTAAGTCAACTGTTTCCGCCTGATGTTCTCTTTTAATCCGGTCAATCCAATCACTTTCAAACTCCACCTTGTCGATCAAATTTCTCTGCAGCATTTCTTCAGCGGAATAAGGCGCCTGGTCCAAAACGGACATCATGTCTTTTCCTGCCATTTGCGGAAAACGTTCCCGTAGCATTTCAGAAACCAGTTCCACATTCAAAAAGCCGATCAAACGGTTCATATCGCTGCTGAACAAAGCCGACGCTTTTTTGTCCGTAAAAGATGCCATGGCCGTTTTATATTCGTAACGGCTGAAAAATTCGGGCGTAATCCCGAACTTATCCAGCATACCCCGCAAAAATGGAACTTCTGCGCGAATAGCCGTAATTCCGGCATCGCTGTTGGGCTGCATGCTGATTTCGTCAAAAGCCGATGCCAGATAATATTCTGAAATTCCGCCGTCCAAACCGCCGAACCCCGGTGCGAAAATATAGGTTTTCTTTCCCCTGGCCCGAAACTCCTTAATTGAATTAAACAATTCCTGCAACTGCGCCATACCCAGATTAGATACATTGATTCGTGCCGCAATCGCCTGGACTCTGTCATCAATTCCGGCGTGTTCCAAAACCATAAGCAACTCGTTAAACGACAGAGGATTGACATTGTTCATCTCGCTAAGCAGTGAATCATTGCGAATTTCGCTGAAAGCATCGTCAAAATCTATCTGCAATACAGCTCGTTTGGGAACAAAGCTGCCCGGTGCAAAAACATCCTGACGGATAATTCCCAACACCGTAAACATCAGCAAAATACACAACAGCCCTAAAATCGCGAAAGCATAAATCAGAGCTCTGAAAAACAAATGGACGGCCGTTTTCTTTTCCAGACGGACATTGTTTTCCGGAAACGGCGTTTTAATATCAGCCATAGCCAATCCTTCTCACAACAATAAAGGCCATTTTATCAATGGCCTTTATAATAACGGGATGCCGTGCTCCGCACAACACCTAATTCAAAGTTTTTAGCAACTTTATTCTTTCAGCATTTCCGCGGTAGCCTGAGCATTGGCCAAATTCAGCATGCCCTGAATATGATAACCGCAGTCAACATGAACAACTTCGCCCGTAATACCGGTTCCGCAGGCGGACAACAGCCCCAACGCGGCCATGCCGACTTCTTCCTGGGTTACATTGCGCAAAAGCGGAGCATTCAATTCATTCCAATGCAGAATTTTGCGAAAATCGCCAATTCCGGAAGCGGCCAGTGTTTTAATCGGTCCGGCGGAAATCGCGTTAACACGGACACCCTGCGCCCCAAGATCCACAGCGGCATAGCGAACGGAAGCCTCCAAAGCGGCTTTGGCAACTCCCATAATATTATAGTTCGGCAAAACGCGTTCGCTGCCCATATAAGTCAATGTAACGATCGAACCGCCTTCGTTCATAATACCGGATGCATATTTGCAGGCTTCAATAAACGAAAAACATGAAATATCCATCGTCATGCCGAAGTTTTCGCGGGTCGTATCAATCGTGCGCCCTTTCAGCTGGTTTTTATCGGAAAAAGCTATGGCATGGACCAGAAAATCAATTTTGCCCCACTTTTCGCCCAATTCCTTAAAGCAGGCTTCCACACTGGCGGAATCTGAAACATCGCACTTAATCAGCAGGGATTCTTTTTGCAGCTGGGCAGCCAGCGGCTGAACCCGTTTTTCCAGAGCTTCGTTCTGATAAGAAATTGCAATCTGCGCCCCTTGCGCATCCAGAGCCTGAGCAATACCCCAGGCAATTGATTTATCGTTGGCGAGGCCCATAATCAGACCTTTTTTGCCGGCCATCAAAGCCGTAGTTCCAGTCATAACGTCTTCCTTTACTACTGTTTACACAATTAACAATCCAGTTAAATAACTTGAATTCTTGAATAGACTTCTATAAAATTTAGATTAATTTGTAAATATTTTTTTTAACAGGTGCAGTATGTATCTTAATAAATACCTCCGGCCGCTCGCTAACATCATCTGCCGCTACGGTTCCACAGCCCGAAAATTTTTAAGTTTTCTGTTCCGGAGAGCGCAGAGCGATACGATTCTCCGCGTTGCTTCTTCTCTCAGCTACACCTCGCTGATTGCTCTGGTTCCCCTTCTGGCCATCGGACTGGCTATCTTTTCGGCTTTTCCCGTTTTCAGTGAAGTCAAAGAACAGCTGCAAGCGCTGCTGCTGCAAAACCTGGTGCCCGACATTGAACAGGAAGTCAGTTCATACCTCAACGACTTCATTACGGCAACAGCCAAACTGACGGCCATGGGCGTCATCGGCATCGTCGTCACCGCAATCCTGTTGCTCTCCACCATTGAAAACAGCCTCAACTTTATCTTTAAAGTATATAAATCCCGCAA
Source organism: uncultured Alphaproteobacteria bacterium (assembly GCA_944391425.1). Taxonomy (GTDB): domain Bacteria; phylum Pseudomonadota; class Alphaproteobacteria; order RF32; family CAG-239; genus CAZU01. Next base: position 54,863 of record CALXTO010000003.1, on the reverse strand, counting down.
CATCAAAACCAAAATCACTTTGTATTGGACGGTCATCACGCTGGGTCCCCTCTTGCTGGGTGCCGGCTTTTCCATGCGCGGATATGTTTATACCCTGCAAAAATTCATGCCGGACTATTTTATCAGCGCCGAATTTTACCTCAGTACAATTATCCCCACATTCTTCACGACCTTAGCTCTGGTTTTGCTCTATGTGCTGGTCCCAAATAAAAAAGTCAAAATATCCAATGCGCTCGGCGGAGCTCTGGTCGCCGTCTTTTTATTTTATCTGATGCGTCAGTTCTTCGGACACGCCATGAGCCTCGGTTCGACCTATACAACGCTTTACGGCGCGCTGGCTGCCATCCCGCTGATGCTGGTCTGGCTCTATCTCATCTGGGTTGTCGTCATTTTCGGCGCCGTCGTTACCGCCGCCCTCGGAGAATACCGAGAAGAAGATGAAAACGCCGCAGAATCAAGGCCTGCCATTCCCTATCGCAAAAAAAACAAACATCATGCAAAAAAGTTCTTGCAAAAAGAACAAAAATAGAACATAGTATCAACAGTAAAAACACCGAACCAACCATCAAGGAGTTACAGCATGGATAAAGATAAAGCACTGGACGCCGCCCTGAGCCAGATTGAAAAGGCTTTCGGCAAAGGCTCCATCATGAGACTGGGACAGGACAACGCCCACGTTGACATTGAAGGAATTTCCACCGGCTCTCTGGGGCTCGACATGGCTCTGGGCATCGGAGGGCTTCCCCGTGGCCGTATCGTAGAAATTTACGGTCCCGAAAGTTCCGGTAAAACAACACTGGCCCTGAGCGTCATCGCTCAGGCTCAGAAAAAAGGCGGAACCTGCGCTTTTATTGATGCCGAACATGCCCTTGACCCCTCTTATGCCAAAAAAATCGGCGTTGACATCGAAAATCTGCTGATTTCCCAACCCGATGCCGGCGAACAGGCGCTTGAAATCACCGACACTCTGGTACGTTCCGGCGCCATCGACGTTCTGGTTGTCGATTCGGTTGCCGCGTTGGTCCCCAAAGCCGAGCTTGAAGGCGAAATGGGCGATTCCCATATGGGATTGCAAGCCCGCCTGATGAGTCAGGCCCTGCGCAAACTCACGTCAACAATCGCCCGTTCCAACACTCTGGTCATCTTCATTAACCAGATCCGTATGAAAATCGGCGTTATGTTCGGCAATCCCGAAACGACCACCGGCGGCAACGCACTTAAATTTTACGCTTCTGTCCGCATTGACATCCGCAGCATCGGTAAAATCAAAGACAAAGAAGATGTTATCGGCAGCCAAACCAGAGTCAAAATCGTTAAAAACAAAGTGGCTCCTCCGTTTAAAGTCATTGATTTTGATATCATGTACGGCGAAGGCATCTCCAAAACCGGCGAATTAATTGATTTGGGCGTTAAAGCCAATGTTGTTGAAAAATCCGGTGCCTGGTTTGCCTATAATGGCGAAAAGCTCGGTCAGGGACGCGAAAATGCCAAAATCTTTTTGCGTGACCATCCTGACGTCGCTCTGGAAATTGAAAACAAAATCAAAGCTGACGCCGGCCACTTAAGCACCGAAATGATTGGTGGTGACGGCCCGGTCGAAGACAGTGAATAAAAAATAAACACTAACTCCCTGCCCCGCTGGAAACCAGCGGGGCTTTTCTATGCAGATTATCAGCGCGGACAAACGCCGCAGCCCGGAAAACGATTTTTCCGACAGGCTTCAATATAAGCATCAAAATCGTCCATACTAAATTACCTGGGCGCATAGCATAAGATATTATGTAAAAACCTAGAACAGTCTCAAAATAGACTGGGCGGCTTGGGAGGCGAGCGAGAGAGAATTGGTTGCCAGTTGCTGGCGGGTTTGCAAAGCCAGCATATTGGCGCTTTCTTCATTCATGTCTGCCAGGGTCAACTTGTCTGCACCTTCTTCCAACACATTGATTAAGTTTTCGGTAAAATCCTGATGGTTCAGCACGATGTTGTAATAACTGCCCAGTTCCGCTGACATGTTGCGGATTTTATTTAAGGCACCGGTCAGTTCTTTCACGGCGGCAACCACATCTTCCTGTGTCTGCCATTCCACTGTTTTAATTCCCAGAGCGGCGGAAGACGCATCTTTGCCTTTAACATCCAGCCAGGCGCTGCGGCTTTCGTTAAAGGTGACTTTCAAATCCTGTTCCTGCAGCAAATTGACGCCTTTGTAACTACTGTCTTTGATTAAGGAATCGTATTGACTCAAAATTTCACTATAGCACTTTCCGCTTTGAGTTATTTCATTAGTATAAACATAGTTGATTTTCCGTTCAGCGTTTTTTTCAAAGAGCCAGTTAAGCTCTTTTTCCGCTGGAGCTATTTCTTTGTCTGTTTCTTTGTAATCCGCTGGAATGTTGTTTCCGGATGTTGCCGTACTCTCATGAAACTCTTTTTCTGCCGCAAAAGTTTTGCCTTTTAAATTTATTTTGCTGCCGGCAACAACATTAAAAGCCAAAATTCCATTTTGTTCCTGATAAAAAAGCATATTGGTATTAATGGCAATTTCGCTGTTTACGGAATTAATATTTAAAATTGTAGAAAAAGAATTACCATTATAGGCTACGAAAGCCATATCTCCGCTTAACTCAACCCGGGAATTGTCGTTGAAACTATAGTCTCCGTAAACCAGTCCGCCGTTGTTGCAACTGTGAATTCTCACCAGACTGTCATCGTTAAATGCAGCAGTACAACTTTCAATTCCGCGAAACATGGTATATATGTTTAATTCTGAAGTATTTGCAACAATAAGCTCGCCATAGGCAATGCCTCGCGCAAAAATATCGGACAGACAAATGTTTAACGTGCCGTTCAAAATTGTGTTGCCGACATTAATACCGTAAGAAATGATTACATTGTCCTGATTGGTCAGAGAATAAATACTGTTTTTTCCGGTGAGAGTTATTTCTCCTGAAGTAATTGCCGCAGCCGAAATCTTATTGGTTCGATAATCCGGCATAAACGTATTATCCATCATCAGATCAACATTATGCAATACCTGTCGCGACGTTTGGCCAAATGCAATTATGCTGCTGGATACTTCGCCATTCATGACGGATTTGATTGAAAGATCTGCAATAAGCAGATTGTCGGCATTGGTCTTAATGGCATTTTGCGCACCGGTTGCATTTAAATCAAAATTGAGTTGAGAAAATTTGTCAACTTCTGAATCAAATGAACCATAATAGCCTACACCAACCAGGTTTTGTCCTTCATTGAGGGAAACGGATTCCTTACAAACAATATTGCCATAAATAACGATATTTCCTTTTACTCCGCTGTCTAGAGCTGCTTTTAACCCGGTCCAGTCGGAAACAACGGCTGCAACACCATCTTGCTGCTCAAAAAACGAAATATCCGGCACACTCATTTTTTCCAACGCCTGCGTGGCTACCGCCGCGGCCTGCTCCAAGAAATCAGCTGCCGTTTCCAAGGACGTAGTTGCGGCCTTAATCGTCGATACCGCCTGTCCCATAGAGTCCAGCAAAGCATCCAAGTCGCTGGCACGGTTGCTTAAGCTGCGCGCCGTGTAATAAGAGGAAGGATTGTCAATTGCGGAGTTAACTTTTTTACCGGTGGACAATCTGTTTTGGGTAGAATCAACCTGCCTGCTGATATTTTGCAGGCTCAGCAAATTGCTCCTCATGCTGGCGGTCAGGCTTACTTTATCCATGGTTGTCCTCTTTGATTACCTATATCGACAATATATTAATCATTGCCAAACAAGCAACAAACAGGAAAAACTTTTCCACAAAAAAAACCGTCCGTTTCCGGACGGTTTTTCTTACCACTGATCTTGATTTTGCCTCAAATTTTCCAAATCGGCTTTGATACTGGCAATTATTTCTTCTTGCGTCATCGGCTGCCCTGTTTTTTCTGAAAACAACTTCAACGTCCGCAGATAGCGGCGGTGAATACCAAGTTGGGTATCCAAAATCATCTGGAAGAATAACCTTCCTTGTTCATCATGGGCTGTTTCGATCCGCTTTTTGGCTTCATCGAAAGTAATGTCTTCATACGGAATAATTCCCTGAGTCATAACATGGCACTGATTATCCGCCACTTCAGCCATACCGGACTGAATAAAATAACGGTCGCTCACGGCTCCGCTCCGATCCAATATCTGCAATACTCCGAAATCCAGCACAAACACGCTCGGCGCCCGGCGCGGCAAAATATTAATATCCGCCCGCACCGCCGGAATAATAACACTGGCGGCTTCGGTTTCCAAATATACCTTGGAAGGAGTCGAAATTTTCAGCCTGATTTCATATGCCATAACGCCTCTCTTGCGGGCTACGCCGCTTTCCCTTTCATATTCTCGGCTTTTTTCAAAACATCTTCAATTGTTCCGACCATATAGAAAGCCTGTTCCGGAATATCGTCATATTTGCCGTCCAAAATTTCCTTAAAGCCTTTGATAGTATCTTCAAGTTTGACAAACACGCCCGGCGTCCCCGTAAACACTTCCGCCACATGGAAAGGTTGTGACAGAAAACGCTGAATTTTACGGGCTCTGGCAACGGTCAGACGGTCTTCGTCCGACAGTTCGTCCATACCCAGAATAGCAATAATATCCTGCAAAGATTTATATTTCTGCAAAACTTCCTGCACCCTTCTGGCAACCTGATAATGTTCTTCTCCCACAATCTGCGGATCTAGAATACGGCTTGTTGAATCCAAAGGATCCACGGCCGGGAAAATTCCCAATTCTGAAATCGAACGGGACAACACCGTTGTTGCATCCAAGTGGGCAAACGTCGTTGCCGGCGCCGGGTCGGTCAGATCGTCCGCCGGCACATAAACCGCCTGTACGGAAGTAATCGAACCGTTTTTGGTTGAAGTAATACGCTCCTGCATGGCGCCCATATCCGTACCCAAAGTCGGCTGATAACCAACCGCGGAAGGAATACGCCCCAGCAGCGCCGAAACTTCAGAGCCGGCTTGCGTAAAGCGGAAAATGTTATCAACAAAGAACAACACGTCCTGATGCGCCTCATCACGGAAATACTCAGCCTGGGTCAATCCGGTCAAAGCCACGCGGGCACGCGCTCCCGGGGGTTCGTTCATCTGCCCGTAAACCAAAACTGTTTTCGACTTGTCGCCTTTCAAATCAATAACGCCGGATTCGATCATTTCATGATAAAGGTCGTTACCCTCGCGGGTGCGTTCCCCTACCCCTGCAAATACGGAATAACCGCCGTGTCCTTTTGCAACATTGTTAATCAGTTCCATAATCAACACCGTTTTGCCGACGCCGGCACCGCCAAACAGGCCGATCTTTCCGCCTTTGGCATAAGGCTCCAGCAAATCGATGACTTTAATGCCTGTCGTCAGGACTTCCGTTTCGGTCGACTGATCCACAAAAGACGGAGCCGGACGATGAATCGGATAATAATGATCGGATTTAATATCGCCGCGCCCGTCAACCGGATCGCCGATAACATTGACAATCCGCCCCAAAAGCGACGGCCCGACCGGAACTTCAATCGGAGCTCCCGTATTAACGACATCCTGTCCGCGGACCAAGCCGTCCGTAGCGTCCATGGCAATACAGCGTACGGTGTTTTCGCCCAAGTGTTGGGCAACTTCCAAAACCAGATTACGTCCGTGATTGTCGCATTCCAAAGCCGTTAAGATAGGCGGCAAATCATCGACATGCTCAAACTTAACGTCCACAACCGCGCCCATAACCTGCGAAATCCGGCCAAGCTTACCGGCAGCCTTTTCCTTCTTTATTGCCGCTTTAATCTTTTTGACATCTTTTTTATCATCTTCTTTCATCTGCCGTATGGCTCTCTTTTCCTGTGCGACGTCTGCCCGGGCATAAGCTTTGTTCTCGGCATCTGCAACTTTCAGGGACGTCTTGCGGGGCGATTTGGTCGCCGTCTTTTTCGTCGTTTTTTCCTTCGCTGTAGCCATTTATTTTCTCCTGTTACAAACTTTAAAAATCCTACAATGCCTCGGCACCGGATATAATTTCGGTCAGTTCCGTAGTAATCGCCGTCTGACGCATCCTGTTATATTTCAGAGTAAGTTTCGAAATCATGTCTTTGGCGTTGCGGGTAGCATTGTCCATGGAAGTCATCCGCGCTCCGTGTTCCGATGTCTGGGAGTTCAGCAACGCCTGAAACAAATCCGCCACGACCAACATAAACACCACATCGTTGAAGACCTTTTCCTTTGATGCGTCATATTCGTAAAATGCTTCTCCGTACTTGTCGTCATAACGGGGATCTTCTTCATCTATGTGCAGTTCAAAAGGCAGAAACTGACGTCGCTGCACTTCCCGGTTAACCGCGGAATTGAAATGCGTATAAATTACCTCACACACATCAAAGTCGCCAACCATATAAACGGAAAGCAACGTCTCCGCAATACGCTCAGCTTCCCGGTAGCTTGCGCCCTTGGCCGCAACTCCGGTCATCACCTCATAAACCGTTTCGGGATAACGGCGCCGCAAAGCATCACCGATTTTCTTGCCGATGCACAGAACCTTAACATTCTTGCCTTCGTGACGCAAAGCATCAACTCTTCTTAACGTTTCCCGCAAAACATAGGCATTGTAGCTTCCGCATAAACCGCGATCGGAAGAAAAAGCAACCAATAGATAATTTTCATCCAGAGGTTTAGGCTGCATAATTAGCGGATAAATCATACCTATACCGGTTGCTTTTTCTTCGGCTTTCAGGTCTTTGTAAAGCCTGCCGGCAATCGTTGTCAAACCGTCATGATAGCTTTTCGAACGCGACAGCAACTCCTGCGACCGCCGCAACCGGGCGGCTGCTACCATTTTCATGGCTGAAGTAATCTTCTGCGTCGACTTGATGCTTTCAATACGGGTTCTTAACTCTTTTAAGCCTGCCATGTTTTAATCCCTACGCTGCCTTTTCGGAAGCCTCGCAAAACTGCTTGGCAAACTTCTGGTAGAACGCCGTCAGCTTAGCCTCCAGTTCTTCCGAAATAACCTTTTTGTCGGCAATTTCCTTTAACAGGTCGGCATGGTTAGCGCGCAAATCCTGCAAAGCTTTTTCTTCAAACTCGCGAACGCAGCTCAAATCAACACCGTCCAAGAAACCGCGGACACCGGCAAAAATAGCCGCCACCTCTTCTTCCACCGGCATCGGGCGATATTGAGGCTGTTTCAGCATCTCGGTCAGTCGGGCGCCTCTTGCCAGCAGATTTTTGGTCGATTGATCCAAATCCGACGCAAATTGTGCAAAAGAAGCCATTTCACGATACTGAGCCAATTCCAGTTTCATGGTTCCGGCTACCTGTTTCATTGCCTTAATTTGCGCGGCAGATCCGACACGGCTGACGGAAATACCGACGTTTACAGCCGGCCGTACGCCTTGATAAAACAGGCTGGTTTCCAAAAATATCTGCCCGTCTGTAATCGAAATCACATTGGTCGGAATATAAGCGGAAACATCGCCGGCCTGCGTTTCAATCACCGGCAGCGCCGTTAAAGACCCTGCACCTTTGTCATCACTCATCTTGGCAGCGCGCTCAAGCAAGCGGGAATGCAGATAGAAAACGTCGCCCGGATAAGCTTCTCGTCCTGGCGGACGGCGCAAAAGCAGCGACATCTGGCGGTAAGCCGTCGCCTGTTTAGACAAATCATCATAAAAGATGACCGCATGCATACCGTTATCGCGAAAATATTCGCCCATGGCACATCCCGAGTACGGCGCGATATACTGCATCGGCGCCGGATCCGAAGCCGTCGCGGCAACAACAATGGTATAATCCATCGCACCATAGTCTTTCAGCGTTTTAACCACTTGCGCCACCGTCGAACGCTTTTGCCCGACCGCGACATACACACAATAAAGCTTTTCTTTCTCAGACTTGGCGGCATCATTAATTTTTTTCTGATTGATAATGGTATCCATGATAATGGCCGTCTTCCCGGTCTGGCGGTCGCCGATAATCAACTCGCGCTGACCACGGCCGATCGGAATCAGCGAGTCGACGATTTTTAATCCGGTCTGCATCGGTTCATGTACCGAACGCCGCGGAATAATCCCGGGAGCCTTGACTTCCGAACGGCTGAACTCTTTGGCTTTAACGGGCCCCAAACCGTCAATAGGTTCACCCAGAGCATCAACGACGCGTCCCAGCATTTCCTTCCCGACCGGCACGCTCACAATCTGGTCGGTACGTTTTACCATATCGCCTTCCTTAATCTGCTGGTCAGAGCCGAAAATAACCACGCCGACATTATCCTCTTCCAGATTCAGAGCCATTCCTTTGACTCCGCTTTCAAACTCCACCAATTCCCCGGCCTGAACTTCATCCAGACCGTAAACACGGGCAATTCCGTCCCCGACGGAAAGCACCTGACCGACCTGGGCGACGTCAACGGCGACATCGGAACGGGCGATTTTATCTTTGATTATGGAAGATATTTCACTGGCTGATACCGGCATTATTGTCCACCTTTCATCATAATTTCCAAACGGTTTAACTTGCTTTCGACTGAATCGTCAATCATCTGTGAACCGGAAATGATGCGCAGCCCGCCGATAAGCTCCGGCGTTATCTTATAAGAAACTACGACCTTCCGTCCCAAAAATTTTTCCAAATTGCCTGTCAGCTTCTTTACCTGAGCGGCACTGAGCTTTTTGACGCTTTCCACCTCCGCTTCGGCAATATTGTGACGGCGATAATAAATATGCACAAATTCCTCCAGAATTTGCGCGAGTTCGCCAAAACGCCGGTTTTCGGAAATAATATCCAGGCAACGCAGCGTATCTTCATCAAGCTTCAAAACCTTTGCCGTTTTGGCCAATACGTCTTTCTTATCGCTTTCATCAAGAACCGGATTCGCCAAATATCTGACAAATTCATCGTCCTTACGGCATACTTCAATAAGCTTCCGGACATCTTCCAGAACCTTATCAAGCACATTCTTCTCAAAAGCGGCGTCATACAAAGCCGTTGCATAAGTAGCGGCAATTTTTGTTTTTGAAACTTTTTTCACGTCTGACAAGCTCTTAAAATTTTCAAACTGACAACATATTAAACATCAATTAGTTTCTAATTTATTAATGGAAATACCAATTTACAATAAAATAAATCGGTTATCCCCCGTGCGGCCTACATAAAGCTGTACGGATCGACATCAACCTCCACCCGTACCGAAGACGGCACCTTGACTTTGGACAGCCAACAGCGCAAAACTTCCTGAATTTTAACATTTTTAGCCGTTTTCAAAAGCAGGCGGTAACGATATTTGTTGCGCAGCATAAAAATCGGCGCCGGCGCCGGCCCCAAAACAGAAACCGAGGCATCTCCCGGAGCCGTCTGCCCCAGCCATAAAGCGGTTTTTTCAACCTCTTCCTGCCTGGGGCCGGACACAATCACTGCCGCCAGCTTTCCGAACGGCGGCATTTTCAGGATTCGCCGCGTTTTTTTCTCCAAATCCAAAAACTTAGCCGCGTCATTTTCAACCAAAGCCTTTAAAACTGCATTTTCAGGATACAAAGTTTGTAAATACACGGTCCCCTTTTTTTCACCCCGGCCGGCACGCCCGGAAACCTGAGATAAAAGCTGAAAAGTACGCTCCGCTGCCCGCAAATCACTGCCCATCAGACCCAAGTCGGCATCAACGATTCCCACCAGCGTCAGGCTTGGAAAATGGTGTCCTTTGGCCAATATCTGCGTTCCGATCAAAATATCCACTTTCCCGGCTTCCATTTCTTTAATGACCGCGGCTACTTCCTGAAAATTAGTAGTAAAATCGCTGGATAAAACCTTTACCCGCGCTTCCGGCAGACGGAAACGTACTTCCTCGGCCACTCTTTCCACCCCGGGACCGCAAGCCGTCAGTCCCGTCTCCGAATGGCACTCCGGACATTCTTCGGGCAGAGGCGTCATATAGCCGCAATGGTGACAAACCAGCTTGTTGGCACGGCGGTGCTCCGTCAGCCACGCGGTACAATTCGGGCATTGGATTCTGTGCCCGCAATCGCGGCAGATCACTAATGGCGCATAACCCCGGCGGTTCAAAAACAGCATGGACTGCTCGCCTCTGGACCAATTCTCCCTCAAAGCCTCCGCCAAAGTCGGCGATAGCCAAGAAACGCCCCATTCTCCCCGAACAGGTTTATCCGCCTTAAGATCAATTATTTTAATCTCCGGCAGCTGCGCTTCCGCATAACGGCTGTTAAGTCTGACTTCGTCATATTTGCCGTTTTCCACATTCACGACCGTTTCCAAATCCGGAGTGGCCGTTGACAAAATCAGCGGAATGTTTTCATATTTGGCGCGCACAACGGCCATATCCCGTCCCTGATAATTGACAGCGTCCTCCTGTTTAAAAGACTGATCATGGCTTTCGTCAACGACAATCAACCCCAAATTATGATAAGGCAAAAACAAAGCCGACCGCGCTCCGATCAAGACTTTGGCCGTCCCTTCGATAACAGCTTTCCAGGTATCAATACGCTCACGGTTACCCAGTGCCGAATGCCATTTTGCCGGCTTAACACCGAAACGCCGCTCAAACCGTTCCAACCATTGTGACGTTAAACCAATTTCCGGAACCATGATCAAAACCTGCCGCCCTTGGCGCAACGCTGCCGACACAGCTTCAAAATAAACTTCAGTCTTCCCGGATCCGGTTACGCCGTTCAATAGCGTCACACTGAACCCCGTTCCGGTTTTACCGACCAAACAGTCAGCTGCCGACTGCTGTTCAGGCGTCAATTTAACTTTTTGAAAATCGCAAACCGGTTCCGCAAACTGCCGTTTGGCTTCCACCAATACCGGACGCAGCACCCCGGCATCAATCAGTGTTTTGATCACCGACTGCCCGACACCGGCGCCGGCGGCAATTTCCCGGCGGTCAAACGGCGCAAACTTCAAAAAATCCAACACCCGCCAGCGCGCGTCGGAATTTTTAAGCTTTGCTTCGGCCAGCGTTTTGCCTGACAATTCATACAAAACATTCATCTTCGGATCATCAAACACGCCCCGCACCGGTAAAACCATTTTCAGCACCATACCGGCAAACGCCATATTATAAGCGGCAACGAACTCAATAAATTTCATTAATTCAGGACTTAGCGGCGGAAAGTTGATTCTTTCCGTCACCTGTTTGATTTTGCTGTCATCAAGCTTGGAAGATTTGCCAGCCTTCCAGACAACGCCGACCAAGACTTCGCGGCCGAACGGCACTCTCACTATCTCACCCAAAACAAACTCCCCTTCAATTTTATAATCGAAAGGTTCATTAAACGGCAGCGGCAGCAAAACACCTACAATCATTTTTTCTCCTTCCCGCTCATCATAGCAACCGCACACATAAAATAAAACCCGAAACCGCCGACAATCCCCACAAAAAAATCCCGTCCTGCATACAAGACGGGATTTTCTCTGCACATTCTTATCATTAGCCGATTAGCCGCTTTAATCACACTCCGGGATATCAATTTGTCAATACACTAATTTTTAACTTTTTGGAGGCATCATAAACCGTATGAAAAAAGAGATTAAATATCAGGCGGACAGCCAAGTTACCGAAGTTATTCACACATGGCAGTCCTGGCTTAAAAACGAACGGCGCTATTCTCCCTGCACGCTGGACGCTTATTCCCGCGATTTGTCGGTTTTTTTTGCTTTTTTGGCAGAATATTTAGGACATTTGCCTTCTTTGGGAGACCTGTCCGCATTGGAAGTCCGGGCTTTTCGTTCTTTTTTAAGCTCCCGGATGTCCCGTTATATTGATAAGGCTTCAATCGCGCGGGAATTATCGACGCTGCGCAATTTTTTTAAATATCTGAACCGTAACGGGATTGCCGAAAATACGGCCATCAGCGTTATTTCTTCACCGCGGCGGCCCAAAGTCCTGCCCCGTGCGCTGGATGTAGATGAAACTTTCAATGTTCTGGACGTGGCTGCCGACTTTGCCAAAAGCGAGTGGCAGGGGCTTAGAGATGTCGCCATTTTTACAATATTATACGGATGCGGTTTGCGAATCTCTGAAGCCCTGTCGCTCAATGCCGGCGATATCAACCATGGCAGCTTCCTCAAAATCAAGGGCAAGGGCAACAAAGAACGTCTTGTTCCCCTTCTCCCGGTTGTGGTTGAAAAAATAGATGCCTACTTAAAAGCCTGCCCCTATGATATCAAAAACGGCGAACCGTTGTTTCTGGGGGCAAGAGGCGAGCGTTTAAGTCCCCGCATCGTGCAGCGAACTTTGGAAAAAATCCGGGCGTATCTGGGCCTTCCTTCTACATTGACGCCCCATGCCCTCAGACATTCTTTCGCAACTCACCTTTTGGCGGAAGGGACTGATTTGCGCTCCATACAGGAATTATTGGGTCATGCGTCCCTGCACACCACCCAGCGCTACACCGATGTCCAAATCGAAACCCTGCAAAAAGAATACAATCAGGCCGGACTGTTAAAGTAAAAATGCCGGCTTGATGTTTCAAACCGGCATTTATCAGCAAAGACGCAAAAAAGATTACTTCAGTTTCTTTTCAACGAACTCTTCATGCTTTTTAGACTTCTTGTCATATTTTTTCAAAGTCAGCTTTTCAGGATGAGTTCTCGGATTCTTTTCTGCAAGATAAAATGTACCGGTTCCGGCAGTGCTTTCCAATTTTACTTTAACTTTAATTGCTTTTGCCATTTTCTTATACTCTTTTTCAAAAATTAAGATTCAAACATTTAGGCGTAATATACAGTTTTTTTAAATCCTGTCAACTAGAATCTCACAAAAAACTACATTTCCAGCATTTTTTCGGCGGCTTTAAGCTCAAGCCGGGCATTCTCACGCTCCTCCGGCAGACATCCCCCGTCTTTTCCGGACGGCAGCCCGTTTACGTCTTTGCCCTCCGGCATTTCAAAAGTGCATACATCGGGTACGATGCCTTGTTTGTCGAGTTTGCGTCCGGAAGGCGTATAAAAATAAGCGTTGGTCAGCGAAATAACGGCACCGCTGTCCAAATATATCAGATTTTGCACGCTCCCTTTGCCGAAAGTTCCGGTTCCGATGATTTTGGCCCTTCCCTGTTCTTGCAAAGCCGCCGCCAAAACTTCCGCCGCCGACGCCGTCTTGCCGTCCGTCAGCACAATCATCGGTTTGCCGTTCCAGATATCGCCGTCTTTTGAATTATAATAAACGCTCTCTTTTTCTTCGCGTCCCCGGGTTGAAACAACAATGCCTTCATCCAAAAACAAATCTGCGGTCTCAATCGCCGTTCCCAACTGTCCGCCGGGACTGCCGCGCAAATCCAAAATCAACCCTTGAGCGTCACCGTGCGCTGCAACAGCTTCGCGGATATTTTGTAGCGTATAATTGTTAAAAGACAAGATCTTGAGATAAAGGTTTCGGCCTTCTTTTCTTGCAGCAAAATTCCGCCGGTGTTTTAAGCGGTTATCTTCCGCACTTGCCGTACTGAAATAAAATTTTGAATCACCGTCCAAAACCTGCATAGCCTCCTGCATCATCAGATCCGGCATTTCAAAATCCCGGCGGAAGGCTTCCCGGGAAACTTGCGTCGCCTTATCCATAAAACCGGCGCTGAGACCAACCCAGGCATCAATATCATTACGATCTTCTGGTTTGCGCAAAGACTGCTGTAACCGCCCACGGTAATACAGGCTGATTCTTCCGGCATCGTCCCCCACTCTCAAATCGGCGTCAACCTTATTAATTCCCTTTAAAAAGGCAACGGCGATTTCTTCAACATCCAGAGGTTTTACGTATTGGCGCGGAACTTCTGTGTAAACCTGCCTCAAAAAAGTAAGATCAGCAGCAAAACATGGACAGCACCAAAACAAAAAAGACAGCAAGATCAAAAGCTTTATCATTTCTTTTTACCTTTTGCAAAAAAATTTCCCGCAGTACGGAAACCGCTTTTCGTATAATAATCTTCGCCTTCATCCGGGTCAATATATTTGAATATCAGTCCGCCGCTGACCGGCGAAGCTTCCGTGAGTCGGGCTTTCAACAAACTTCCGAAAGCAAAAACCGTTTTTCGTCTTTTGCCGCACATATGTAAATTCCCGCTCTCCAGAACATAATCGTCATCCGGCAGAGTACGCATCGGAATCAGTCCTTCCGCACCCAAAGCGTCTATTCCCACAAAAATACCCGCATTGCACAAGCCGCAGATTTTGACCTCGAACTCCTGACCGATTGCCGGCTGCAGATAAGAAGAAATCATGCGTGCCGTCAGGTCGCGTTCGGCATTTACGGCTCGGCGCTCGGTATCGCACAAATGCTGCCCGATATCTTCAAAGCTGCTGACTGATGCTGTTTCTTCCAAAGCCCCGCCTTCAGGAAGCTTCAGCGCTTTAATCAGAGCCCGGTGTATCAACAGATCGGCATAACGGCGGATCGGTGAGGTAAAATGAACATAGTCTTTCAGCCCCAAACCAAAATGCCCGATATTATGCGGACTGTATTGTGCCTGCGCTTGCAAACGCAAAATCAAATCACAAATTCCAGTACTGTAACCGTTATCTGAACATTTTTGCATAATTTTATTAAAATGCTCCGCTCTTAAAGCAGGTAATTCGGGCATTTTTAAATGCAAATCGCGGCAAACCGGCGCAAATTCCCGCAGCTTTTCTTCCGGCGGACGGTCATGGACCCGGAACATCACCGGCAGCTTGCTTTTTTTCAGCTGTAACGCGGCGGCGTTATTCGCGGCAATCATAAACTCTTCTATAATTTCATGAGCCGTATAATGTTCTTCTTTGCCAACCGAAAGGATATTGCCGTTTTTATCAGTTTTGATTTTCACTTCGCTGCTTTCGAGTTCCAGCGCGCCTCTTTTGCATTTTGCTTTTGCCAAAGCCTGATATGCTTCATAGAGGGGTTTGACCGTCATTTTAAACCACGGTGCGATATTAGATGATTTTTTACCGTCCAAAGCTTCCTGAACCTCGCGGTAAGTCAGCCGTGCCGCCGATTTCATCACGGCGCGGCAAAAACTGTGACTCTTAAGTTTTCCTTCGGTATCAATACTCATCAGGCAGGCAATACATGCCCTTTCCTGCCGCGGCTGTAAAGAACATAATTCATTTGAAAGTTTTTCCGGCAGCATCGGTATGGTCCGCCCCGGCAGATAAACCGAATTCCCGCGGCGGTAAGCTTCCCGATCAAGCCCGCTTCCCGGGCGCACGTAAAACGCCACATCGGCAATTGCCACAATCAGATTAAATCCCAGCGGCGTCTTTTCCGCCCATACGGCATCATCGAAGTCTTTGGAATCTTCTCCGTCGATGGTTACCAGCGGAATATTTCGTAAATCCGTCCTTTCCGCCACGGAAAAAGATGGCAGCCGGCACAGTTCGGCAACGGTTTCATGTTCAAATTCATGTGGAATACCGTATTTGTCCAAAATCAATCCGGAAACCGCCTTTGACAGGCTGAACGACCCATAATTTTTAACAACGGAAGCCTGTTTATGATTTCTTTCACCGGACAATACCGCGGCTACAAAATCGCCGTCTTTGGCTTTGCTCCGGTCAAAAAGCTGATATTCAGCCCGTTGGTTTTTCTCCGCCGGTTTCAAATAAAAATCTCTGCCGCGCCGTTCTACCACGCCGTAAATTTTTTCCTCGGCATTCTCAGCTCTTGAAATACGTGCGATTGGTTTAACCCGGTAATTTCCGCCCTGCCGGATGATTCTGCCGATAAAGCGGTCGCCTTCGGCCAGAGGAGGCTTAATCCGGCGGTTTTCAATCACGAATATTTTTTCTTTGTCGCTTTTTTTTTGCCCTTCCGCAAAAGCTGTTAAGTCGCCTTGCCCGCCGCAGCCGCTTACCTGCAAAACGCAAACCTCCGCCGTATCGCGCTTTTTCTTTCCCGCCATCAGCGCAGCACCGCTTTCAAGACCGTATGATCCGAAGGCTTGCTCCCGCGTCTCGGTTCTTTGTCCACTTCGCAGCTTTCCAACAAATCTGTGGCATTGGGCGATAAAAACAAATAATCGATGCGCATACCCTGATCGTTTTGAAAAGCGCCACCGCCGTAATCCCAGTAGGTATAGCCGTTTTCACGGGGATGCAAACTGCGGAAAGCATCATAATAGCCCAGATATTCCAAAGCTTTTAAACGCTGTTTTACTTCTTCGCGAAACAACGCGTTATCGCGGAAAGCTTCCGGATCATATACATCGTTGTCCGTCAAAATGACATTAAAATCTCCGCCCAGAATAACCGGCAGCCGCAACTCCAGCAACTCCCGCGCCCGGGCATATAAAGCTTCCATCCAGCGCAGTTTATAGGCATACCGGCTGTCATCGTCCGGCGCATTGTAAGGCGGATTGCCGTTCGGCAGATAAATTGACGCCGTCCGGAAAACTCGTTTTCCATCATTGATTTCCGCCTCCAGATAACGGGCACTTTCATCTTCAAACCCGGGCAGGCCCTCCTGAATAACTTTAATTTTGTGGCGGCTCAACACCGCAACGCCGTTATAGCTTTTCTGTCCCAGAATTTTAGCTTCATAGCCTGAAGTTTGCAGTTCAAAAAACGGAAAGGCATTAAACTCGCATTTAATCTCCTGCAGCAAAGCGACATCCGGCTGTTCTTTTTGCAGCCATTCCAAAAGATTTTCCAGACGGGCATTAACCGAATTGACATTATATGTTGCAATTTTCATCATTAACCCTTTTTGAAACATTTTGCCTTATCATACATCATAAATATATGCATTGAAAGCGAAAAAACATGAAATTAGCAACTTACGCAAGCTCTGACCAAAACTGCCGCGGCCGCCTGTATCCCGATTACGCCAACATCATCCGTTCGCCTTTTCAGCGCGACCGGGACCGCCTGATCCATTCCTCGGCTTTTCGCCGCCTGGACGGAAAAACACAGGTTTTTGCTTACCACGAAGGCAAAAACTACCGTACCCGCCTCACCCACAGCATTGAAGTCGCACAGATTACCCGCACCGTTTGCAAAAATTTGAGCCTAAATGAAGAACTGGGCGAAGCTATAGCTCTGGCACACGATCTGGGGCATCCGCCTTTCGGCCATGCCGGAGAACGTGGCCTCAATCATGTTATGAAACGGTTCGGCGGCTTTGACCACAATGTCAATTCTCTGAAAATCATGACAAAGCTTGAACAGCATTATCCCGGATTCGAAGGGTTGAATTTGACTTGGGAAACCCTTGAAGGAACCGTCAAACACAACGGCCCCGTCAAAAAAATATCCAGCACCTACCTTAAGGAATTTAACCGGGTTTTCGACCTTGACCTGAAACATTTCTCTTCCCTTGAATCTCAGGTAGCTTCCTTTGCCGATGACATCGCCTATAACAACCATGACATTGACGATGGATTCCGCGCCGGTTTTTTTACCATCGCACAACTGCGCGAACTTCCGTTCATTGCTGCAATCATCGACAAATTTGACCGGGAAAATCCGGGCTGTCCCGATACCGTCCGCATCTATGCCATTACCCGTACCCTGATTGCCGACATGGTATTTGACTTATTGGAAAACACCCGGAACAATTTAAAAAAATACGCTGTTGGCACAAGCGATGACGTCCGCCGTCAAAAAAGATTCACGGCGGATTTCTCCCCCCAAATGCATCTGAAGATCACGCTCCTGCATGAATTTTTGAAACAACATTTCTATACCCATACCAGCGTGGCCCGTATGGACATGAAATCGCAAAAAATCGTTGAAGAACTTTTCGACGCATTCATGAATAACCACAAAATGCTGCCGATGGAACTGCGACAGGGCATCCCAGTGGCAGCCAAAGACGCCGAACTGGCAGAATACGTCTGCACTTATATTGCCAATATGACCGATGTAATGGCAGTTGAAGAACATCAAAAACTTTTCGACGTTCGTTGCAGATTCTGAAAATTTGTTAATTGAATATAAAGCTTTTTCTTTTAACATAGTACCATCTGTAAGTTATAAGCAAACAAAGGAGCTTTACCATGTTTTCCGATTTTCAGAACGAAAATAACCCCAACGACGATTTTCTTGACGAGTTCCGCCAAAAGCTCAGTTCTCAGCCGCTTGAAAATCTGGAGGAAAAGAAAAACGAAATCAACCGCTCCAAAAATGTCTTTATCGGCACGGTTTCCGGCATTGCTCTGGCAGCAGTCGTCGGCTGGTTTGTCTTGTCGCCCCGCTATGCCGGCGAAGATACGGCCGAAATTCCCGTTATTCGCCGCCCTCAAACTGCGATAAAAGTTCAACCCAGCGAACCCGGCGGCATGGAAATCCTCAATCAGGACAAATCCGTCTATGACATTATCGAAAAGAAAGATAATTCCGCGCCGGTTGTCGAAAATCTTCTCCCGCCGCCGGAAGAACCCAAACCCCAGGCAATAGTTCAGGCTCCGGTTGTTGCCGTAGAACCATTACCTGTTGAACAAAAAGCCGAAGAAATCCTCAAAACGGCAGAAATTAAAAAAGCGCCCGAACCGCAGGCCGTCAAAAACGAACAGCCTCCGGCTCCTGAAGTTCCGTTGAGCCAGATTGCTGCCGCTCAGCCGACACCGGCAGCGTCCGAGGTAAAAGAACCTGCGCCGGCACCGGAACCGGCTAAAGTTGCCGTTCCCGCCAAAGAAGAAGTTAAAGCCGCAGACGCGGCTCCGGCCGTATCAGCCGCACAGACAACAGGCCCCTGGACAGTTCAGCTCATATCTTCGCCCAATCGTAAATCCGTGGACAGCGCCTGGAACGGATTGGAGAAAAAATACGCATCTCTGTCAGGGCAGCCGCACGAAGTCGAAGCGGCAGACCTTGGCGCCAAAGGAACTTTCTATCGCCTGTTTGCGGGGGCTTTTGCCGACCGTGCCGGAGCAGACAAACTCTGCAACGACATCAAAGCTCTGGGCGGAACATGTCTGGTAAAGAAGAAATAACATGCTTATCAGTATCCTGGTCAACTTCGTCCCGATTATCATAGCCATCGTCCTGCACGAGGTTGCCCATGGATACGCGGCCTGCTGGTGCGGGGACAATACGGCCAAACAACACAAGCGCCTGTCGTTAAACCCTCTTCGGCATATTGATGTTTTCGGAACGCTGATTTTGCCGGCAATCCTGCTCCTTGCCAAAACAGGTTTCATTTTCGGCTGGGCTCGTCCCGTTCCCGTTAACTACGCCAATCTGCGCCATCCCAAAAGAGATATTCTGTTGGTCGCTTCGGCAGGAATTATCACCAATCTGCTGCTGGCGCTGGTTTCGGCACTGTTGTTGTTACTGGTGCCATACGTTGCACACCGTCTGACGCAGGGTATAATCACGTTGTTTTTGCTTAACATGATTATATTCAACGTCGTTTTAGCCGTATTTAACGCCCTGCCCGTTCCGCCGCTGGACGGCTCCAAAATTCTGCTGGGCTGGTCAGACAATCCGCGGATTCAAAAATTTCTGAATTCCTATCGCGGAGGTTCTGTTTTCATTATTCTTATTGCTTTTGTTATTCCGGTAATTTCTCGTTATTTCGGATACGATTTCAACCCGTTCGGATATTATCTCATCAAAACATCCAAATACTTAATTTCATTGTTTATCTGAGAGGAAAAAATGACTAAACCGATTATGGCGGCAATCCTGTCCTGCAAAGAAACCAAGCTCAGCGACGAAGAAAAAGAATTCTTCGCCCGGAGCAACCCGCTGGGCATAAATATTTTTGCCCGCAACATTGCGTCCAAATGCCAATTGCAGGAACTGATAAAGGAAATCAAAGAAACCATCGGCAGAGAAGATGTTTTGATTGCCGTTGACCAGGAAGGCGGCCGCGTCCGCCGGCTGATTGAACCGGATTTCCGCAGCTACGCTTCCGCCGCAACGCTCGGTTCGCTTCCTCAGCCACAGGCGGAAAAAGCAGCCCGTCTGCATGCAAGCCTAATCTGCGATGATTTACAGGAAACCGGCATAAACGTCAATTACGCTCCGGTTTTGGACATTACCTGCCCGGATACGTCTCCGGTATTAAAAAGCCGTTGTTTCGGCAATAATCCTTCTATCACGGCCGCGCTTGGAAAAATAATGGTTGATGAATATATCAACCGGGGAATATCTCCCTGCATCAAACACATGCCCGGACACGGACGCGCATCCGTCGACCCGCACCTAAACCTTCCGGTGATAAACGCCGCACTGCATGAACTTGAAAAAGACTTTTATCCCTTTCGCCAGCTCAATTATTCCCCGATGGGAATGACGGCTCATATTATTGTATCTGCTATAGACGAGTGTCTTCCCGTAACCCAAAGCGCTCAAAGCATTCAAACACTGATTCGCGACATCATCGGTTTCGACGGCTTTCTGGTATCCGATGCCATTGATATGAAAGCCCTGAAAGGAACCGCGGGGGAAAAAGCCCGTGCCTCAATTACAGCCGGTTGCGACTGTGTCTGTTATGCGTTCGGCGAACTGGACGAAATGAAAGACATCGCCGCAAACTGTCCGCCGCTGAACGATAAATCCCTTGAACGCTTCGCCAAAGTCCGCGCGGTCATCAGCCGTCCGGCAGCGGCAAAAGAAGACACGGTTGCCCGGGCAGAAGAATACGCACAGATCATCGGCAGCGTAGCCGCCTATCAGGAAACTTACGACGCAACCGAAGTCTTGAACCGGATGCGCAGCAACAAACAACATTAAAGGAGAAAAAACATGCTAACCTGGATTTTAATTGCCATCATCATTGCCGCCTTGTTCGGCGTCATCAATCTGGACAATGTCCGCCGTTGGATTATTGCACAAAGCAAAGAGCTTTGGCCTCATCTGAAAAAAATAATTGATGCCGGCAAACAAAAAATCGAAGAAACCAAAAATAAAAACAAAAACCGCTGATTCGCAGGCTCCCCTTTCGGGGAGCTTACGTTTTTTATACATAAAATCAAATAACTATAGCCAATTTAAAATTTTTATGTTACACTATTAGTAAGCTTAAAGAATTTGAAGCCTTATTTTTTACCGGAGAAAATCCATGAGCATTGCATCTACTAGAAGAGTAAGCAGCTCAACTTCGGCTTCCAGAGCCGAAAGAAACTATGCTGCGGGAAACAAAAATTCTCAGTTTGTTGAAAATATAGATACCAACAACAATGTTTTGGTGCGCGACGAATCAGGCGGACATTCTTCGCGACAGGAATTTCAAAAAGAAAATACCGACAAAGAAAAACAAAAAGACATAACACCATCAACGGCTTATGTCAGCAATAGTCTTGAAGCCTTGGCCGTCAGCGGTGTTTTTGATGATGAAGAAACAGTTCCCGCCAATAAAAACGTCAGCGTCTACGATAATAACCAGTCCATTATCAGAGACGAAGAATTAGAACGTACCGGACGCAACTACCTGAAACATTTTTATGAAAAAAACGAGCATCTGATTGACATTGACGAACTTATTTGAAACCCCTCTTGCGAGGGGTTTTCCTATTCGGCGGCGTCAACTTCCGTTTTAGGTGCTTTCCTGTAATTGTCAACCGCATTTTCCACGGCGTTTCCAGTTTCATCAACCAGCTCCTTCGTCCCGCTGCCAACCTGATCTACCACGCTGCCGACGGTTGTTTCCTCGTTAATGCTGCCCTCATAAATACCGCGGCCCACTAAATAAATAACCACAATCAAAACCAGATAAAACAGGTATTTCAAAAACGTACCCATGGATAATCCTCCTTACAAAAATTATATCGTCTTTGAGATAATCCTCATATGCTGATTTTCAATAGATGAAAAGGCAGCCGCACCCCACATGAGCATATCACCGCCTGAAAATAAGTTACGGAGAAAAACCGCATAACTAACTGATTTTGTTTATTTTCTTTACAATCCGACACGGATTACCAAACGCCAAAACGTCTTCTGGAATATCTTTTGTAACCACGCTTCCGGCCCCGATTACCGAACGCGCCCCGATACAAACCCCCGGCAAAATGGAAACGCCCGCTCCGATCCACACGTCATCGCCGATACTGACCGGATAAGCATATTCCAGCCCCCGCGCTCGTTCCCGGGCGTCCAAAGGATGCCCGGCCGTATAAATTCCAACGTTTGGTGCAATAAAAACATTATTCCCAATCGTTACCTTTGCCCCGTCCAGAATAGTAAAGTTATTATTGGCAAAAAAATTATCTCCGACCTCGATATTATATCCGTAATCGCACATAAACGGCCCGATAATATCGCAGTTTGTCCCCGCGTGCCCCAAAAGTTCTTCCAGAATTTTGCGTCTTTCGCCTTTTGCACCATAGGGAAGATTATTAAATTGCAAACATAAATTTTTTGCTCTTTCCCTCTCCCGGCACAGTTCCGTATCTCCAGCCGCATCATATAGCAGCCCTGCCCGCATTTTTTCCCGGTTATCCATTTTGCCTTTGTATCATGATAATTACGACATACAATTTTTTAACAAATTCACTAAGATATTCTTAAATTTTCATTTTTTTATTGATTTATATTTGAAAATGATTATCATTCTCAAACATAAGAGGGAAACAAATGTCTGTTTTTGAAAAAATATTCAAACAAAAAGGGATCAGCCTCACAGCTTCAAGACTGGCTGTTTTCAACGTCCTTGAAAACGCTTCCGGACATATGACCATAAACGGAATTTTCACCGCGGCCAAACAACTGGACCCGGGTCTGGGTTTATCTACCGTCTACCGCACGGTCAATACGCTATGTTCGCTCAATCTGCTCGAAAAACACGAATTTCCCGATATTGAAGCCGTTTATGAAAAAACGGCTGCCGCGGCTAAAGACCATCATCATCATATCATTGACCGCGACAACGGCAAAATAGAAGAATTCTCAAGCTGTGAACTGGACAATCTGCTAAGAAAAATTGCCCGGCAGAACGGCTACGATATGCTCGGACACAAAATCGAAATTTACGGAAAAAAGCTGCAAAATAAATAACAGAGGGTTTTCAGGGTTTGCCACATATTTCAATATTTGACAGATACCATAAAAGCACCGGCAGACCCTGAAATATTTTCAATCACCGCCAATACTTTCTTGCCTTTTATTGAAATATGCCTTATCCTGCTGACGATTTGAACCAAACGGAGACTTATAATGAAAAAATATCTTATTCTGCCAATCCTTATGCTCATCAGCGCCTGCACCAACGCCGGACCTTTCGTAACCAACATTTCCGCAGACGGCGAAAACGGTCTTACCATTGAAAAGTGCCAGGTTCACATGAACGCTTTCATGGGTACCGTTTCCAACGACAACTGCACGACCACTCATATTAAAATCAAATAAAAAAAAAGCTGCCAGACGGCAGCTTTTTTATATCTGGCAGGTTAGCCGACATCAATTCCGAAACACATTTTGGCAACAAGCCCGATCAGGAATGAAATTAACGCCACAGACAAACTGATGGTGGCCATTTCGATAAACTTGGGCCAAAAAGCTTCTGACCTTACAGTCGCAATATAATAATTGAAAACAAAAACCAAAAAGACAACGATACCGATCATGCACACCAAAGCGGCAACAAACATCCCTTCCGGAAAAAGCAGATACGGCAACACCAGAAATACAACCGTTACCAGATATGCAATCCCCGTATAAAAACTTGCTTTCAAAGCCTTAGGATTGCCGTCGGCCCTTTCGGCCAGATAATTTGACGCCGCCATCGACAAAGTTGCCGCAATGCCGGTAATAATCCCGGCCATGGCAATCAGGGTGGTATTGGTCAAAACAAAAGTCAGCCCGGCAATGGTTCCCGTCAGTTCGACCAGCGCATCATTCAACCCCAGAACCATGGCGCCGACATAATTCAGCCGTTCTTCATCCAGCATGTCAATCAATTGTTTTTCATGCTCTTTTTCATCCGCAATAATCCTTTTTACCTCCGGGATTTCTTCTTCCAGCGGCTTCAGGCTTTCAATGCCTTCATATTCATGCAGCTCCAGCGACTTAATAACAAAAGTATAACCCAGCAGATAAACAAGAAAACGGTACCACCACACCTTCAGCATATTCGGACGCACCTTCTGTCCGGTATAATGCTGCCAAATTTGCGCATGTGTTTCTTC
Organism: uncultured Alphaproteobacteria bacterium; assembly: GCA_944391425.1. Lineage (GTDB taxonomy): Bacteria > Pseudomonadota > Alphaproteobacteria > RF32 > CAG-239 > CAZU01. Next base: position 30,822 of record CALXTO010000003.1, on the reverse strand, counting down.
GTCATGAGCGATTTTTTGCAACAGCTCGCGCTCTTTTTTATCTTTTACCTGTTTTGCAAAATGCGTGTAAATCAGCGCGCTTGTCGTTTCATCTTTTTGAAATGCCAGCATCAGCGCCTGTGATTTTGAAGAATAAACGTTTTTTCTCATCAGAACCTCCTTAAATAAGCTTAAGGCAAAACACGTTATCCCTGCAATGTCAAGCAAATTCCGCCGGACGGTGGAAATCAAACCGTTTTCGGACGGTTATCATTGACAATTTTCATACTCTCTGCAAATGCTTTCCCCGCTGCGATATCCTCAACGCTGACGCTCAGTTTACGGCGCCAGTTGGGATATTCAAAAACCGTTCCTGGTGCATTGTCAAGTTCCCGTTGTTTGTATATGTCACACAAACGTACCAAAAACAATGCGCTGTTAGTGCTGGCACCAAACTGATTTACATATAAGCCGATATCGTCGGGAATAATTTCCCCTTTTTCAACATCCGTCTTAAGTCTGTCCGCCTCACAATCCGGAATGATGTTGTCCCGGACCAGAGCCTTCAGCATATTCTCACGGTCTTTCCGCCGCCCGGACAAATTTTCTAGATATTGTGTTTCATTCACATACAAACCTCTGCCGTTAAACACTTCAATATCTTCATTGGCCCAAAAACCGCAGGCCGTCGCCTGGTCATGCGTTGACGTCTGCGCCAGGGAAAGATACTGATAATCTTTCGGCCGGACAAATGCACCGTTTTTTTCCTTTTGGCGGTAAAATACCTTATAAGACAAAAGCCCGTGCTCAGCCATATACTCCCTGAACCCATCCGGAACGGTACCCAAATCTTCCCCGACAACCAGACACCGGCTGCGATTGCTTTCCAAAGAAAGAATCGCCGTCAAATCTTTAAGGTTATAATAAACGTAGGCACCCTGCACCACAGGATTTCCTCGTTCAAAAAAGCCCCAGAACAAACGCTGCAACCCCATAGCATGATCAATTCTGAGAGCCCCGGAATTTTTCATGTTCTCCCGCACCAGGCGGATAAATGGCGCATAATGCTGCCGGATCAATTCCTCCGGATGATAGGGATTAAACCCCCAACTCTGTCCGCGCGGACGCATCGGATCCGCAGGCGCACCGATCGTACAATCCAAAACATAGACATCGGGATTTTCCCAAACTTCACAACCATTTGACGCTGCGCCAATCGGCATATCCGTATATAATCCAATTTTCATTCCCAGAGAAACAGCCAATTCCTGTAGTTTCTTCACTTGCAGTTCCGCCAGCCAGTGACAATAGGCAAAAAACTCCATCCGCCTGCGCTTTCGTTTTGCAAAAGCCCTGACACTGACCGAAGCAGCATCGTTCAGCCCTTGCTTCCAGTGCCGCCAAAAGCTGTTGGCCCCCGCTTCTTCCGTCAAAACCTCAAAAAGACATAAGTTGGCCAAAGCTTCACCCTTGTCAGCCTTATAAGTTTCAAATTGCAATTTCCTCTCAGCATCGGCACATTGCAAAAAATGCTCAAACATCAGCTCAAGTATTTTAAGTTTCAATGTCAGGACTTCTTTATACAAAACCAGATCCGAAGCATTCAATCGCTCTAACAAGGCCGTTGTTTTTCCGTCCCGCATAAAAGCGCTGACCGCCGCCGATTTTACAAAATCTTCTTCACAACGCAAATCCAGATAGCCATAATTTACAAACAGCCGGCTCAGTGTCCGGTAAGGCGACACGTCGGCGGTGGCATCATCGACCATATTAGCAGCGGACATAACGCCTAAAGGGTTAACACCGACAACATCCCCGCCGTTTTGCGCCGTCAGCTTAATAATTTCTGCCAAATCTCCAAAATCTCCGATACCCATGCTGTTACGGGAATGCAAGGCATACAACATCAGCGATACGCCGCTCAAATGTTCTTTTCTTTTCAGAAACGGAGGCTGATAACACAATACCGGCGCATATATCAACAGGGATTTATGACAACGGCCGTCTTCCTTTGCCACAAGCTCGTAATAGCCGGGAGAAATGCCGTCGATTTCAATTTCCGAACCGCCGCGGCAGTCTTTTTGCCAGACGGTCCGACCGTCTTCATCAATAAGAGAAAGTTCAAAACTGCCACTCACCTTTTCCGGCTTCAGCACAATCTTTTCATTTTCAAAAAAAGATACAACTTCCGGCAGGATTTTGGGCAAATTCGCCTCAGACAGCTTACGCGCCAGCAGTTCGTCGGACAGTTCTCTGCCGAGAATGGATTTCAGAAAAAAACGGCGTACGCGGTCATCGGTATAGTGAACTTTTCCCGTCTTGTCAACATACGACGGCGCAATTTTATAGACTTCAGCCAGTTCATCAATTTTTTTCATTTTCTTCCTTTGCTCGGATGGTTTTTAGACAAAATAATGCTTTACTCCGAAGATATTTGATTATAAACTAAGCATATATTTTTACAACCCCCAAAGAAAAACATGAGCAATTTAAAAAACATAAAAGATTATTTGTATAATCAGCGTTGGTGCAATTTCAAATCAGAAATCAGCAATGGCCAAGTTCATAACATAACTTTTAATACTGCCGCTTTTGGCAAAGACAAAATTCTGGCTGTCGGCCGCGTCGAATTTGCCGATAAAAAAGAACGCTGCTTCATGATGCCGCTCAAACGTGCCAAAGACCCTGCCGATAAAAACAGTGTCAAGTTAAACGGCGTCACTTATAAGGATGCCGTTGCGGAAAAAGATTTCTGGACATCCCTTGTCAGTCATTTTGAAAAAAACAGAAACCGCATTGATTTTCCCTGCGGCTGGCATCTTGAATTTGAAGCTACCTCTGCCTCTGTCCTCAAAGACTGCAAAAATGAAGCTTCCCGCCCTCTGGGTGTCGAGCAAAGTAATACCACCGTCGTCGTGGGAGACAAGCGGCTGGCATTCAAACTCGAACGCATTCTGGCTTTTTCGGAAAACGAAAATCCCGAATTTGAAATGAACAAAAAACTGATGCGGGACCAAAGCCTTGTCATGCCGCAGACATATGGTTTTCTGGTTTTGTATAATGACAAAAACCAAAAAGCGTCATCAGGTATCATCCAGGAATTCGTCAAAAACAAAGGAGATATGTGGAATTATTCTCTCAAATATATAAAGGAAAAACTGTACCGGGGATATGCGGATCATGTACTCCTGAATAAAAATAACTGCCCGGAATTTATGGCATTGATAGACAAACTGGGCCAAAAAACGCAGGAAATGCTCGACTGTCTGTCCCAAAAAGACGATAATCCGGCCTTCACGCCGCAACAAGCGGATGCCGCATACCTCCGTACCTACCAAAAACAGATGGAAGTTTTGCTGTATCAAACCAAACGCAACATTGCCGATAATCTTGAAAACCTTCCCGAACCGTCAAAAACCCAAACCCGGAAACTTTTGAAAAATTGGGATGGGCTAACCTCAAAGTTTGTCAGCCGACAAATTAAAAAAATCAGAAACAGCCCTGCCCCGGAAACTATCTGCCGGGTGCACGGCGATTTTCACCTTGGACAGGTTCTGGTAACCGAAGAAAATGACCTCAAATTCACCGATTTTGCCGGAGAACCGGCACTGCCGCTTGAGCAACGCAAACAAAAACACATTGCCGTCCGCGACTATGCCGGTATGTACCGCTCTCTTGACGGATATCTGGGAGCTGTTGCCGTTGAAAATTTCGCCGCCGAAACTACTGATGCGGCAGAAGCCGCCAAACGAAGACAATATGCTCAAAAAGCGCTCAAACCGCTGATAAACGAAGCTTCGCGGAGATTTTTGGGCCGGCATACGCTTGATAATCCCTGGCTGTCTTTGGAAATATTCCGCAAAAACCTTTATGAGGTAAATTATGAAGTATGCCACCGGCCGCAAATGGCTTATATTCCCATCAGCGGATTAAACAAGCTGTTTACCGACGGCAGCCTGAAAACAAAGACCAACGGCAAAGAAAAATAAAGCCATTAATGACCGTATTTCAAAAATACCACACCGGTGATGATAAGCACGACACCCAGAGCGCGCATTAAAGATAGTGTGTCCTGAAAAAACAAAACGCCGGCAATAAAAGTGCAGCTGGCGCCAATGCCCGTCCATACGGCATATGCCGTACCAATGGGAATTTCTTTTTGTGCCACATACAAAAAAATACCGCTGAAAGCCATGGCAACAACGGCAAAAACAATCCAAGCCGCTTTCAAAGAAGATATTTCGGCCATTTTCAAACCTACCGGCCACCCGACTTCAAACATTGCGGCAATCAGCAAATAAAACCAAGACACTGTTTTCCTCCTAACGCTTCATATAAAAAACACTGTCTTTTCCCGCCTTTAAAAGCCTGTCGGCGGAAAATCGAAATCGCCCGGCAACCAGCCATATTAACTTATTTATTGGCCTCCGGAAAGTCAACATCAAAACGGCTCTTTTGAAAAAAGAGCCGTTTTGTTTCCCCTAAAGCCGTGTTTATTACAGCTTTCCGTATTCATCCTCGCTGACAGCTTCCAGCCATTCGGTAGAAGCGCCTTCCGTCGGGACGGATATGGCAATATGCGTAAACCAACTGTCTCTGGCTGCGCCGTGCCAGTGCTTAACCCCTTCGGGAATACTGACAACATCACCGGCTTTCAACACCTGCGCGGGCTTTCCCCATTCCTGATAGTAACCGCGCCCGGCAACCACTAACAGTGTCTGTCCGCTTTTACGATGAATATGCCAGTTATTGCGAGCTCCGGGTTCAAAAGTAACGTTGGATGCATTGACCCCGTCATTTGCCAAAGGCTGCAGATAACTCTGGCCGACAAAGTATTTGGCATAAGCAGTATTCTCAGCACCAAAACCGAACAAAACGTTTTTCGCACCGCTCTCGGAAGCAATTTCCAAGACCTCTTTCACCTGTGCATCTGTCAAACCATTGTGTTTGCCAACATTAATATGGCTTTTCAATTGACTGTCAACACCGGTTAAAGAAGCCAGCATTGCAATCGTGGCAAGCTCTCGGGTTTGCCAGTCAACATTATCGCGGGCAAAAATATCTCCAAACAAATGCGCTTTCAGAAACTCGTCAATCGCCGGCGCAAAAGCATACAATTTTCCTTGCACGGGCGCACCTACCAGCTTGGTTTGGTTTTCCGTGCCGTAATCCAGACTGTTGCCTTTGGGTTTGGCTCCGGGCAGCGCCCCTTGTTCATCACGATTGCCGCGTTCGTCTACAACCTGCATCAGGGTGTTCAAGGCATTCAAGCTCCGCGGAAACCCGCAATAAGCATATACCTGCACTAAAATTTCCTTAAACTCGTTAACGGTGACTCCCGCATCAAGCCCATCAATCAAAGCCTGCCGCAACCCTTTCTGGTCACCGCGGGCCGCATACGCGGCAGCTGTCGCAATTGATTTCTGTTTGGCGTTCAAAACCTCCTGTGCCATAGCATTTTCTCCTAAAAACAACATTGTTCCCAAAACAAGCGAAACCAAAAGTTTTTTCATCATTTCGCAATTCCTTTACCTGATAAAGTTAGTAAATTCGACCGTCTCCGGTGTGGGAGGCGTTATTCCGACCTTTGCGGCAGCTTCTTGACATTTTAAATGATAAGCCATGTTTTTGGCCAAAATACGCATATTCTGCATTCCTTCTTTATCCTGAACAACTTCTGCAGGAGTTGCGCCATGAACCATATTCCAATAACGTCCCGAAATAACCGGCATTTCCGCAATCTGGAAATATTTATTGAGCTGGTCAATTGTCGCCGTCGTGCCGGCGCGCCTGGCGCTGACGATTGCCGAACCGGGTTTGTGGCGGAAAATGCCGCGACCGCCCAAAAAAGACGAAAAGAAAGCCCGATCCAAAAACGGCACGACAACACCGCTGGCCGAAGCATAATGAACCGGAGAACCGATAATATAACCGTCAAATTCCGCAGCTTTGTCAACAAATTCATTAACTTTGTCGTTTATAACGCATTTACCGAGTTTGGCACATGCCCGGCAGGCAAGACAAGGACGGATCGCTTCCGTTCCGATATGATAAATTTCAGAACCGATACCCTCCTTTTTCAGTTGATCGGCAATTTCCTGCAAAGCGGTATAAGTGCAGCCGTTTTTATTTGGCGAGCCGTTAATCAGCAAAACTTTCATGTTCTCCTCCTTCAATATTTATACCTTAAATCAAAAATCCTTAAATGCCTTCTTCTGCCGGACACCCTGCCCGCATATTGTCCGGCGGTCGCTTTCCGACATACTTGCCGCTGCATTTCCGGCTGCCACGGCAAGTATGTTTTTACAAAGTATAATTTTTAGAGTTTACTCTAAGTCAAGTACTTTTTTATAAAAATTTTCCAACTTTGATTTAAGCCTATAAAAAAACTATGCAAGCTGCCGACACAATCTCATGATTAAAAAAACTTCTCAAAAATCAAAGAAAAATATCACAAAACAAAAAGCAGCTGTTTTCACAGCCGCATAAACTTCCCCAAATCTGATTTTGAAATTTGCAACTTCCGAACTAGTCTAACCTATTGATTTATAAAAGAAACTTCTCTTAGCTTTGTTAGGCTTCAGCCGCAACAAAGGTTAGTTGTTCGCGTAAGTAGGAAAGCAAAGCTTTCCGTAGCGACGCAAAAACAGCTCCCGCGATAGGAGCTGTTAACTATGGTGGGCCCAGATGGACTCGAACCAACGACCAGACCGTTATGAGCGGCCTGCTCTAACCAACTGAGCTATGGGCCCGCAACTTTACCTGTTTACAAAAAACAGCATTCTTGCTTCACAATAATTCTTTCCAAGAGCAGGCCTGACGCGCTTCGTATAATTCGGCTCATCGCCTCATCAACTCCGCTTCTGTCGTTTGCTCGTAACGCCTGCTTCAACTCGGCTCTCGCCTCGCTCGCAGCCTAACTCCGCTGCACCCGTCGTTAAAAAGCTTGCCACAGGCAACCTTTTTAGCCTCCGGCTAACCAACTGAGCTATGGGCCCGTTCGCCGGAAACAGGTTGAAAAATAAGTCAAAAACCAGTCATAGTCAAGCAAATTTTACTCTTATGACAAACAAATTAAATATAGACAAAATATTTTTTCTGCAATATAATTTGTCAAAAAACATCATCGGAGTAAAAGGATATGTTCGAGCAATATCGTGTTATCTGCTATAAAAATTCCAATCATTGTCCGGAAAAGATTTTTGTCGACATTTATCCGGCCGGCTTATCCAGACACGAAAACGAATTGACACACGATTGTCTGCTGCAAATGCGACGCATTGCCGATCCTGGCGCCGAAAGAGTTGAATCGGGAATTATCTTAACTGACTTCGGCAATGGAAACATCAGGTTAAAATATGAACCAGCGGCTAATTACCGTATACGCCAATATCAGGAATATATCCGTCCTAAAATTGACCCCGAAATTATCAAAACATTCCAAGACATGAAACGCCGGGGAAAAAATCGGACACTGGAAGTAAGCTTTAAAGACATGGCTGTTCTGTTTGATTTGCACGCATCTGCGGAAGATTCCCCTGTCAGCGCCCGCCAGGACGCTCTGATAAAAGAAAATACCCGCCGCAAACAGCTGGCCGAAAAAAAGAAAGAACTTGCCCGTCGCCTTGCCCGGGCTCCCTACGCTTCCAGACCGGAACTCCTGCTTGCCTGGAAACAAGCCAAATACCGCGGAGATTAAGCCGGAATATCTTCCAAAGCAGCAGCCGTATTATGCATATGCGCAAAATCTTTAACCAAAAATGAGGTAACCGCGGCCTGCGAATATTTTTGAAACAAGAGGCCATGCCCCAAACATAATCCGACTTCAATATTAAATTCTGTTTTTTTCTCATTCAAAAACGCCGCCTGAAAAAGCGGATCGCAGCAAGGTCCTCGGAGTTCATTACAAACATCAGATCCTTTCAACCCGCTTTCCTTGCAATTAACCGTAAATACTTCAAACCCTGCCTGCCTCAAAATGTTCGCCAATTTATCGGCATATGGCTGCACGCTTTTGCAATTGGCAATTCCCAACCGCCGAAATCCAGAAGCCTTGGCAAAATCAACCAGTTCCTGCAAACGGGATTTGTTCTTGGATAAATCCGTTTTTCTCATAATTTCAACATCTGTCGGAGAATAAACACAAGTCATGACATACCCCTGAAAAGAAGCCGGCATACTCTGCTGCCGGCTTTTTTTATTATTGATCCAAAAAACTTCTCAACTTGCGCGAACGGCTCGGATGTTTGAGTTTACGCAAGGCTTTAGCCTCAATTTGGCGGATGCGTTCACGGGTAACGTTAAATTGCTGCCCTACTTCCTCCAACGTATGATCCGTATTCATCCCGATGCCGAAACGCATGCGCAGCACGCGCTCCTCGCGAGGCGTCAAGGAAGACAAAATCCGCGTGCAGGTTTCCTTCAAGTTGGAATGGATTGCCGAATCCAAGGGCTGTAAAGCACTGTCGTCGGCAATAAAATCTCCCAGGGAGGAATCTTCTTCATCCCCTACCGGAGCTTCCAGAGAAACAGGCTCTTTGGCAATCTTCATCACCTTGCGCACCTTTTCCAACGGCATAGACAAACGCGCCGCCAACTCCTCAGGAACCGGTTCGCGCCCCATTTCCGCCAACATCTGGCGAGACGTACGAACCAGCTTGTTAATCGTTTCAATCATATGCACCGGAATACGAATCGTACGTGCCTGATCGGCAATCGAACGCGTAATTGCCTGACGTATCCACCAGGTCGCATAGGTCGAAAACTTATAACCCCGGCGGTATTCAAACTTGTCAACCGCCTTCATCAGGCCGATGTTTCCTTCCTGAATCAGATCCAAAAACTGCAGGCCGCGGTTAGTATATTTTTTGGCAATGGAAATCACCAAACGCAAATTAGCCTCAATCATTTCTTTTTTGGCGCGCTCAGCCTCTCTTTCGCCTTTCTTGATTGTGTCAACCATCCGGCGATATTCGCTGATTGGCAGCCCGCATTCCTGAGCCATCTGAGCGACAGAATCACGCAGTTCAACAATTTCCGAACCGTATTTTTCCACAAAAGCCTGCCAGTGTTTATCTTTTTTGTGCGAAACATTTTCCAGCCAGTTGGGATCTAGCTCAGATTTCTGATAGGCGTCCAGAAAATCTTCCCGCTTAATCTTGCAGGACATGGCATAACGCAGCAATTTTCCTTCCAACCCCATTAATCTTTTGTTCAGCCCGTTAAGCTGTTCGACAAGTTGTTCGACACGGGTTGCATTCAAATGGATTGAACTCATCAGTTCAACCAAATCTTTTTTGACTTTCAGATAATGCTTTTCAACAGCCGGTGTAACACTTTTTCCGGCAATAATTGCCGCCACGCGCTGATTTTGAATTTTTTTCAAATCATCATAATAGCTGGAAATTTTGTTCAAAATATCTAACACAGGCTCCTTCAAAGCCTCTTCCATTGCCGACACGGAAGCCGCGGCCCGGTTGCCGTTACCGTCCAGGTCATCATCAGCAGATCCGTCTTCATCCTCGCCGCCTTCACCCATATCGTCGTCAACGTCGTCTTCCTCGGCTTCGTCTTCAACCGTGCTGTCTAACTCAATATCGTCTTCCAGCTCTTCGTCAATGTCATCCAGATTTTCCTTTTTGGCCAACTCTTCGGCAACCTTGTCAAAATCCTCGTTGGCGCTGGTATCTTCCTCTTCATAGGCCATGACATCGGCATCGTCGCCGTACATCATTTCCAAATCGACAATATCGCGCAACTGCATGGTGCCATTAACCAGTTCATCTCGCCAGCCGGCAATCGCTTTAATAGTCATCGGGCTTTCGCACAAGCCGTCAATCATGACGGTTTTACCGGCTTCAATACGTTTGGCGATGGCAATTTCCCCTTCGCGCGACAAAAGCTCGACTGATCCCATTTCTTTCAGATACATGCGGACGGGATCATCATTGCGCCCCATTTCCTTTTCGTCAAAATTTCCGCCTTCGTCCTCTTCATCATCAAAGCTATCGTCTTCAACCATATCCGGTTCAAAACTGTCAACATCGGCTTCGGCAATGATGCTGATACCCATATCTGAAATTTCCGCCATAATATCTTCGATATGCTCCGAAGACTCCCTTTCCGGAGGCAGAGCCTTATTAAGTTCTTCAACCGTAATATAACCGCGGAGTTTCCCCTTATCAAGCAGACGTTTAACGGCGCTGCCCAAAGAATCGATTAAGGGAGCGTCGGCCGACGCGCCCTCATACAGATCCTGATTTTCCATATCTGACATTAACGTTCCTTAAAAAACCGGTTTTTGCATAAATTTTCAGCTAGAGCACTTTTAATAATTTTTGAGCCAAATGTCAAGTCTCAAAGCGCACAATTTTATCAAAAAAAATCGCGATTCTCTCCGATTCGCCCACAATACCGGGAACCACGACTTTTCCCTCATTCGCCTTCCCGTTCTCCCAAAATAGCGTCCCGTTCTTTTTTGAGCGACTCATAACGGTTATAAACTTCCTCGGAAAACGACTCGCTTTCCATAATCCGCACGCATTCGCGAATGTCTTTTTCCAACTGGCGCAGCTGCACTTCCGTAATTGCCTCGTCCAAATTATGGCGCATTTTGATAATATCCGGATTCTGCCGCAACATCATTTTGATTTCGACATATTTTTCAAATTCTTCCGCCATTCCTTTTGTTTTTACCAACTCCTGCAGTTCAGAAGCGTCATGCAGATCTTCATGTTCATGGGCAATTTCAAAAAAAGTTTCAAAGAGCCCGTGCAATCGGGAATTTTTAATCTCAAAATCAAACAGCCTTTCCTCATATTCCTCAATCAGGCGCGGATAACAGGCCAGTGCCGAAACCACATACTGTGCCGACAAATCGTCCAGATTGGTCTTAACATTTCCGCCCCAAACCACTGTGGAACGGGATATTTTTTTATAGTCGCGTTTTTGCGGCTGCCAGGCGCCGCGACCGATTTCATGGTAAATTTTGCTTTTCATATCCTGAACATAATAGCCGCGAACCGTTTCGTCGGAAATTTTAGCCACTTCCTCTTTGATATTTTTTTCCACCAGGGCCTTTTGTTCCGGCGTATTCAGAGGCTGCCCGTCGACATTTTTCTTCCATAGCAACTCCTTAAGCGGCATTGTGTCATTTATCACCTTAAGAAATTCTTCTTTTCCTTTTGCTTTCAAAAACTCGTCCGGATCCATTTTGTCAGGCAAAAAAGCATATTGCAGGGAATACCCGGGCTTTAAAATCGGCAATACACGATCAACCGAACGAACAGCCGCCCGCACGCCGGCGCTGTCGCCGTCAAAACAGCAAATCGGCTCTGGCACGACCTTCCAGGCTTCGGCAATCTGATCCTCGGTCAAGGCCGTCCCCAATGGTGCCACGGCATAATTAATGCCATATTTGTCCATGGCAATCACATCCATATAACCTTCGCAGATAATCAGCGCCCTGGCGTCATATCCCGGTTCGCGGGCATTGTTGAGATTGTACAGCACCCGGCGTTTATTGAAAACCGGCGTCTCGGGCGAGTTCAGATATTTTGGCTGGCTGCCGTCCATCACCCTGCCCCCGAAAGCAATCACTTTGCCGCGTTTATCAATAATCGGAATCATTACCCGGTTGCGGAAAAAATCATGCGGACGGCGCCCTTCAGGAATGGTCAAAAGCCCAAGTTCCGCCATTTCCTGTTCCGTAACGCCTTTTGATGTCAGCTGCGCTTTCAGCCCGTTGTTGTTTGGCGCAAAACCCAGACGGAACTTGGCAATAATTGCATCGTCAAAACCTCGGGCATAAAGATAATCCAATGCTTCTTTGCCGCCGGTCAGGCGCAGGTTTTTCTCAAAAAATTTGGCGGCCATTTCCATAATGTCGTAGGCAGATGCACGCTTCTCTGCCTGTTCTTTATTTTCATGAGTAAGTTTAGGCAGCTGCATCCCGACTTTATGTGCCAGTTTATCCACCGCATCAATAAAGGTCAGGCCGTTGGCATCCATTTCAAATTTGATAATGTCGCCATGCGCCCCGCAGCCGAAACAATGATAAAACCCTTTGGCCTCATTAACGGTAAAAGACGGCGTTTTTTCATTGTGAAAAGGGCACAAACCTGTATATTCCCTGCCCTTGCGGGTAAGCTTAACCTTTTGCCCGACCACGTCGGCAATCGAAATTTTTGCCCTTAATTCATCACAAAACCGCTGTAAATCAGTATTCGCCATTATTTTCCCGCAAATTGCCGCAACTACCGCTACTTTACCAATCCAAGCTTTACTGTCAAGCGCAAAAAAACGGCGGCGCTTCCTAGAGCCCGCCGTTGCTTTTCAAATGCGGATTACCCCAGCAAACCTTTAAGAATACCGTTGGCCTTGCCCATATCCAGCTGCCCGGCGTATTTTGCCTTCAGCGCACCCATCACTTTGCCCATATCTTTCATGGAAGCGGCGCCGGTTTCTGCAATAACGGCCTTAATAGCGGCTTCGGTCTCGGCATCGCTCAGCTGTTTGGGCATAAAACGTTCAATAACTGCTATTTCCGCTTTTTCTTTCTCAGCCAGTTCAGGGCGGTTGCCGTCCATAAACATCTTAATCGAATCATTGCGCTGTTTAACCATGGTCTGCATCATCGACAACAACTCTGCTTCCGTCGCTTCCTTAGCGCCTTTGCCGCGGGCTTCAACGTCTTTTTCCTTCATGCCGGCAATAATCAGACGCACCGCACCGGTCGTCGCCGCATCATGAGCCAGCATGGCCTCCTTAAGTGCCTTTTGCAAATCTTCGCGTAACATTTCTTTTCTCCTTAAATTAGCTGCATTGCTGTTAACATACATTTATTGCCGCAAAAAATCAATTGCCTTTCTGCCCGCACTGCACTATTTTATAAATAGAGGAGAAAAGAAATGAAAAAATTTTTGTTGTTTGCCATATCTTTATGCCTGAGTTTTCAGGCTGAAGCTGAAGAAATTGCCAATGCCGAAGTTCAAAAAAGCCTGGAGCAAACCCAAGCCACTATGCAGAAATCCTTTGAGGAAATGGATCGGCAGATGCAACAGATGATGCCGGTCATGGCTCAAAGTATGAGCCAGATGATGCAGGACGTTTTCAAAACTCTGCCGCCGCTGATGAAATCTCTGGAAGAAAACAGGGTGTTTAGCAAAGCCGCCGAACAAATGAATCAGGAAATCAACACCCAAGTCAAACAGCTTAATGACGAGCTTAAAGAATATAAAAACTACAAACAACAGAAAAATGCTTCTGCACAAGATAAATTTGCCGTTTCCGGCAGCAAAAACGAAAACGGCAAAACTCTTGATTTTTCTTTTGTACAAAATGACGAAGCCCTGAACAATCTGCGCGCGGCCATTGCCGCCAAAACGGATTCCCAAACCAGGCAGGAATCCGCACAGCCCCTTGCCGACCTCAAAGGGCACCGGTTTGAGCTTAACGAATTCAAGTTGGAAAATATTGGCGACAACAGCTATCTGGTTCGCGAAAACAATGATGAAACCTTTATCGCCGGCATCATAAACGGCGGAATTATCGTCCGTGTACAAACCTCAGGCGAAAACGCTTCCGCTCGCGCCCGCAACTTCATTGCCAACTCCGGGCAAAAAGTCCTGTATCAAAAATAACGGCGCACGCCGGCCGAAAACTCCTCCGTATCGCGGCCGTAATTCTGCTCATATTTATAGTTGGCCGCCAACGCCCAGTTTCTGTCAAGGGTAAAAGCGGCCTCGCCTTTATAAAACATACGACTGCCGAATTTCGAACTGGCAAAAATCTTTTCAACTTCCGCCAGCAGACGCAGCCGGCCAAAATCTGCAAACAAGCCTCCGCCTAACCCTGCTCCGGCATATTGGTTGCGGGGCAAAAAACCGCCGTAAGCCGCGTGCAGATTAGTCATCGCAAAAGCCCAAACATTTTCAGACAACGCATAACTCCCACCGCCGCCGACCGTCAAATTTGCCGTATATCCCTCTTTTTCGGTTTGGGGATTCGTTTCGCGGCGTACATCTGCCAAAATCTGAAAAGAAATCGGGGCAAACATTCCGTCCACCGGAGAAAGGGAACGTATCCCGACCAGATCAAACTGCTGCAGCACATATTTGTCCCGTTCGTCATAATGGCGCAGCGTCGTATTCAAAAAATTAATCTCCGCCCCGCGCAAAAAGCCGAAACCGTCGTCCGTCAGCGAATGATAGGCCGGACGATAGCTGATTTCCTGAAAAGCTTCGCCGTTCCTAAACCCCGCCGCAACGGTCGCCCGCATTGATTCATGAGCTTTCAGTGGCGACTTTCCTTCCTCGGGATCGGAAATTTTTCCGGGTTCCGCAAGCCTGCTGCGTGCAACTGCCGTCTGAAAGCTTTGGCGACGATAATCCTTTAATTCCAGTTTTTTCGCCACATATTGATATTGGACAAACTGATAGGCCGTTTCCAAGATGTCTGCTTTTTCAGCATCCGTCAATCCCTGCATTTCATAATCCTGATCCCCAATTGCCTGGTAATAGGCCTTTTTCTGCGCTGACGACATCTGCTTGTAACGGTGTCTGATTTTAGCCTGTCGCGACGGACGATAATTGACATTTTTCACCAGTCCCGGCGTTCGGTAAACGGCTTTGAAACTATCAAGCGGAATGGTCTGCAGCGGAAACTGCCGCGCCAGCTGCAATGACGGTCGCACGGCATCAAGAGTTTCCATCAGCATATAAGAACAGTTGCGCGTAAAGAAATAATAGCGCGACTGCGTATGGCCGATCTCCCACAAATGCGCCACGAAAAAATCCAGCTCCTCGGATGAAAAGTTCAGATTAAGCTCCCAAATATCGCGATTCTCAATATTGTTGTAGGTATTGATAATATCGTAATACGGTTTAACCGTAAACCCGCCGTAATAACCTCCTGTCAAGCCGTAAACTGCAAACAGAACGCTGTTTTCCTGCCCGGCGGTAAAAGCACCGTAATTTGCCCCGTGCGCCAAAAGCTGAGTTCCTTTTCGGGCCGTATCGATTCGCAAAAGCGTGTGCCCGAACAAAGAAGACGGATTGTTCATATAGGCATCGGTAAAAAGCAATGTAACCCCGGCCGGACGCAGATCGTCATAAAACTTTTCCAATTCTTCGCATTCGGGAAATTCATAATCAATCAGCCCGTGTTTTTTCAAAAGCTTATACCTGGCCGGGAACAGGCATTTTGTTTTGTCGTCATTTGACTGAAACAAAGCAATTGTCGCATCAAGTTCATGCTGTGGATTAATTTTTCCGTCCGCACTCAAAAAGAAATTTTCCGAATCAACGGAGCTTTCATACCCGTTGCCGTGCGGCTGATAATGCCCCAATGCCAGCCATGCCGGACTCAGGGCAAAATCAGACGCCGCAGCTGAAATACAAAACAAAAAAGAGGCTGCGGCTCCTGCCACTGCCCTGCAAATGACTTGGTATCCGCAGCCCCTTTTTCTCAACATATCCGTACCGGACTTTAAGCCTTCATAACTTCAATAAAATTCAAAGTCAGATCAACCGCATCAATATTCGGATCGGTAAACAAAGCGGCAAAATTCCGTTGCGCTTTCCGCGCCACGATTTCTTTGTCCATGTTCATAATTCCGGCCAGCGTATCAAGAGTCTCGCCGTGCCCGGCAGCCGCGTCAAGAGCAAACTGTTCCATATTGTTTTCCATGAAAGCCAAAACCATCTTCTGGGTGCCTCCGGTAACCCGGCCGTTAGGATCGCAGCCCGAAGTTCCGAACGTAATACCGAAAGTCTGAGTTCCGAAAATCCCGTTGGTGGTAACGGCCAAAACCTGCGGAGCAATGCCGCTCTGGCCGCGCCAGGCCATAGATCCCAGACCGCAGCCGGTACTGTCAATCGCATGGGCGGGAGCGGAAGCCAGCATCAAGGCACCTGCCGCCATAGAAGTGAGATAAAGTTTTTTCATGTCCATAGTTCTCCAAATAGAATTAAACGCCTTTAATTTAACACAAACTTCAGCCATGTACACAAAAAAAGCATTTTTACCACCAAAAGAAATTGCTTGATTTATTTTAAATTGGTGTTAAGTTAAAAGCATTATAAACATTTGCGGACTGTGAAGGCTTCCCGCCCTCGCAGTTCGTTTTTTCTAACTTAAAATACATGACATATAGGTGAAAAAATGGAAAAGTTCCCGTTAACCAAACAGGGTTACATTGCTCTTGAGCAAGAATTAAAAAACTTAAAAGGCGTTGAACGCCCCAACATCATCGCCGCCATTGCCGAAGCGCGTTCCCACGGCGACTTGTCCGAAAACGCCGAATACTCGGCCGCCAAAGAAAAACAAAGCTTTATTGAAGGACGTATTCAGGAGCTTGAAGCCGTTATCAGCCGTGCACAGGTCATTGACATCAGCACTGTCAAAGCCGACGTCGTGCGTTTCGGCGCCACCGTTTCGGTTGCAGATGAAGATACCGATGAAGAAAAACGTTACCAGATTGTCGGCGACTATGAAGCCGACATCGAAAAAAACAAGATTTCGCTGTCTTCTCCTCTGGCCAAAGCGCTGATCGGCAAAGAAGTCGGCGATATTGCCGAATATACGGCCCCCGGCGGACGCAAATCTTTTGAAATTATCGATATCCAGTACATTTAAATCCCCGCCGCGTTTCTTATATTAAAACTGCCCCTTCCTACGGATCCGGCAGTTTTATTTTTATAAGGAGAAAAAATATGGATACCAGAAATTACAACGAACCGTCTAACTGCGGCCTCGAACGCTGCGAATGCAGCGATGACGATAATTGCGGCTGTTCCTTTCCCAACAACGTCAGCGACTATACCTGCAACTGCACCCCTCAGGATCATTGCGGTTGTATAAGCGGCGAACGGCTTGACATCAAAGACAAAGGACGGCATATTAAAAAGGATACCGTTTGTTTTTGCAGCCCTGAGGAATGCAGTTGCACGGTCGAAAGGAACGAAACAGAAATTTAATCAGGATAAACGATAATGGCCGAATATAAAACTCCCGTTCTCATCATCGGTTCCGGTCCGGCCGGCTACACCGCCGGAATTTATGCCGCCCGGGCCGGACTAAAACCGGTTTTGGTTTCTGGCGAACAAATCGGCGGACAATTAACCATCACTACCGATGTTGAAAACTTTCCGGGCTTTCCTACGCCGATTGCTGGCTCCGAACTGATGCACAATATGCGCGTCCAAGCTCACAACGTGGGCGTTCAGATTATCGACGACAAAATCGTCGAAATCGATTTTAGCCGCCGTCCTTTTGAATGCAACTCCGAAAACCATAACTTGTTCTGCGGAGATACGGTCATTATCGCAACCGGAGCTTCCGCCCGTTGGCTGGGGCTTCCCAGCGAGAAAAAATTCCGGGGTTTCGGCGTTTCCGGCTGCGCCACCTGTGACGGTTTCTTTTACCGTAACCGCAATGTTGCTGTTGTCGGCGGTGGCAATACAGCCGTAGAAGAAGCTATCTACTTGACCAATTTTGCCAACTCCGTCACGCTCATTCACCGCCGTGACAGCCTGCGTGCCGACAAAACAATGCAAAAACGTCTGCTCGAAAACCCCAAAATCACCGTCGAATGGGACAGCGTGGTAGAGGAAGTCTTGGGGACGGAAACACCTCTGAACGTCACCGGGCTGAAGATCAAAAACGTTAAAAACGATCAATGCAAAACCCTGAAAGTCGACGGCGTATTTATTGCCATCGGACATCACCCGAATACAGAAATCTTCAAAGGGCAGATAAATCTGGACGATAACGGCTACATCAAAACAGAACCCAACAGCTGCAAAACAAACATTCCCGGCGTTTTTGCCGCCGGCGACGTCAAAGATCCGCAGTTTCGTCAGGCTGTAATCGCTGCCGGTTCAGGTTGTGTCGCCGCGTTGGAAGCAGATAAATTTCTGACGGAAAATAAAAACGGATAAATTTTCAGCCCAATATTTCTCTACCCCTTTTAACACTTTATATATCAACGGTTTGCAGGGATTTTTCTGTGGAAAAATGATCCCTGTTTGTTGCTTATTTGTGCGATAGTTAACATCTTGTTGCTATCGGTAATCAAAGAGGACAACCATGGACAAAGTAAGCCTGACTGCAAGTATGAGGAGCAATTTGTTGAGCCTGCAGAATATCAGCAGACAGGTCGACGCTACCCAAAACAGATTGTCCACCGGCAAAAAAGTTAACTCTGCAATTGACAATCCTTCCTCTTATTACACGGCGCGAGCGCTTACCAACAGAGCTAATGATTTGGACGCTTTGCTGGATTCCATGGGACAGGCGGTATCGACAATCAAGGCGGCGACCACATCTTTGGAAACGGCAGCGGATTTTCTGGAGCAGGCCGCACGTAGCAAGCCCTCGTGCCTCACCCGCTCGGGTGCGCTCCCGCCGTTGCGGGCGGCTTCGGTGCGCCTCCAGGCGCTCGCCTGGCCTCGCCCACTTAAGTGCAAAACGAACTTTGTGAGTTGAACCCTTATTGCCCGTGCGGTCCGGGTGCGTATTATTCATAGCGAAGCGCATTAATCGGATTAAGAAGAGAAGCCTTATAAGCAGGATAGAAACCAAAAAACAATCCGACAAATCCGGCAAAAGAAAACGGCAGCAACACATAAAAAACGGAAACTTCTGTTTTAAGCGAACTGAATGCCGATACGGCTTCCGAACCGATCAGACCGAGCACAACCCCCACCAGACCGCCGATCAGGGACAAGACAAGCGATTCCATCAGAAACTGCCAACGGATATCCCAAGCCTTGGCGCCGATAGCCATACGGATACCGATTTCACGCGTTCGTTCCGTCACTGAAACCAGCATAATGTTCATAATGCCGATACCTCCGACCAGCAAAGAAATGGAAGCGATGGAACCGAGCAAAATCGTCATGATTTTAGTAGAATTCTCCATCATTTCCATCATTTGGGTCAGATTGCGGATAACAAAATCGTCTTCTTTGTTTGCGCCCAGATTATGGCGCTGACGCAGCAACTGCCGGATTTCGTCCTGTGAGGTATAAGTACTTTCGGAATCTACAGCCTGCAGCATCACCATACGTACCTGATCGGGAATAGTCGTTCCCATCACCTTTTTCTGCGCTGTCGTAATGGGAATATAAACAACATCATCCTGATCCTGTCCCATACCGTTCTGCCCGCGCGCATCCAAAACGCCAATCACCTGAAACGGAATACCTTTGATGCGGATAGTCCGCCCTAAAGGATCAACGTCGCCAAACAGTTCGTAAACTACCGTCTGCCCGAGAATAGCCGTTTTGGAAGCACTTTTAATGTCCGTTTCGCTGAACATTCGCCCATAAGCCAAATCCCATTCTTTGATCTCAAACAAACGACGGTCTGTTCCGTTAACGCCGGTAGACCAGTTGGCATTGCCGTAAACGATTTGAGCCGTTTCTTCCAGCACCGGAGCCGCCAGTTTGATTTGCGGAATTTTTTCCTGAATGGCATCGCCGTCGCTCATACGCATCGTCGGTTGGGAACCGTGCCCGCCCCGTACACCGCTGGACGTTGCCACACCGGAGCGAATAATAATCAGATTAGAACCCATGGTTTTCATCTCATTCTGAATTGAAGTCTGAGCACCGTTTCCGACCGCCAGCATGACAATCACCGCTGCCACGCCGATAATAATACCCAAGCTGGTCAGAATAGACCGCATTTTATTAGCCTTTATGGCTCGGATTGCTATGTTAAAAATCGTATATAAATCGATCATTTTACCTTCTCGTCAGAATGAATTTCCCCGTCTACGATTCGGATAATCCTGTCGGCATAACGGGCAATGTCTTCTTCGTGCGTTACCAGAATAATCGTACGTTTCAGCTCTTTGTTCAGCTTGGTAAACAAATCCATAATCTCAACGCTCATTTTGGTATCGAGGTTTCCCGTCGGTTCATCGGCAAAGATAATCGGCGCATCATTAACAATGGCCCGGGCAATGGCCACGCGTTGCTGCTGTCCGCCCGAAAGCTGATTCGGTTGATGATACATACGGTCTTTCAGCCCGACTTTTTTCAGAGCTTCTTCGGCGCGTTCTTTGCGCTCAGCCGGCGACAATCCGGAATAAACCATCGGCAGTTCCACGTTTTCCAGAGCCGTAGTTCTGGACAGCAGGTTAAACCCCTGAAACACAAAGCCGATTTTATGATTACGAATTTCGGCAAGCTCATCTGCAGACAAATTTTCGACATTCATTCCGTCCAAAATATATTGTCCGGAAGTCGGCTTATCCAAACAGCCGAGAATATTCATCAGGGTAGACTTTCCCGAACCTGAAGGCCCCATAATGGCCACAAACTCCCCGCTCCCGATTTCAAGCGTAATCCCTTTAAGGATTTTTAGGCTCAAACCGTCTAAAGGATAGCTTTTGGTAATATTGTTAAGGTTAATCTGAGCCATTAGTGAGGCATCCTCATACGCAGGTTTTTATCGTCACCGCCAGAAGAAACGCGTTCCAAAATCACATTTGAATTTTCATTCAATTCATCTGAAACGACTTCTGTGTTATCCTCATCCGAAACGCCGGCAACCACGCTGATGCGTCTGGGCTTTCCGTTTTCCAAAATCCAGATACCCTTGTCCTTATAGCGTTTTGTTTCGCCGTTCGCATCCGTGATAAAAAAGCGCAAGGCCTTGTTGGGAACCAGCAGTGCGTTTTCTTTCTGTGCCGTAATTACCTCGACATTTGCCGTCATCCCCGGTTTCAGCTTTTGCTCTTTATTGTTAATTTCAATAATAACTTCATAAGTCACGACGTTTGACGTTGTAATCGGATTGTTTCTGACTTGCGTCACCAACCCGTAAAAGACCTCATCGGGAAAACTGTCCACGCTGAACTCCACTGTCTGCCCTTCTTTAACCTTGGCAATATCAGCCTCGGCCACGGAAGCCTCAATTTGCATTGAAGCCAGATCTTCAGCCACATTAAACAGCGTCGGCGTTTGAAAACTGGCGGCCACCGTCTGCCCGACTTCTACTTCCTTGGAAACAACGATGCCCTCAACCGGCGAAACAATTTTGGTATAGCGCAAATCAATTTCCGCTTGTTGCAGCGAAGCTTCCGCCTGCTGAATCTGGGCTTCTTTCAAAGCTTTCTGCACCACCGCGTTGTCATAATCGCGCTGAGCCGTTTCCAGCTCCTTATCCGTAGAATATTGGGATTTATTCAGTTTTTTGATTCTCTCCAGATGTTTTTGATAATAAACAATATCGTTTTTAACCACTTCCAATTCAGCTTTGGCAATGTTGAGCGCGGCTCTTCTTTGCGCAACCGTTGCTTCAAACAGTGCGGGATCTATCTGGGCCAGAAGCTGCCCCGGCTTAACCGGCGTGTTATAATCTACAAAAATCTCAGCAATCGTACCCGAAACCTGCGTGCCGATATTAACCGTCGAAATCGGATTAATAATCCCCGAAGCCGTTACCTTTTCGACAATCTCACCCCGCTTTGGTTTCTGCGTAACATAAACCGGACCGGAATCTCCTGCCCTGCCGAATGCAAACCACCCTGCGCCCAAAACCGTAAGTAGCGCCAAAATTTTCACAGACTTTTTCATCGTCAACCCTCTGATTTAAGATAATTATTTATCTTGTTTTTAACTATAGAGAAAAAAGTTTAACAAAAACTAAAAATTCAGTTGAAAAGAATGGAAATTTTGTCTATAATTTTAAATGCATATTTACAATTAACACAATTATTAACCCGCTTTTCATCCCGCACCCGAATATGCACGCGGCTTGATAAAGCAACAAAAACCAAATTAGTATGGAAAAACAAGAAAGCATTGAAGCACAGTTGGCTTTAAGTAAAATCCAGGAAAAACTGGAATCAGGTATGACAGCAACCAACAAGAATGCCGTCAAAAAACGCATCAAGAAAAACAATTCCTCAGAACCAATGATGGAACTGTGGAGTTCCTGGTGCACGGACGGCAACAACAAATTCCTCGCGGTTCTTATGCCTGATGGAAGGGTTAAGCTTTTCACACCGGAACAACTGGAAAACAAGTACACAATCAGCTGTGCAAAATAATTTCTGGTCATGGGAACGAAGCTGAAGCTTCCTTTTGAATTGTCAATACAATTCAAAGGAAAAACAACGGAAGAAAAAAGCGCCCTTCTCCAACAATGGAAAGAAGAAGGCGTAATTTCGCAAAGCATTTTCAATGCCTGGCAGGAAGAAATGCAAAACCGGAAAAACAAAAAAACCGCTGGTGAGAAAAAGGACCAGGTTCCCTTAAATAACAACCTGGCAGCTAAAATTCAAAGGAAGAAAAAAGACTTAAAAGAAGCCAACCTGCTTCTGGTACAAAACCTCACCAACCAAAAGACTGTTTCTCCGCAGCAAATCTCCCAAATCAAAGGACTGTTGTGCTTGGATGACTATTATCAGCTGCGCGACGACTACATCGCCCTGTTGATAACATCGTTCAAATTCCAGCAGCACCCGATTAAAAACATGGCCGCGGAATTTCTGCGCAAAATGCTGGAAAAAGAAATCGTGGAATGGAGTATCATGTTTGTAATTGTCGACCTCAACTACCTGAGCAAGAAAACTTATAACATACTCAAAGAATTCCATAAAACCATTACGGCTTCAGGACTTGGAGAGTTCTTATACTCCAAACTTAAAACCGTATACCAGCGGGGTTACATTTATGATTGGGACAAAATGAAAGATATCCCAATCAATAAAGAAAAAATGGCATTATTGAAAGAATTGGTAGAACTGTACAAACCAGACACTTTCATGACTTTGGAAGAAGAAGCCATTGCCCGCGGCGAAGTTTTATAGCCGTTTCCTCTCAAAACCCGTATTCCGAAGAGAATACGGGTTTTAATTTTATAGACAAAAAAATGTTGCCTTTCCTTTATAAATAGAGTAAAATTGAAATCAGAAAAAAATTATTGTTAAATCATTAAAATTTAAATAAATGAAAAACTTGAATCACGAGGAAAGATCCGCTCTCTCCGCCGCTACGCCCACTGCTCGCAAATGGTTGATTTATCAGTTCAACAGCGGAAAATCTTTGGAACAGCTGTATTCCAAACTGCAATCCATCATTTGGGCAGAACGTTCGGTCGAACAGAAATGGAAAGAGTATACGCTCAAAGAAATGGAGCGTCAGGGACTGGCCGTCAAAACAAAAACTCTGTATGATGCTTTTGCCGCACCGCACAGCAATCTTCAAAAAACGCTGGCAACGGCCCAAAAGCAGTACGCCCGTACCGGAGACAAACACACGGCCCGTTTCATCAGCATCATAAACCACCTTTTGGAGCAGACTCGTTCCTTCTCCAAAGAAGCTTATCAGATGCTGATTGACAACGTGCCCGTGGCCAAAATTCTGGACTATGCACAAAGCAAAGAAAGTGACAACGATATCGCTAACGAAAACAAGCTGTATCTGCGGCAGACAATCAAGCACATCAAGCGCCTGAAAAAAAACCATATCCCTGTCCGCAAGTCAATTCTCAACATTGCGCTCAATCCGGAATATTCCTACGATCAGTTTATCTTTGAAAAACAGGTGGAAATCGTTGTCGACACATACGACAAGAAAAACCGTTCCATACAACCTGCAATCAAAGATCTCTGTTTCGAGTTTATCCGTAAAAGCATACAGGTTACGGGATACTCGCATCCTAATCTGATTATGTATCTTTTTTACGGTAACTGGATCAGTCCGGAAACATTTCAGCTCCTGAAGGAATTGTATCCGCTGATCAAGAAAAACTCAATGCTGTGTCTGGTATATACGCCGCTAAACAAGTTGGCCGCAACGATCAGACAAAAGCCTGTAGCGGAATGGAGCGATTCCGACCAAAACATTATTGAACTGGAACAAATGTATTCCGGCCAATAAAAAAACAGCAGCGTTTTTTAAACGCTGCTGTTTTTTTATTTCAGAACATATTCTTCTTGAAAGGAGAAGCCGCGCAGCAGCTCCTCCGTTTTCATTGCCTTTTTACCCTGACGCTGTATTTCCGTCACCAGCAGCATCCCCTGCCCGCATTCAATCAACAATCCGGTATCATTAGGTACGATTGTACCGGCTTCACGTCCGGATGAAGCTGCCAGAGCCTCTGCCCGTAAAACCTTAAAACGTTCGCCTTCATATTCAAAATACATCGCCGGATAAGGATTAAAGGCCCGGATTTTGCGTTCCAGAACTTCAGCCGACTGTGTAAAATCAATTCGGCATTCAGATTTATCAATCTTGGCAGCATAAGTCACTAAGCTTTCATCCTGAGCTTCCGGTTTAATATTTTGCAAATCATCCAGCACCTCTAACATCAGCCCGGCGCCCAAAACGGACATTTCGTCATGCAGGCGACCGCCCGTCATATCTTCCGTAATGACAATTTCTCCCTTCTTATACATCGCGCCGGCATCCAGTGCTTCCACAACCTGCATAACGGTAATACCGGTTTTCTCATCCCCGGCCTCAATCGCCCTCTGTATCGGCGCTGCGCCGCGCCAGCGCGGCAGCAATGAGCCGTGAACATTCAGACAGCCCAAAGGAAACGCCTCAATAACCGCTTTCGGCAAAATCAGCCCATAAGCCGCCACAATCGCGATATCCGCACCCAAAGCGGCAAACTTTTCCTGTTCTTCCGCATTGCGCAGAGTCTTCGGCGTACGCACTTCAATCCCATGCGCTTCGGCGCAAACCTGCACCGGAGACTTCACAACCTTCTGCCCTCTTCCAGCTTCTTTAGGTGCCTGGCAGTAAACGCAAATCACCTCATGCCTTTCAATCAAAGCTTCCAATGTCGGAACGGCAAAATCAGGCGTTCCCATAAAAACGATTTTCATAATACTTCTCCCTTTGCGAAAAAGCTTTACATTTTTGCATATGAATTTTTCGGTCGTACAAATCGCCTTAAAAACAAACCGTTATCCGCGTTTCTTCCGGCTGTTTTCCAACTTTTTCACCAGCATCTGGCGTTTCAGCCGGCTCAGATGATCAATATATAAAATTCCATCCAGATGATCCAGCTCATGCTGTGCCGCGACAGCCAGAAAATCTTCCGCCAAAAGCTCGCACTCCCTGCCGTCATAATCCAGATAATGAATTTTAACGCTGGCCGGACGCTCGACTTCCGCCCGCATTTCCGGCAGAGAAAGGCATCCTTCCTCGCAAATTTCCGTTTCTTCCGATTTCCAGATGATTTCCGGGTTAACCAGATACATCGGCGACGGCTCTTCGTCTTCGCGGGCAATGTCAATCACGACAATGCGTTTGGAAACGCCTACCTGCGGTGCAGCCAGACCGCAGCCGTTGGAATCATACATGGTTTCCAGCATATCGTCCATAAAAGCCCGCAGCTCGTCGTCAACGACAGAAACCTTCTCTGCCTTTTTCTTCAAAACCGGATGCGGATATTCATATACTTTTAACTTTGCCATACAAAACTCCTGCCAGATATTTCCCGACCAAAGGCAGACAATCAATTGCCCGCGGATCGGATTTCCTTCGCTATCTGATCAAGCAGCGCATTGACCATCTTAGGCTCGCTCTTGGTAAAAAATGCATATGCCAAATCGACATATTCTTTGATAATGACCGTTGCATCGACATCGTGCGTATTAACCAGCTCATAAGCCGCACACAGCAAAACCGCCCGCAAAGTGCCGTCAAAGCGCTCAAAATTCCATCCTTCGCGCAAATAATGCGCCAAAGACTTTTCCAATTGTTCTTTTTGAGCATGCACGCCGCGAGTCAAAGTAGCAAAATAATTGGTATCCATTTCACCGACTTCGACCAGATTTTCATGCTCTTCATAACCGTCGCTTTCTTCCTCAATCACATAGCGGCCGACTTCACCGTTGATAAAATCCTTAATCACTTCGTCAACCGGCAACTGCCCATATTCAATCATATAGGTTGCCTGCACGGCAGCCAGACGCGCCACGGATTTCATTTTAATTTTTTCTGAAACAAATTTTGCCATTAATTCTCTCCCTGAGGTTTGGCCATCTTGTCAATCGTGTCTACAAAATCTTCAAAATCTTTCACTTCCCGAAAATCACGGTAAACCGAGGCAAAGCGGATATAGGCGATGTGATCGAGCGTCGAAAGCGCTTCCATCACATACTCGCCGATAACTGTCGAAGGAATCTCGGTTTCGCCCGAACTTTCAAGACGGCGCTGAATGGAGTTAACGATTTTTTCCACCCGCTCGGCACTGACCGGACGTTTGCGCACGGCCAAATCAATCGAACGTGCCAGCTTGTCGCGGTCAAACATCACTTTCTCGCCGTTTTTCTTAACAACAATTAAATCGCGCAGCTGTACCCTTTCAAAAGTTGTAAAACGCGATCCGCATTCCGGACATTCGCGGCGGCGGCGGATTGCCGTATTGTCATCGGCATTGCGGGAATCTTTGACCTGCGTGTCGTCACAACCGCAAAAAGGACATTTCATTGCTTACCTCTTTCAATCAGCTTGTCGGTCACCTGATAAAGTTTTGAAGAATATCTGGCTCCCTTTATAAGGACAATATCATTATTTTGCAACAGTTTATTGACTAAAAATTCATCTAAACCGTCCTTATTTTCAAAATAATGCTGTTCCACTTGCGGCGGCAGCTGCGCCAGCATGTCTTTCATCTCCGGACAAACGCCGACCACCACGTCCAATCCGGCGGCAGCCGCGGCTTTTCCGATTTCAATATGCCGGGCTTTGGAAGTATCGCCCAGTTCCGCCATTTTTCCTAAAACGGCAATTTTACGTCCGACGCATTGCATCTTGCCGAGCGTCTCAATTCCCAATTTCATTGCCTCCGGCTGTCCGGAATAGCTGTCGTCAATCAACGTATAGGTTCCGCCGGCCGGAAGCTTAAGCAGATGTTTCATTCCTCTGCCCGGCAAAGCCTGAAAGTTTTTCAAAGCCGCGGCAGCTTTCGCCGGATCAAGCCCCAGCGCCGCCACCACGCTCAAAGCGCACCATGCATTATACAAATGGTGTTCCCCCTCGTCAGACAACTCCAACTTAACATCCGGATGCGTGTACTTGCCGAATTTAACCACTTTGGCGCCGTTTTCTTTCGCCCGTTTTTCCAGCAGCGAAGCAAAATTAGTATCTTCATTGATAATTGCGGTTCCGCCTTTTTTCAATCCTTTGAAAATTTCTGCTTTGGCTTCGGCAATTCCCTCAAAACTGTCAAAAAACTCAATATGCATCGGATAAACGTTGGTAATCACCGCCACATCCGGCTGCACATAAGAGACCAGTTCTTCAATCTCGCCTTTGGCGCTCATGCCCATTTCGACAACGGCATAATCCGCATCCATATTCATCTCGCAGAGCGTAATCGGCACGCCGACATTATTATTGTGATTTCCTTCCGTTGCACAAACCTTACCAAACTGAGACAAAACAAATTTTATTTCTTCTTTGGTCGTGGTCTTGCCGGCGCTGCCGGTCAGGCCGATGACGACACCCTTAAAACGAGAGCGGTTATAAGCACCGATTCGCCCGTATGCCTGCAAAGCATTCTCCACCACAATCTGACGTTCTTCCGGCGCTCCGGCTACCAAATGCTCAACAATTGCCAAAGCGGCCCCCTTGTCCAAAACCTCTTTCACAAAATCATGGGCATCAAATTTTTCCCCTTTAATCGCAATAAACAAATCCCCTGCCCCGGCCTTACGGCTGTCGGTTACGACATTGGTTATCTCCGCCTCAATCGGCTTTGAAACAGAACCGACAATTTCGGCAATTTTTTTTGAATTTATCTTTTGCATATCTTCCTCGCTGAAAATTATAATGGCATTATTATAATGTCTAAAGGTGAATATTTTGTTTAAATTATTTTTTGGAAAATTTTGTCTTGATTTTTTCTGCAAAAATTAGTAGTATCAAAGGAAAGCAAAAAATTATTAACACTTATTAATCACCACCAAGATGAAAAAGCTGATCATTTGCATGTTTGCGGTTCTGGGAATCTGCTCATGCAGCAACAAGGAAAAAATGGACTACATCGATTCGCTGGGAGTTTATCTGACTTCTCAGAAAATCGACGGGAAACTGAAATACGGCGTTGCCGTAATTGACACGCTCATAGAAGAAAGCTACGCCGAAAAAGGAGAATATGAACTCAAAGACGAAACCTATGACGTCTTTGGCGTTCAGCATACGGTAAAAGAGAAATGGATCGGCCAGGACAAGCTGCAGAAAACGGAAATAATCCGGCAGACTTTTCTTGAAAACAAATATGATTCAATCTCTTTCATCACATATCTGGAACATCCTTTCTGGCGAACCCTGCGTGACGGAAAAAAGCAACTTTTCACCCTGCATGGAAAAGAATTGCTGGACGGAAAGCAGCCCCAGAAAATCCTGCAGATCGGAAAATATCCCTTCGGCCACTATTTTGTCCGCGATATTTCACCGGTCAATTTGATTACGACGGATGACGGCTGCTATCTCTTATGCGGAAACAACCAGTTCGGCCCCTATCAGTTTATATATCCGGGCATTTCAGGTTATTTCTATGCCGAAAACGGAAAATTTGGTTTTTGTGCTGATAAATACAATCGCACCATTGACGACGGCATCTACAAAAACAAAGATTTTTCTTACGGGAAAATTCTTCCGCCCGTCTTTGAAAGCGTTATTGAGGTTTATCAATGGGGAAATAACAAAAGCTACCTCTTCCTGGGATTCCGAGACGGAAAATGGCAGGCTTTTAATCAGTACGGGAAAAAAACTTCCGTATCCGCAGACAAACTAAAAATATACACCTCACTCTCTGTAACTTCGGCTCCGACCGAATACATGCAGAGAAAAGAAAAAGGAAGTATCTGCCGTTACGGAACCACGGCGACCAGTGTGGTTGTTATATACTAAAAAAAGAGGCAAATGCAGTAAGCATTTGCCTCTTTTTTTATTCATAAATTGGAAACGTGCCGCAAAGCCTTATCACCTTTTCTGCCGTTTGGCGAATAGTTGCCTCTGCGTCACCTGCAGCCAGCGCATCTGTCACGTCGGCAATCCAGCCGCCAATTAGTTCAAACTCTTTTTCGCCTAATCCTCTGGTCGTCCCCGCCGGCGTTCCTAAGCGTATACCTGAAGTAACTTTCGGCGGCATCGGATCAAAGGGAATGGCATTCTTATTACATGTCATATGCGCTTTTTCCAAAGCTTCAGCCACCACATCCCCGGTCAGGCCCTTCGGGCGCAAATCCACCAGCAGAAGATGCGTGTCCGTTCCGTTTGAAACCAGGTCAAACCCGCGTTTACGCAAAGTTTCGCCCAAAGCTTTCGCATTTTTTACCACCTGCGCGGCATAGGCTTTAAATTGCGGTGCAAGCGCCTCCTTAAAGCATACCGCCTTGGCGGCAATCACATGTTCCAAAGGTCCGCCCTGAGTCCCCGGGAAAATTGCCGAATTTACCTTTTTGGCAATCGCCTCGTCATTGGTCAAAATCATACCGCCGCGCGGCCCCCTCAGGGTTTTATGCGTTGTTGTGGTAACCACATCGGCATATTCCAGCGGATTCGGATGTACGCCGCCGGCAACCAGACCGGCAAAATGCGCCATATCCACCATCAGATATGCTCCAACCTTATCGGCAATCTCCCGAAAACGGGCAAAATCAACCTGCCTCGGATAGGCAGACCCTCCCGCTACAATCAGTTTCGGTTTGTTGGACAAAGCAAGTTCTTCCACTTGCTCATAATCAATCAGCCCGTTCTCGCGGCGCACACCATAAGCAATCGCATTCAGCCATTTGCCGGAAATAGAAACTTTTGACCCATGCGTCAGGTGCCCGCCGGCGTCAAGACTCATACCCAAAATCGTATCAAACGGCTGCAACAGTGCCAGATACACCGCCATATTCGCCTGACTCCCCGAATGCGGCTGCACATTGGCAAAATCGGCGTTAAAAAGTTTTTTAGCGCGTTCAATCGCCAGATTTTCCACTTCATCAATAAACTCACAACCGCCGTAATACCTTTTTCCCGGGTAACCCTCGGCGTATTTGTTAGTCAGAACAGACCCTTGCGCTTCCAATACAGCCTTGGAAACAATATTTTCCGAAGCAATCAGCTCTATCTGATTCTGCTGGCGCTTCAATTCTCGGCTTATTGCGCCGAAAATTTCACTGTCTTCATTTTTTAAATCTTCGCAAAAATCCATTTTACACTCCCATTTCATCCAACTCGCAAATCCGGCGCTCATGCCGTCCGCCTTCAAATTCCGTTTTCAAAAAAATATCAAAATATTTGACAACGTCTTCAAATTTTTGCATTCTGCCGCCAAATACGGCAATATTGGCATTATTGTGTTCCCGCGCCAAACGGGCAACTTCGGCATTATACAACAGAGCGGCCCGAATACCTCTGACTCGGTTGGCTGCAATCGAAATCCCGATTCCCGTTCCACAGATGAGAATTCCCAAATCGGCTTTTTTCTGCAACAAAGCATCCGTCATTTTTCGCGCCACCAAAGGATAATCGCAGGATTCCTCCGAGTGCGTTCCCAAATCTTCCAAAACAAGCCCTTGTTTTGCATAATGTTTTTTCAGTTCCTCCTTAAGAGAAAAACCGCCGTGATCGGAAGCAATTGCAATCTTCATATAAGCCTCTCTTCGGTTAATTTTTCAAACTTTTCTCATCATACAACAAAGTTGTGATAAAAAAACATTTTTTTTAAAAAAAGCTATTGACGTGGGAAAATTTTTCTGTATATATAAAGACACCGAATGCGAGAACGGTAACCAGTTGGCCGGTTGGCAGAGTGGCTCATGCAGAGGACTGCAAATCCTTGTACATCGGTTCAATTCCGGTACCGGCCTCC
>CALXTO010000002.1 GCA_944391425.1 uncultured Alphaproteobacteria bacterium | reverse complement strand
CCTACAAAGAGGTAGGTGAGGACACTTTCGACCTGAACAAATTGCTCTAGATAAGCCATTCTCCGCCCTTACCAACGAGTTTGGCGCAAAGCCTCCCCTACAACCATCGTTGCGGACACCGCCACATTGATGGAACGCGCTTTTTCATTCATCGGAATAACCAGTCTGGCATCGGCAATCTGGTGCACGGCCTCCGGCACGCCGGCCGATTCGCGCCCCATAAGGATGATGTCATTGTCACGGAACTCAAAATTAACATAGGGTTCGCTGGCATGCGTGGTTAACAGCACAATCCGCCCGTATTCTTCGGAATGTTCTTCGCGATATTTCAAAAAATCAACCCAGCTGTCATGGCGACGGTAATCAACCATATCCAGATAATCCATGCCGGCGCGGCGCATGGCTTTATCATTAAAAATAAAACCGCAAGGTTCGATAATGTCAATCGGCAAATCCACACAGGCGCAAAGACGCATCAACGTTCCCGTATTTTGCGGAATATCCGGCTGAAACAAAGCCAATCGCATTTTACCCCTCTTTTAAAGAAAAAATCGTCAGATTTTTTGTTTTATATATCTTTGCGAAAGGTTGGAGAATGGTTTAGATAGAGTGATTTGAAAGGCGAAAGTACCGCAGCCTACAAAGAGGTAGGTGAGGAAACTTTCGATCTGCACAAATCGCTCTAGATGAGCCACTATACAACCTTTCCTCCTAAACGTTGAATAAGAAATTCAAAAGATCCCCATCCTTAACCACATAATCTTTCCCTTCGGAACGCATCTTGCCCGCTTCCTTGCAGGCCTGTTCGCCGCCGTATTTCACAAAATCGTCAAAAGCAATGGTTTCCGCACGGATAAAACCGCGCTCAAAATCCGAATGGATAATTCCGGCACACTGCGGCGCCTTTGAACCTTTGACAAAAGTCCAGGCGCGAACCTCTTTCGGACCGGCGGTAAAATAAGTTTCCAATCCCAAAAGCGCATATCCGGCGCGAATAATTTTGGAAAGTCCGGTTTCTTCCAATCCCAAAGACTGCAAAAATTCCTGTTTTTCCTCTTCGGATTCCAATTGCGCCACCTCCGATTCGATTTCTGCGGAAATAATCACTGCACTGGCGCCCTCCGCTTTGGCTTTGGCAAAAACTTTCTCTGAAAAAGCATTACCCGTGGCTGCAGAATCTTCATCCACGTTGCAAACATACAAAACCGGCTTGGCCGTCAGCAGCTGCAGCATCTTATAAGCTTTAATCGCATCTTTGTTTGTGGCATCCGGCGCGGCGGTTCGCGCAGGTTTTCCAGATTTCAGAGCTTCTATAACCGGCGCCATTACGCTGACATTGACAATCGCATCCTTGTCGCCGCCTCTGGCTTTTTTCTGCGCCTGGTCAAAACGTTTTTCCAACGATTCCAAATCAGCAATCATCAATTCCGTTTCAACAATTTCGGCATCACGGACAGGATCAACGGAACCTTCGACATGAGTAATATTTTCATTTTCAAAACAGCGTAAAACATGGATGATGGCATCGACTTCGCGGATATTGGCCAAAAACTGGTTGCCCAGCCCCTCGCCTTTGGACGCTCCCTTAACCAATCCGGCAATATCGACAAATTCCAGCTGTGTCGGCGTAACCATACGCGGTTTGACAATCTCTTCCAACTTTTTCAAACGAACGTCCGGAACAGCCACCCGCCCGGTGTTCGGTTCAATCGTACAAAACGGAAAATTTGCCGCCTGCGCCGCGATTGTCTGTGTCAGCGCATTAAACAAAGTTGATTTCCCGACATTCGGCAAACCGACAATTCCGCATTTAAATCCCATTACAAAACTCCTATTTGTTCATCAACATGCCGATTTTATTGGAATATTCGGCAATGCCTTTGGTAATCAAAATCTCAATCGTATCCACCACTATATTAATATCCCGGACAACAGCGTCCGCATCGGCTTTGGAAAAGCGCGACAACACATGATGAACGACATCTTCTCCGCACCCGGCCGGATGCCCCACACCGATGCGGATTCGGTTATAATTAGCGGAAATAGCCGCATCAATAGACTTAATGCCGTTATGTCCGCCGCTGCCTCCGCCGAGTTTGACTCTAATCTTACCGACCGGCAAATCCATATCGTCATGAATAACCGCAATATTCTGCGGCAGTATTTTATAAAAACCGGCTGCCTTGACAACCGAATTTCCGGAAAGGTTCATATAAGTCTGAGGTTTAAGCAAATAAACTTTTTCTCCGCCGATTGTTCCTTCGGCAATCAAGCCGTCAAATTTGGCTCGAAACGGCCCGAATTTATAATGCTCGGCCAAGGCATCCGCGGCCATAAAACCGACGTTGTGTCTCGTTCCGGCATATTCTGCCCCGGGATTTCCCAAACCGACAATAAGAAACATTTTTGCCTCTTTATAAGTTTAAACAGGACACAGAAAATAAATTTAAGAAAAAATAGAGCGATTTTTCGGCCTCCAAACTTATGTACTTCTTCCTCCGTACATTAAAATTTTTTGCCGTTAAAATCGCTCTGAATACTTTAATAAAATTACTTTCTAAGAAAATCGACGTGAATAGGTCTGTCCGTAACCGGATGGAACTGAACGTCCTGGCATTTTACCTTATGTTTTTTGCCATCCAGAACAATTTCGATATCCGCATCGTAAAAACCGACGGTATCCAAAGCTTTTTCAAGTTCTACCGGATGTAAGGAAATCATAACGGCATCCTGCTTTCCGCCATAAATAACGGCCGGAACGCGCCCTTCACGACGACATGCACGAGCTGCCCCCTTACCTGCTTTCTCACGCTTTTCAGCATTAAACGTAATATTTACCATAGTAAAAAATCCTTCAAAAATTTAAGTTATTGCCGCGGGCCTCCAGGGGTGCCCTGCGGTCAAGATGACTCATACACCCCTTTTGTTTTTTTTTCAAGGATTTTTTAAATGCCCAGGGCGGCTCTCATGTAAAAGAGAGCCGCCCTGCGTTTTAATTGATAATTCTTAATAACGTCGGATGACCATACCTGTCAAATTCCAAAAACAGGTCAAGATCATCGTAAACTTTCCCTTCTTGGAACTTTCCCGAATCAACGGCATAAGCTTCAATAGGAATACCTTGGACATTGACGACTCCAACTACCCAGCCGTCCTTGATCTGCAAAACTTCAAAACTGACACAACGCCCGTATTCAGCTATCAGGTCTGCCAGTTTCTCCCGTTGTTCCCACAATCCGAATTGTTGCCCAATCGCGCTTAGCGCAATCAAAAGAAAATTAAATTTCACTTCATGCCAATCCGGATTATTAGCCAGCAAAACAACGGCTGCTTGCGCCAGCAAAAGCCCGATGTTCAATCGGAAAAAAATGCTCTTTAGCTTACGCTGCCCGGCAAAAGAAACTATCAGAGATTTCCAGAACAACAGCATCACGGACAAAACACCGGCGATTGCCGCGACACGGATTAAAACATTCAGTGTTTCCATGGGTATCGCCGATTATGTTCTTCAAACTCCGAAGCCAGAACCAAGTAATAATAACCGTTTGAACAGTCAAGCCCCAGCACATAAAATTTCTCATTGCCCTTCAGCGAAGAAAGTGTCATACCTTCCGGCAGGTCGAAATAGCCGGAACATTCCCACCTTTTGCGGATAAAGCAACACTCGTAGGTTTGCGTTTCTTCATCATAGGTAACGTTATAAACCGTCACCGGAAGAAGATGGGTCCGATCCATCATCAAAACGACGAAAAGCACGGCTACCACGACTAACAAAAGTGCATCCATAGTCTTAAAATTTTAAGGTTAATAATATTTCTTTCAAATAAAGATTAGACAAAAATAAACATAAAGTCAACCAAAAAAGCACTCGATTACGAGTGCTTTTTTATTCAATCTGCCAGAGAGCTATTTCTCTAGGTCTTCACCTGTCTCCTGATTAACTCGCTTGGCCGACAGACGAATCTTGCCACGGCTGTCACACCCCAGACATTTAACCCACATCTGGTCGCCTTCTTTATAAAAATCAGAAACGGAAGCAATACGCTCATTTTTGATTTCAGAAATATGAACCAAACCCTCAGTAGTCCCCAGGAAACGGACAAAAGCGCCGAAATCCATAATTTTGGTAATCGTGCCGTGATAGATTTTGCCCTCCTCCGGCTCCGCAACAATACCCATAATCCACTCCAGAGCGGCATCGCCTTCCTCTTTCTTCATGGAAGCAATTTTAACAATACCGTCGTCCGTAATGTCGATTTTGGTATGGGTTTTTTCGACAATCTCGCGAATAACCTTGCCGCCGGTACCGATAACTTCACGAATTTTGTCAACCGGAATTTTAATAGCGACAATACGCGGTGCACGATCGGAAACATGCGGGCGAGGTTCGGCAATCGCCTTGGCCATTTCGCCCAAAATGTGGATACGCCCTTCGTGAGCCTGAGCCAAAGCCTTTTCCATAATTTCTTTGGTAATGGAAGTAATTTTGATATCCATCTGCAAAGCGGTCACGCCGTCTTTGGTTCCGGCAACCTTAAAGTCCATATCGCCGAGATGGTCTTCATCACCCAAAATATCGGTCAAAACGGCAACCCGGCCGTCGTCTTCCTTTATCAGTCCCATCGCAATACCGGCAACCGGCTTAGCCATCGGCACGCCGGCTGACATTAATGACATTGTTGTGCCGCAAACGGTTGCCATCGAAGAAGATCCGTTGGATTCCATAATTTCGGAAACAACGCGCACAGTATACGGAAAATCGTCCTTGTCTTTTGGCATCATCGGGTGAATGGCTCTCCACGCCAGCTTTCCATGACCGATTTCCCGACGTCCGGGGCTTCCCAGACGACCGCACTCGCCAACCGAAAACGGCGGGAAATTATAGTTCAACATAAAATCTTCTTTATATTCATCCATCAGACCGTCAACAACCTGAGCATCTTCGCCGGTGCCCAGTGTCGTAACCACCAAAGCTTGC
The DNA here is from genome assembly GCA_944391425.1 of uncultured Alphaproteobacteria bacterium. Classification (GTDB taxonomy): domain Bacteria; phylum Pseudomonadota; class Alphaproteobacteria; order RF32; family CAG-239; genus CAZU01. The sequence goes on along the minus strand of CALXTO010000002.1, from coordinate 77,559 downwards.
GTTTCACCGCGGGTAAACAGAGCCGAACCGTGGGCTGTCGGCAAAACATCAACCTGACATTCAATCGGACGAACGGTTTTGGTGTCACGCCCGTCAATACGGCGGCCGGTCATCAAAACGCTTTCGCGCATAACCTTATGCATCAGCTTTTCAATGGCATCCTGAGCATAGCGCTGTTCAAACTCGTTTTCCGGATCCAGTGTTTCTTTAAACTTCTCGGAAGCCGCGGCAATCAGCTCACCGCGTTTAAGCTTGTCGGTTTCTTTGAATGCGGTCTCAAAATCAGCCGTGAAACCCTGAGCCAGTTTGGCATAAAGTTCGTCAAACTCCGGCGGAAATTCCGGTGCTGCCCATTTCTCCTTACCGGCTTCGGCAGCCAGTTCGTTAATCAGTTTTATAACCGGCTGAAAACTCTCAAAACCGAACATAACGGCGCCCAGCATAGTCGATTCGGACAACTCCTGCGCTTCGGATTCGACCATCAGTACGCCTTCTGTCGTACCGGCAACAACCAATTCCAGATCCGTATCTTTCAACTGTTCAATCGTCGGGTTCAAAATATATTCTCCGTTCTTGTAACCGACTTTGGCGCCGCCGATCGGCCCCATAAACGGAATACCGGAAACAGCCAAAGCTGCGGAAGCGGCAATCATCGCCGGAATATCCGAGTCGGTATTCTGATCATGCGCCAGAACGGTGCAGATAATCTGAACTTCGTTCTTAAAAGCATCCGGAAACAACGGACGGATCGGACGGTCAATCAGACGAGAAAGCAAAACTTCGCGCTCTGAAGGCTTTCCTTCGCGCTTCATAAAACCGCCCGGGACTTTTCCGGTGGCATAATATTTTTCCTGATAGTTGACCGTCAAAGGAAAGAAATCCTGATCTGCCTTTGCCTCTTTGGCTGCGCACACCGTTGCGATAACTTCCGTTTCTCCATAACTAACAACAACGGCGCCGGTAGCCTGCCTTGCCATTTTGCCCGTTTCCAACACTAACTTGCGGCCGCCCCATTCCATCTCTTTGCGGCACACTTTAAAATCGATCATATTTCTTTACCTTTCATCAAATACATCTATACAATCATCTACCTGCCCCATGCAGGATTTTAATAAAAGAACAGCGGAGCTGATTTCCCCGCAATTCCTTCAAATAACTCAAAAAATACGGCGGTTTCCGGCAATATGTGCAAAGCAGCTTCCGGCAGCGGCTTCAAACACTGCGCCTCCTAAAACGCCAGAGGTTTTCAAAACCGCAAAAAACTGCTCCGAATACGCCATAAAAACCGCCGACAATTTTATTTTCTCAGGTCTAATTTCTTAATCAAATCCTGATAACGGCTTTCGCTTTTGCCTTTCAGATAATCCAAAAGGTGACGACGGCGGCTGACTTTCTTCATCAGGCCAAGACGAGAATGCGTATCTTTGGCATGTGTTTTGAAGTGTTCAATCAGGTTATTGATTTCGGCGGTCCAGATTGCAATCTGAACTTCCGGAGAACCTGTATCGCCGGGATTCAAGCCGTAAGCTTTAATGATTTCCTGTTTCTTTTCATTTGTAATCGACATCATATTTTCCTTTTAATCAAAGTTAAAAACACGAACCGGAGCAATTTTACGCTCATCGATTCGGACAATTGCAGCCAGCTCATTGTGACAAACCGCCGCCGCCTCTTTTCCGAACAGCTCCGCTGCTCCGTAAGCTTTTGGCGACAGGCCCTGCCCTTTTCTGAGTTTGGCCGCGTCTTCTTCCGTTACGGCAATGACCGCGATGTCGCGCAGACATGTCATTAGCGGAAGCAAAATCCCGTTGGGGTTTTCAACATACTCCATATTTTTTAAATTTTCCAGCAAAATCTTTTGACTCAGGTCAAAATTGCCGCATTTTGTGCGCCGCAGCTCCTGCAAAAAGCCCAAACTGCCCAGCTTCAGGGCCAAGTCTTGCCCCAGAGTGCGCACATAAGTACCTTTGGAACAGCGCACCCGCAGGCGGCTCCGATTCTCCGGCAGCATTTCCAGAAGTTCCAATTCGCGGATTTCCACTTCCCGCTCCGGAATTTCTGCCGTTTCGCCCCGCCGCGCCAGCTCATAGGCACGCCGCCCGTTGATTTTAATTGCGGAATAAAGCGGCGGCGTCTGTTTTATCTTACCCGTAAACTGCGGCAAAATCCCGGCAATCTCGGCGGCAGACGGAATTTTTTCGCAACGCGCCGTTACTTCCCCCTCGCTGTCCAGCGTATCGGTAGCCGTTCCCCATTGAATAACGAATTCATATTCTTTTTCGCCGTCAGTTACATAAGGCACCAATTTGGTTGCCTCTCCGAATGCAATCGGCAAAACCCCGGTGGCAAAAGGGTCCAACGTGCCGCAATGGCCGTTCTTTTTGGCATTGAAAATCCGCCGCGTCAGGCTCACAACCTGTGTTGATCCCATCCCTCTCGGCTTGTCGACAATCAGCCAGCCGTGAACATTTTCGCCTTTTTTATGTCGCATCTTCCTCTCCGCAGAACTGTATTTTACTGTTTGATAACCAAAGAAACAGCCTTTGTCAAATCAATAAAAAATACCGGAACAGTAAAAACTGTTCCGGTACCGTAACATTATTCTTCACCAATCTGCAAAGAATATACGCCTCGCATCAGATGCTCGTCATATTCTTCATAAACGCTGCAACGCATGTTTTTTTGGGAAAAGAAATCCCGAAACCGCAAAACATCCTTTTCCGCTTGATAATCTGCCGCGGCAAACCAGCGGAAATTCCCGAATGAAGAATGAAAAAGGAGCAAGGCCTTAAAAGGCAGTGCGGACTGAACCGCTTCCCAAACATACAGAGAATCATCCCCTTCCGCCATAAGCAGCTTTTTGTTGCTGGCAGGAAGAACATAAAGTTTGTCCTGATAACTGAACCAACAATTCTCGTTAACCATCAGAAGCGGTTCGTTCAAATGTACTGACGAAGCTTCTCCGATACACACTTTTTGAAACGCATCCGCATGAACATCATAATAACGAACGCAAACGCGACCGTCATCCAGGCGGATAAACTGAAATTTTGAAATTGTTTCCATAAGCTTAAGAATTAATAATTCGGTTTTGTTTTTTTATAACCAACACGGCATGTTGTGTCAACAAAAAAGCCGCCCGACCGGCGGCTTAAATTATTTCAAATCCTGCGCCACATGCGGATTCTGGAGCAGCTTTTCAATATTGTCGACCGCTTCAAACGTCTTATCCACCCGAAAATTGATTTCCGGTACATAGCGCAGTGAAGTTTTGGCTGCCACCTGCTTGCGGAAGAAGTTTGCCGCCAGCTGCAGCCCGCCCAAAACTTCCTGCAGATAGTTGCCGTTGGTCGTCACAAACCAAACCGTACAATATTTTAAATCCGGCGAAACCGTTACTTTAGTAATCGTAACCATCGTATCGATTCCTTCAAGATTATGAACTTCGCCGCGGTCAATAAAACTGACGAGGATTTTGCGGATTTCCTGCGCAACACGAAGCTGACGCTGCGACGGCTCTTTATTTTCGGCCATAGACTTTCTCCTTTTGCTGTTTGCTTCAGATATATATGAGAAATATCTTTTTATCAAGAAAGAAGTGAATACATTATTCTTTACATGACGCCTGTCATAGAGAGATCTTATAATGAGCGTGCTGCGACGGATAAGGTAAGTGCCGTGTACAAAAAAACGTACGCAAACGCAAAAATACCTAGCATGACGCCATTATAAGACTTCTCTCCTTCCGACATGATCGGCGGCAGACACAACCCCCTCTTTTTCCATACGGTCAATCAGAGATGCCGCACGGTTATAGCCTATGCGCAACCGCCGCTGAATGTAAGAAGTGGAAGCCTTTTGATCCGTCCGCACAATTTCCACGGCCTGACGATACAATTCTTCATCTCCGCCGCCTCCGCCAAACTCGGTATTGTCAAATACCGCCGAACTGCCGCCGCTGTTCCCCGTCAGTTCGCCTTCGGTAACCGCCTCCACATATTCCGGCTCGCGTTGCGCTTTCAAAAACTCGACAATCTGTTCGACTTCGCTGTCTTTAACAAACGGCGCATGCACGCGGTTCGGACGTTGCCCCGCCGGCATATACAGCATATCACCCATACCCAGCAACTGCTCAGCTCCCTGTTCGCCCAAAATGGTACGGCTGTCGATTTTTGAAGTAACTTGAAAACTGATACGGGTCGGAAAGTTGGCCTTAATCGTTCCGGTAATCACATCAACTGACGGCCGTTGCGTCGACATAATCAAATGGATACCCGCCGCGCGCGCCATCTGCGCCAAACGCTGAATGGCCGCCTCAACATCCTTACCCGCCACCAACATCAAATCTGCCATTTCATCAACCACAATCACGATATAAGGCAGCGGTGTCAAATCCAGTTCCTGCTCCTCATAAATCGGTTTTCCGGTTTCCATGTCAAAACCCGTCTGCACCGTACGGCTGATTTTTTCACCGCTGGCTCGCAGTTCCTCCAAACGTTTGTTATAACCGGTAATGTTACGCACATTCAATTTTGCCATCGCCCGGTAGCGGTCTTCCATTTCTTTGACGGCCCACTTCAATCCGACCACTGCTTTGCCCGGGTCGGTAATCACCGGCGTCAGCAGATGCGGAATACCGTTATACATGGTAAATTCCAGCATTTTGGGATCAATCATGATCAGCTTGCATTCTTCCGGACGCATTTTGTAAAGCAGAGAAATAATCATTGAGTTCACCCCGACGGATTTTCCGGAACCGGTTGTACCGGCTACCAGCAAGTGGGGCATTTTCGCCAAATCGGCATAAACATTTTTGCCGCCGATATCTTTACCCAGCGTAATGGTCAGCGCCGCTTTGGAATCCTTAAACTCTTCGCTTTCCAAAAGCTCGCGCAGATAAACGATTTCCCGTTTCGGATTCGGCAATTCAATACCGATGGTGTTGGATCCCGGAACCACGGCAATACGCACCGACACCGCGCTCATTGAACGGGCAATATCATCCGCCAGCCCGATAACGCGGGCGCTTTTAGTGCCCGGAGCCGGTTCCAGTTCATAAAGCGTGACCACCGGACCGGGACGCACTTTGACAATCTTGCCGTTAACTCCGAATTCCTGCAGCACGCCTTCCAGCTCCTCGGCAATCCGGTCAAGCTCTTTCTGGTTCACGCTGGCGGCTTTTTCCTTGTTTATACCCAACAGATTGATATCCGGATAACGATAACCGTCGTCAACCGGCTTAACCTTGTTGATTTTCAAACTTTCTTTGGGCTTTTCTTTTTCGGAAACACTTGGTTCTTTGCGTATTTTAGGCTCTTTGCGTTCCTTAGGCTCGCGTTTTTTCCGCGGCACATAACTATCGGCAGCGGCTTTCCCCGAAAGCTGCCCCAGACGCCGCAGCAGATTCCATATCCTGACCGCCACAAAGGCTACCCCCAGATAAACGGATTTGAAAAAACGATACCAGCCGCCCATGGTAATTCCGCAGGCTAAATTAAAAGAAACCAACGACAGAACAAAAAGCAGCGTCGCCAGCAAATACTGCCCGTATCCCCAGGCATAAACCCGGTTAAACAGGCTCATAGCCTGACGCGACAAAAACACGCCGACATTGCCGCCAGTCTTAAAATCACCGCAATACGGCAGCACCAAACTAACGCAAACGGCAAAGGAAACCGTTCCCACAGCAAAAGCCAGCATTCGCCAATAAGGACGCACCATTTCGCGTAAACGCAAAAAACCGTATCCCCAAACCAGCGGAGCAATCAAAAACAGCGGCAACGCAATACCCCACCAGGTCAAGATCATATCCGCGCTTTTGGCGCCGTAATACCCCAACAGGTTGCTCACGGGCCTGGAAGAGGCATTATTATATGCAGCGTCAAAGGCATCATAAAACAAACACCCCGCCAGCAGGCTGATTATCCACAACATCAGAAACAGCCCGAAACCACGCCATAGGATTTTTGTTAAAAACGTTTTTTCTTTTTTGCGTTTAGCCATAGTTTTCAACCCATTGAACAATTTTTCAGTTATGGCGAGTATAGCCTCAAATTGTCAATATTCCCTTAATAAAAAACAGATTTTGCATTTTATAACACCGTTTTAAAACTTGACTTTTGCCGATTAGTCGTTAAAGATTCATTCCGTTGCTAATAACAAAGGATAAGAATATATGCATTACGCATTCGTCTTCCCCGGCCAGGGTTCTCAGTATGTCGGCATGGGGAAAGAACTGGCCGAAAATTTTGCCTCGGCCAAAGAAGTTTATCAGGAAGTCAACGAAGCTCTCTCTCAGGATTTATTCAAACTCATGGCCGAAGGGCCGGAACATGAGCTGACCCTTACTTCCAATGCCCAGCCTGCCCTGATGGCGCATTCCATGGCTGTGGTTCGTATTCTTGAAAAAGATTTCGGGATTCCACTTAAAGATTATGCACATTTCGTAGCTGGTCACTCTTTGGGCGAATACTCGGCTGCCTGCGCTGCCGGTGTTTTCTCTTTGACAGACACGGCTAAACTGCTCCGTACCCGCGGCGACGCCATGCAAAAGGCTGTTCCCGTCGGGCTCGGAGGCATGGCTGCCGTTATCGGCGTTTCCTATCAGGACGTTGTTGCCCTGGCCGAAGCCTGCAGTCAAAACGGAAAATACATTTGCGTTGCCGCCAATGACAACGCAGACGGACAGGTCGTCCTGTCCGGACATATCGAAGCAATTGACAAAGCTGTTGAAATCGCTTCCGAATTCGGTGCCAAACGCTGTATCAAACTCCCGGTCAGCGCGCCTTTCCATAGCCCGCTGATGCAGCCGGCAGCCGAAGTCATGGCCGAAGCGCTGGCACGGGTTGAGGCGCATAAGCCTTCAATTCCGCTGATTTCAAACATCACCGCGGCGGCTGCAACGGATGAAAAAGAAATTGTCCGTAATTTGGTCACACAGGTTACCGGATCGGTTCGCTGGAGAGAAACCGTCGATTACATGGCCGCACAAGGAATTGAAAACGCAGCCGAACTCGGCGCCGGGAAAGTGCTGACCGGCATTATCAACCGCGCCAAAAAAGGCATTAGTGCCGTTTCGGTCGGTTCCCCGGCGGAAATAGAAGAATTAGCAAAAACGCTCAAACTTTAACCTTAAAGAAGGATGGAAAAATGTTTAGATTAGATGGAAAAGTTGCTCTGATTACCGGTGCTGCCGGTGGCATCGGCGATAAAATTGCCCGTACATTGCATGCTCAGGGCGCCACGCTGGCTTTAACCGACATGCGCGAAGAACCCATGCTCAAGCTCAAAGCCGAACTTGGCAGCAACGTAGAAGTTTTCACCGCCAACCTGACCAATGCCGAAGACGTTAAAGGTCTGGTCGAAAAAGTCGAGGAAAAACTCGGTCGCATTGATATTCTGGTTAACAATGCCGGCCTCACCCGCGACAACCTCTTCATCCGCATGAGCGACGAAGATTGGCAGTTGGTTTTGGATGTTAACCTTTCCGCCGGCTTTAAGCTGGCCAAAGCCGCCGTTCGCGGCATGATGAAACGCCGTTTCGGACGCATTATCGGCATTGCTTCCGTCGTCGGCGTTACCGGCAACGCCGGACAGGCTAACTACTCGGCCTCCAAAGCCGGTATGATTGCCATGAACAAATGTCTGGCCCAGGAAGTCGGTTCCCGCGGTATCACTGTCAATTCCATCGCACCCGGTTTCATCCGCACGCCGATGACCGATGTTCTGCCTGATGACGTGAAAGCGGCCTTGCTCAACAAAATTCCCGAAGGCAAACTCGGCGAAGCGCAGGATATTGCCAACGTTGTCGCTTTTCTGGCTTCTGATGAAGCTCAGTACATTACCGGCCAAACAATTAACATCAACGGCGGTATGGCTATGATTTAACGACGTTTCGTTAAATAAGAATAACAAAAGAGCTGTGTTTTCAACACAGCTCTTTTGTTTGCAAAACGGCCTTTCATAAAAAGGGGCGGCTTTGAGAGCTTAACCCCAAAGTTTTTTCCAAAAACCTTTTTTCATTGGATGTTCAAAATCGACAATCAGCGTATCGGCTTTTTTAGCAGATATTCCATTCCCTTAAATCCCAGCAATCCAGAAATACCCCCAGACCAATGGAAACATATGTACGTAAGGACAAAAGTTTTCATCTGCCCGCTAAATCCACATCAGGCGATTAGAAGACAAGCTTTTACAGCTTGGCGGCAATTTCCTCAATCTCATAACATTCAATAAAATCGCCTTTCTGAATGTCATTGTAGTTTTCAAAGGAAATACCGCATTCGTAGCCTTCTTTAACTTCTTTAACATCCTCCTTAAAGCGTTTCAACTGTCCGATGCTGCCGTCATGAATAACCACATTGTCACGCAGCAAACGGATTTTGGCGCCGCGTCTGACCATTCCTTCGGTAACCATACAGCCGCCGACCTTGCCGACGCCGGTAATATTGTAAACCTCGCGGATCTCGGCATAGCCGAGGATTTTCTCGCGCAGTTCGGGCGACAACATGCCTTCAAGCCCCTTCTTAATGTCATCCAGAACATCATAAATAATCGAGTAATACTTAATCTCGACACCGTCGCGGCGAGCCATATCGCGAGCCATCGGGTTAGCACGGACATTAAAACCGATAACCAATGCATGCGACGCCTTAGCCAGCGAAATATCCGATTCCGAAATCGGCCCGACTGCCGAGTGCAGTACCTGAACGCTGACTTCCTCGTTGGACAATTTGTTAATTGTTCCTTCAATTGCTTCAATGGAACCCTGAACATCGGCTTTGATAATAATCGGCAGGTGTTTGACCTCCCCGGACTTAATCTTGTCAAGCATTTGTTCCATGGCTGACTTGGCTGATTTGACCAATTTAGCTTCGCGTTCCTTGCGGATGCGATAACTGGTAATTTCTTTGGCCTGGTTTTCATCGGCAACAACAGCAAAATCATCACCGGCAGAGGGTGTTCCCTGCAGGCCCAAAACCTCAACCGGCGTTGCCGGTCCGGCTTCCTGCAGTTTCTGCCCGTGCTCATTAAACATTGCACGGACGCGCCCCCATTCTTTACCTGCAATACAAATATCGCCGACGTGCAGCGTCCCTTTCTGAACCAAAGCCGTTACGACCGTTCCGCGACCCTTTTCCATCTTGGCCTCAATAACCGCGCCTTCTGCTTTGCGGTTCGGATTCGCTTTCAAATCCAAAACTTCCGCCTGCAGCAAAATAGCTTCAACCAACTTGTCAATATTAATGCGTTTTTTGGCTGAAACTTCGGCGCATAAGCACTCGCCACCCATTTCTTCAACACCGATACCGTGCTGCAACAGAGCCGTTTTTACCTTCATCGGATCGGCGCCCGGCAAATCAATCTTGTTAATCGCCACTACAATCGGAACTTCGGCAGCTTGGGCATGGCGGATGGCTTCTACCGTCTGGGGCATGATACCGTCATTGGCGGCAACCACCAAAACCACAATATCCGTCACTTTGGCCCCTCGGGCGCGCATTTCCGAAAAAGCCTCATGCCCCGGCGTATCAATAAAGGTAATTTTATCACCGGTCGGCACCGTAATCTGATAGGCGCCGATATGCTGGGTAATACCACCGGCTTCTTTCGCCGCAACATTCGTTTCCCGCAGAGCATCCAACAAAGAGGTCTTGCCGTGGTCGACGTGCCCCATAACCGTAACCACCGGAGCCCTGGGCTGCAAATCGGCCGCTGTATCTTCTTCTGCCTGCAACGCTTGTTCAACATCGCTATCGGCTACCCGTTTAAATTTATGTCCGAAATCTTCAACAATCAATTGCGCCGTATCAGCGTCAATCGGCTGGTTAATCGTTGCCATAACACCCAGCGCCATCAGCTTTTTAATAACTTCAGTGCTCTTTTCCGCCATGCGGTTAGCCAGTTCCTGAACCGTGATAACCTCGGGGATCACCACTTCCTTAATCACTTTTTCCTGCGGTTGCTGAAGCGTCTGCACCGGTTTGGGCTGTTTTTTCTTATAGCGTCTGCGCGGGCCGAAACCGTAATCGTCATCATCGTCATCTCCCGAACCGTAGTTGTTGACGCTCAGTTTATTGTTTCTTCTTTGCGGTTCAAAACTGCGCTTGGTTATTTTTTTGCGTTCCTGTTCAAAAACATCTTCCCGGGCAGAAGCCTTTTTGCTTTTCCGCTCCTCAAAATCATCTTCGTCGTCATCGTCAAAATCACGGGATTTTTTATCTTTAACTTTAACCGAAGCCCGGGCATCTGCTTCGTTTGCCGCCGCTTTGGCCACGGCAGCTTCTTCCGCCTGAACCCTTTCTTCTTCTCGGCGAAGGCGTTCGGCCTCTTCCTGTTCTTTTTGTTTTTGTCGCAAAAGGGCTTTTTCTTCTTCTTCCTGTTTGCGCTTATTCTCAAACTCCTTAGCCTCTGCAATCAAACGCAGTTTGGCAGCAGTTTCTTCGTCAATTTCAACTTTGGCTTCAGGCTTGGCCGCTGCCGGATTAATTACTCTTTTTTTGCGCACTTCGACCTGAACCACCTTTTTGCCGTCGCGGTTATGCGTTTTGGAAGTTTCCCCCAGACTTTTCAGGGTTAGGGTCGTTTTGCCCGATAATGTTAGTTTGTTTTTTGCATTATCTTCCGTCATTATCAAATTCTCTCCATATTTTATCAAAATCTTATGAATTCAGGAAGTCAGACAAACGGTTAAATTCCTCTCTGACCATCTCCGCCATGCTGCCTTTCAAAAAAGCGGCATGAACCGTGTTTGTTTTATTTAATGCCTTGTCCAGCTCCTCTGCTTCAAATAGTTTGAAAACCTCCAAATCTCCGGCCATACGGGCAACTTTTTGCCTCCCGTCCTTACCGGCATCAACCGCTTCCAGCAAAAAAGCGACTTTATCTTTTTTCAGAGTTTCCGCCACTTTTTCCATTCCGGTTACCAAACAACCGGCTTTGCGGGCCAACGAAACGGCATCCAGCGCCCTCTTGCGCAAAATCTGCTCCGCAATTTCCGCCAATCCGGGATCCACCTTGGCTTTTCTTTTCAAAACCTTGGCAAATACATTACCGTCGATCGCCTTTTTCAAAATGCTCATGGAATTTGTAACATACAAACCCTTACCCGGCAATTTCTTTTTAAAATCAGGAATAACTTCCAGCTCGGGCGACAACGTAAAGCGCAGCAAATCCTTCTTTTCCAGGATTCTACCGCTTACGATGCATTTGCGCAAAGTGTCTTCCTTTTTCATTCTTTCCTCAATCAAATTCCGGAAGGGCAGCCTGTGCAGGCTGCCCGGTCCTTGCCTATTCTTCGCCCTCAAACCAGTGAGAACGGGCATCCATAATGATTTTGTTCGCTTCCTGAATGGACAGCGTATCTTCGCCCAGCAGCTCAATCAGTTCGTCTGCCGCCAAATCCGCCAGATCATCCAGGGTTTTGATTCCTTTTCCGGCCAAAGTCAACAGCATATCCTGATCCAGCCCGGAAACAGCCTGCAACTGCTCGTCGATTCCCAAAGATTTACTTTTTTCTTCAAATTCCTTATTGCGTTTGGCAACAAATTCCTGAGCGCGGCTTTGCAATTCTTTGGCAACATCCTCGTCAAAGCCTTCGATTTCTGAAAGTTCTTCCAAACTGACCATGGCAATTTCGTCAACAGTCGAAAAACCTTCCGCAATCAACAGATGGGCAATCATTTCGTCAACATCCAAAGCTTCCATGAAACGCTGCGAACGAACCTTGTTTTCATTGGAGCGGCGTTCCTGTTCCTGCTCTTCGGTCAAAACGTCAATATCACAGCCCAACAGCTGAGAAGCCAGCTTAACGTTCTGTCCGCGGCGGCCGATGGCAATTGAAAACTGCTCTTGCGGTACGACAACCTCAATCCGGTTATTATCCTCATCCAAAACGACTTTGGTAACCTCGGCCGGCGACAGGGCGCTGACAATAAACTGAGCTTTGTCTTCGGAATAAGGTACGATATCAATTTTTTCGCCCTGCAATTCAGTAACCACGGCCTGAACGCGAATACCGCGAAGCCCGACGCAGGCACCGACTGCATCAACCGTAACGTCGTCGGTTCTAACGGCGATTTTTGCTTTTGATCCCGGATCACGCGCTACAGACACGATTTTGACAATCCCGTCATAAATTTCGGGAACTTCCGACATAAACAATTTAGCCAAAAATTCGGGACAGGTTCTTGACAAGAATATCTGCGGTCCTTTGTTTTCTCGGCGGACATCCAGAACATAAGCGCGGACACGATCGCCGTTTTTAAACTTCTCCCGCGGAATAATCTCATCGCGCCGCAACACGGCTTCCGTTTTGCCAATATCCAAAATCACATTCCCGAATTCGATTCGCTTAACCGTTCCGTTGACAATCGTACCGATTTTTTCCTTATATTCTTCAAACTGTTTGTTACGTTCGGCATCACGGACTTTCTGTACGATAACCTGTTTGGCGGTCTGTGCCGCAATACGCCCGAAATCAATCGGCGGCAGCGGATCAATAATAAACTCGCCGACTTTAATGTCCGGATTATATGCCTGCGCTTCGTCCAAAGTCAGTTGAGCGGCTTCATTTTCAATTTCTTCTGCCGAAGCAACGACTTCGCGATAGCGCGACAGAGAGATTGCCCCCGTTTTTCTGTCAATATGAGCGCGAATATCATGTTCAAAACCGTATTTCGAACGGCCGGCCTTCTGAATGGCAACTTCCATAGCCTCCAAAACGTCATCGCGGTCAATATTCTTTTCCCGGGCTACCGTATCGGCAACCAAAATAATTTCCGGTCTGGGCATACTTTCAAAATTTTGCATTTTATTCCTCAATGTTCAAGTTGGTTACAGTTCAATTTCCGGATTCTCTTCAACATAGCTGTTCAAGAGTTCGTCCGTTAAAATCAATTTGGCTTTGCTCACCGCAGCAAAAGGAATTTCATAATTCTTCCCTTCCATTTCAAAATGAATATTCTTCATGGGATCAATGCCGGTAATTTTTCCTTTAAAACGTTTACGTCCTTCAACTTCCGTATCCGTCTCAATTTTAGCTTCATAGCCGGAGAAACGTTCAAAATGCTCCTCTTTAGTCAACGGCCTGTCCAAGCCGGGAGAGCTCACTTCCAGAGAATATTCCCCTTCAATCGGATCTTTTTCATCCAAAACCTCAGACACGGCACGGCTCACCGCGGCGCAGTCATCCACGGTCAGACTTCCGCGGTCCTTGCGTTCAATCATAATCTGCAGAGTTGGACGCTGGCTTCCGATGGTGGCAATACGAACAATTTCATAGCCCAACCCGTCAACCACCGGCTCCACAATCTTCTGCACCGGATGTTCTTTCATCATATGGCGGTTTCTCCTAACAAAAAAGCGGGGCATCTGCCCCACTTCATTTAATATTTCAATTTATGTTACAGAGTTATAGCATAAAAATTTTAAAAATCCAGCATTTTTTTACAAAAAGCATTATTTTTAAGCTTCAGATCCGCCGCAACCTTAGCCGTCCTCCAGATGCAACAGGATTGAGATACTGATTAAAGCCGTAATGATTGCCGGCGTCGAAACAGCCATCCAGGCCGGAATATCACCGTTAATACCGAAGGCATAAACCAGCTGCGTCAGAAAATAAACCGTAAAACCCGTAGCGATACCGCCCACGATCAAGAACATTATACCGCCGCGGCGATTATTGGGGCGCAAAGCAAAAACCGCCGCCACCAAAACCATTGAACAAAGCAAAAACGGCGAAACCAAAAGCGATAAATAACGCATCTGGTGCCGCAAAGCGGAAAAACCCGACATTTCATAAAAACGGATAATTTGCGGCAGCGCCCAAAAAGAAATCGATTCCGGTTCCACAAAGTTTTCTTTGATGCGTTCCGCCGTCAAAACCGTTTTATATTCAAGACTGTTGACAACCTGCGTCGGCTCTCCTGCTTTAAAAAGCCGCACATCCTTAAAATCAAAATATCCGTTTTCCAGCGTGCCGGCAAAAGCCTCGATTCTTCTGAGCGGCTGCGAGCGCCGATCCATTTCGATAATTGTCACGTCGCGCAAAAGCAGGTCTTTCTTCTCCTGTCGCAGGGATTTGGCCTGCAAAACCATAACATTGTCATTGTCTATGGCTTCGCGTATCCACAATCCTTGGTCAGAAAACAAAACTGCATTCGGATTCCGCGTTTTCAGGCGGTAATTCAGGGTTTCGTACAAATCGTTCAAATTGGCAGAAACAGGATTAATCAGCCCGACGTTAATCATGCCGATTACAAACGTCGTCACCATCACCGGCAACAAAAATCCCCAGATGGAAACGCCGGCCGCCCGCATAATCACAAACTCATTATTCTTGCTGAGTTTCCAGAAGGTTGCCATTGCGGCAATCATCACCACAAAAGGGAAAACCATTTCGGCGCTTTTGGGCAGTTTTGTAAAAGCCATTTCCAGCACAAACCAGAAGCTGACCTCATAACGTCCCGAAGTCCGGCGCAAAAGCTCAACCACCTCAAACAACATGATGATGCCGACAACCATTACCAATACGGCCAGAAAATTAAAAACCAGCTGCTTGGTAAGATAGCGTCCCAGAATAGAATTCGGCTTCATTTTTTCTTCTTTAAGAGTTACGTCGTTTTGCCCATAAGATTATTTTCAAATTTTCTTTTAGGCAACAGATTTTTTTATATCTACAGTCTGGAAAGATAATTATTAATGGAATCCGGAAGAATAACCACGATGTTCTTGCCTCTCATTTCCGGACGTCCGGCAACGGAAACGGCGGCATTCAAAGCCGCGCCGCCGGAAATTCCGGCCGGAATACCTTCCAGAGATGCCGCTTCGGCAGCCGTCTTCCAGGCTTGTTCGTCCTCAATATCCATCACTTCATCCACCAGAGCAGCATCATAAAGCGGCGGCACAAACCCGGCGCCAATTCCCGGTATATCGTGCGGACCGGCCTGTCCGCCGTTCAAAACCGGGCTGGATTTCGGCTCTACTGCTACCACATACAGATCCGGATTTGAAGTTTTCAGCGTCGCGGCAATTCCGCTCAGTGTTCCGGACGTTCCCACCGCACAGACCAAAACGTCGACTTCGCCGCCCGTATCCTCCAAAATTTCGATACTGGTACCGAAACGGTGCGCATCCACATTGGCTTCATTATAAAATTGTTTGAGCATAATCACGTCCGGATTTTTCTCCGCCAACATTTCCGCCTTGACAATGGCACCCTTCATACCGTCTTCCTTCGGCGTCAAAATAACCTCGGCTCCAAAATGACGCATGACGGCAATTCTTTCTTTGGTCATGTTTTCCGGCATGGTAATCACCAATTTATACCCTTTTGCCGCGCACAGGGCCGCCAGAGCAATTCCGGTGTTGCCACTGGTTGCTTCCAAGAAAACCGTCTGCGGGGAAATCTTTCCGCTTTTTTCGGCCTTTTCCAGCATAAACAATGCCGCTCGGTCTTTAACTGAAAACAGGGGATTGTAAAATTCGCATTTGGCGAAAATTTTCGCCTTCAGACGATGTTTTTTTTCCACGTTCCCCAGCTCCAGTAACGGTGTACGTCCGACCATTTCCGTTATTGAATGATAAATTTTTTTCATGCGGCTCTCCCAAATCATGTTTATAAGCGGCAAAATCTTCTAGACCTGTATAGCAACATTTTGATATTATTACAATAAATAAAACAAATTTTAGAAAAATGAAAAAAGTTTACAAAATAATCTTCAGTCTGATGGTTTTCCTAACACCGGCGCAAATCGGCGTTGCGGAAGCGTCCAGCCTTGACGAGCTTTACCGCGACATTATCCGTTCCGACAATCAGGGTTATCTGCCCATGTTTGTTAAAAACCGCGACATTCCGGATATTCTGGTAGAGGAAGAAATCTTAAAAAGAATTCCGGCACAAACGCCCGAAACGCTGAAAAACCCTGATCAAAAGCCGCTCAACCTCACCAACACGCGCCCGGATCCCAATGCTTTGCGCAAAGCGCGCCAGCTCAAGTGGGACAATACATTGAAAGCCGTCGCCGAAAACCGCGTCACACCGCTGGAGCTTCAGGAAATCGAATATCGCGCACGCCAAAACGACGCCAAAGCGGTTGAAGTCATGGCTTGGATGTATACCAAAGGCGTCGGCGTAAAAACCGATTATGTCAAAGCTTTCCGGCTTTACCGCCATGCAGCGTCTCTTCAGGTTCCTCGGGCAGAAGAAAATGCCGCTTTGGTTTATAAAGCCATGAATGAGGATCAGCGCCGCAGCCTCAAAACGAACTAATCTTCCTTGGCTTCTTTAATAAGCTCTTGCACAAAACCTTTCAATCCCACCTGACGCACTCTTTTCATCCGCTCTCCGGAAATAATTTTCTGAATTTTTCTGACGGTTTCTTCCAAGCTGACATTGACGATAACATAGTCAAATTCATCCCAATGGCTGATCTTATCAAGAATAATCCCCATTCTCTTTTCAATCACTTCCCTGGAATCCGTGCCGCGGTTTTCCAAACGTTTACGAAGTTCTTTGATTGATGGCGGCAGCAAATAAATCGTTACCACGTCTTTCCCAGCCTTTTTGCGCATCTGGCGGGCGCCGGCCCAATCCATGTCAAACAAAACGTCCTGCCCTACGTTAATAAAGCTGTCGACTTCCGAACGCAAAGTTCCGTAACGGGCGCCGTATTGGGAATCGACATACTCGTAAAAAGCGTCCTGAGCCAAAAATTCATCATATTGTTCATCGGTCACAAAATAATAATCAACGCCCTCGACTTCCCCCTCGCGCGGCGGCCGCGTCGTAACAGAAACCGAAAACTTGATATTCGGATCGTTTTTCAAAATTTCTTTCGCCACAGTCCCTTTTCCGGTCCCGGACGGCGCTTCAATGATAAACATCGCCCCTTTGCGCACTTTTTTAAGCCTGTCGATAACTTCGTTCATGCTTTTTCCCCTATTCTATGTTCTGAACCTGTTCCCTGAACTGTTCGATCAGGGCTTTTAAATCCATTCCCAAATTAGTAATTGTCACATCCGTTGATTTTGAACAAGTCGTATTAGCTTCGCGATTCAACTCCTGACACAAAAAATCCAACCGCCGGCCAACCGCTTCACCGCTGTTCAAAAGTTGTTCCGCTGTTTTGATATGAGCTTTCAGCCGGTCTGTTTCTTCCCGAATATCGGCCCGGGTCACATAAAAGACAATCTCCTGTGCCAACCGGTCTTCGCTGATCTGCGCCGAAGGCTCCAGCCATTGCTTTAGTTGTTCTTGCAGCTTTTCTTTTATTTTTTCGGGAAGCGTCGCGGCAACTTTTTCAATACCCCGAACTTTTTCTTTTATTTCTTGCAATATGACAACCAAAACGCTGCGAATTTTTTCGCCTTCTTTTTCTCTGTCTGCTTTCAGCCGGCAGCAGGCATCTTCAAACCCGGCCAGCATTTTTTCCCGCAGCCGCGCGACCTCATCTTCCGTCAGAGGGTTTTCCTCCGTCTCCGCCACGCCTTTAATCGCTAACAACTGGCTGCTGACGGGTTTTTCAATTTCGCCCGGATAGCTCTGATACAGCATAATCGCCCTTTGCGCAAGCTCTTCCAAAAATGCCGAATTGATTTTCAAACAACCGTCCGATTGCGTTTTTTTCACATCCAGCAAAACGCTCAAACTTCCTCGCTGCAAATGCTTCGCCGCTATACTCTTAAGAACTATCCCCAGCTCTTCCCATGCAGGAGGCAGCTTGACCTTAACGTCCAAAGCCTTGCCGTTGACGCTTTTGAGTTCCCACACCCAGCTGACGCTTCCGTCCTCCGCCTCCCAATTTCCGGAGTTTCTTGCAAATCCCGTCATGCTTGCTATACTCATGGCATATACTCCTCATTGATTTTCGGGTATTATATATATAAATATTTAAAAAGTTTTTACCGAAAGGAAAAATGATGCAGAAATTCAAAAACATTCTCATTACCGGAGCTTCCAGCGGTATCGGCGAAGCATTGGCGCTTCACTACGCCGGCAGCGCCCAAACTCTGTTTTTATGCGGACGCAACAAAAAACGTCTGGAAAGCGTTGCCAAGCAATGCCGCGCCGAAGGTTGCGAAGTCTTTGCCGAAGTCATCGACGTTACCGATCGTACTGCCATGGAAAAATGGATCGACAATTGTGAAAAACAGGCTCCTCTCAATCTGGTTTTTGCCAATGCCGGCGTCGCCACGCTTGAAGAAACGCCGGAAAACGTATACAACACTTTTAACACCAACATTTTTGGCGTATTAAATACCGTAATCCCCTTTATTGAAATTTTCAAGAACCGCCCCAACCCCCGCGTCAAAACGATTGCCATCACCAGCTCCATTGCCGGATATCACGGACTGATGACTTGTCCGTCCTACAGCGCAAGCAAAGCCTGCGTCAAAGCTTGGGGCGAGGCACTGCGGCTTTCCCTAAAGCCCTATAATATCAATGTCAGCGTCATTTGTCCCGGATTCGTCCGCTCGCGCATCACTGATAAAAACACCTGTCCTATGCCGTTTCTGATGGATGCGCCGCGGGCTGCCGAAATCATTGCTGCCAGACTGGAGCGCAATGTGGGAATCATCTCTTTCCCCTGGCCGATGCGTCTGGTATCATGGTTCGGTTCAATTCTGCCCAACTGGCTGAGTGAATTTATTTATTCCAAACTGCCGTATAAAGTCTAGATATTGCGGATGGACTGGCGCCTGATCAGGCAAAACAAGATCAGAAGCCCCGGAATTGACATCAGCGCCGTTATAACGAAAAATACCGCCCAGGAAACTGTGCCGGCCAAAAAGCCGGAAGTTGCCGCAAAGACATCGCGCGCCAAACTCATAAAAGAAGAAAGCAGCGCATACTGCGTTGCCGTATAAGCCCGGTTGCACAATGACGACAAATAAGCGACAAAAGCTGCCGTTCCCATACCGCCGGAAACATTTTCAACCGCAATCGTCAGCATTAAAGCATAAAGGTTGTTTCCCGCGTAAGCCTGAAAAACAAACACCAGATTGGATACCCCTTGCAAAATACCGCACAAAATCAGCGAACGGACAATTCCCCAGCGGCTTACGGCCAAACCGCCGACGATTGTTCCGGCGATGGTTGCCGCAACCCCGTAAATTTTGGTCACCGAAGCAATTTGAACCTTGGAAAAACCCATATCGTCATAAAACGGATAAGCCATCGGCCCCATATAAGCATCGCTCATGCGATATAAGAAAATAAACAGTAAAATCAAAACCCAGTCCGGACGTTTCATAAAATCGGCAAACGGACTGTAAACAGAATTTTTCAAAAACTCGGCCGCCCGAATCATAGGCGGTTGCTTCCGAACTTTTTCGGCCTTTTTTTCAGTCTTGGGCTCTTTGGACAGCAAAATCGTCAACATGCCGATAACGGCGCCTGCCGACATAATTTTATAAACATCCTCCCAGCTCATCACTGCCGCCATAAATAAAGCGCCGGCCCCCGAAAAAATTGTTCCCAGACGATAACCCAGCACAAAAACGGCCACCCCGGCGCCTTGTTCGCGATTGCTGAAACTCTCAATGCGATAGGCATCCAAAACGATATCCTGCGTTGCCGAAGCAATTGTCATCAAAAAAGCAAAACATGCCATATGCACCGGATTTAAAGCCGGATCCGTCATCGCCATGCCCCACAAGGCCGCAATCAGCCAAAGCTGAGTAAACAAAGCCCAGCCGCGGCGACGGCCCAGGCGATTAAACAGCGGCAGCCTCACTCGGTCCACAATCGGAGACCACATCCATTTCAGGCTGTATGGCGTCTTGGCCAGCGAAAACAGACCGATGGCCGCCAGAGAAACGCCGGCATCTTTAAGCCACAAATTAAAGGTTCCGAACACCAAAAGCAGCGGAAATCCGCTCGAAAAACCGAGCAGAATCATCACCAGCATTCGTCTGTCAAAATAAACCTTTCCGGCTTTGCGCCATTTTTCCAGCATAAAAATCTCCTTGCTCGTCAAAATAACACAAGAGTTTTAACAAATGCTAACCAATGGCAAAAAATTATGCAGAAAAATAAAAAACCCCGGACTGCCCGGGGTTTTTTCTTACAAACCGAAACTTATGCTTCGACGTTGTAATTTTTAGCCTGTTTTTTGGCTTCATCTTCAGTTCTGGCAACATTAACCAAAATGCTCTGGCTGACTTCAGGATGCAAATTAAGTTTAACTTCATAAACACCCAGATCTTTGATTGCCTTTTCCAGATAAACCTGGCGGCGTTCAACGCCAAAACCGGCCTCTTTAATCGCGGCGGCAATGTCACGGATGGTAACAGAACCGTACAGTTGACCTGTTTCGGCCGCCTGACGAATAAGCACCGCGGAGAAGCCTTTCAGGGATTCGGCAACTTTGGTTGCTTCTTCCAACAGCTGTTTGTTGTGAGCTTCCAATTCAGCCTTTTGCTTTTCATAAACAGCCAAGTTGGCTTCCGTTGCGCGCAGAGCTTTTTTCTGCGGCAGCAGGTAATTGCGGGCATAACCGTTTTTAACGTTTACTTTTTCGCCCATTTTACCCAATTTTTCTACATGTTCAAGCAGAATAACTTCCATTTCTTTTCTCCTCTGCTTACATAGCGACATAGGGCAACAAACCGAGATAACGGGCGCGTTTGATGGCGCGAGCCAGCTCTCTCTGTTTTTTTGCGGAAACCGAAGTAATGCGGCTGGGGATGATTTTGCCTTTTTCCGAAATATAGCGGGAAAGCAGCTTAACATCCTTATAGTCGATTTTCAATCCGTCTTCACCGGAAAACGGACAGCTTTTTTTTCTTCTAAAAAATACCTGTTTAGCCATTTTCGTTCTCCTTATTCTTCAACAGCGGCTTCGGAAGCGCTTTCACCGGCGGCTTCTGAAAATTCGTCGACTTTGACAGTCATGTAACGGATAACGTCTTCGTTAACCCGGAGCAATCTTTCATACTCAGCAATTGCGGTCGCCGGAGCAGAAATGTTCAGCAGAACATAATAGCCTTTACGGTTTTTCTTAATGCGATAAGCCAGGTTTTTCAAACCCCAGTTATCAACGCGGACGACTTCCCCGCCTTGGTCGGCAATGACTTTTGAAAAGTCGCTGACCAGGCTGTTAACCTGCGAAGCGCCCAAATCCTGACGTGCAATAAGCACGCTTTCGTATTTATTCATAAAAAATCTCCTTATGGATTCTCAACAAATGGCTTGTTAAAGCCGGTTCTTGTATAGCTTTGCCTTTCGGCACAGCAAGGGACGGGGTGCAACATACCACAAAAACTTTATTTTGCAAGCATATTTTAGTATAAAATTAATCTTTTGGCGCTAAGGTATGATAGAATTATAAGGATTTATGCGGAGTTTTTAATGAAACGTTCCTTTCTGCCCGCGTTTTGCGCCCTGTTTTTAAGCTGCTGCCTGGCTGCGTCTGCAGTAGCAAAATGCGATGTATGCGAATGGAAAACATGGTTTCAAAGCCCCCCAAAAACAAAAAAAATCATTCGTGTCGTAACGGAAGTCCCCTATGTCAACGACGAAAACCATATCGGGCTGCAAAATCTTGAAAACCGCAACATCGTTCACTGCTACAGCAACGAAGAATATTCCGCCGAACAATGCGCCCGCTATTTTGAAAAGTTCGGATATGTTCGTTTCCGGGATATTCCCTATAAAACCGCCAACTATGACTTTTTAAAAGTCGACACCTATCCCACCCGGCGCTGGCGCAATTCCGAACTCACTCCTCGTTGGTAGAACGCAGATGCTGTCCCGGATCAATACGCTCACTTTCAACGGTCTTGAAACACTGGACGTTGACCTGCAAATCCAACTCGCGGCCGGATTACCCAATTTCATTATCGTCGGCTTGCCGGACAAAGCCGTCGCCGAAAGCCGCGAACGCGTCCGCTCGGCATTGCAGTCTTTGGGTGTGCAGCTGCCGCCCAAACGCATCGTTATCAATATGGCGCCGGCCGACCTGCTTAAAGAAGGTTCCCATTTTGATCTTCCGATTGCACTGGCGGTCCTTGCCGCAATGGGCATCATTCCCTCTGAACGGCTGAAACCCTATCTTGCTTTGGGAGAACTCGGTCTGGATGCTTCAATCCTCCCCGTCAACGGCATTCTGCCGGCAGCCGTGCATGCCAAAAACAAACGCCGTGGTCTTATCTGTCCGCAGGCTTGCGGTTCGGAAGCAGCCTGGTCGGGACTGAAAGACATTGTTGCGGCTCCAAATCTGCTGGAGCTGATTAACCATTTCAAAGGTATCCATCCCGTTCTTCCTCCGCAGCCCCGTCAAGCGCAGCCGCAAAGCTCTCTTCTGGATTTGGCCGATGTCAAAGGCCAGGAAAGCGCCAAAAAAGCACTTGAAGTCGCCGCTGCCGGAGGACACAACCTTTTGATGATCGGCCCTCCCGGATCCGGCAAATCCATGCTTGCCGCCAGATTACCCGGGATTCTGCCGCCGCTTTCCGTTGAAGAAGCTTTACAAACCAGTATGATTCACTCCGTTGCCGGAGAACTCAAAGACGGACAAATCTGCTTTGAGCGCCCTTTCCGGGCACCTCATCACAGCGCCTCCACCCCTGCATTGATTGGCGGCGGACGCAAAGCCAAACCCGGAGAAATATCTTTGGCGCACAACGGCGTGCTTTTTTTGGACGAGCTTCCCGAATTTAACCGCTCAACGCTGGAAGCCCTGCGTCAGCCACTTGAAAACGGCAACGTCAGCATCTCCCGCGTCAACGCTCACACGACCTACCCTGCGGCTTTCCAACTCGTTGCCGCCATGAACCCCTGCCGCTGCGGACATTTGGGAAATCCCGGATTGGAATGCCCCCGCGCACCGCTTTGCGCAGCGGAATACCAGTCAAAAATTTCCGGCCCTTTGCTGGACCGCATTGACATCTGCATTGAAGTACCGGCCGTCAGCCCCTGGGACCTCGCCATGGTTAAAAAAGGAGAATCCTCCGCCGCTGTCAGAGAACGCGTTGTCAAAGCACGTGCCTTACAGACCGAACGTTTTAAAGCTTTGGGCGAGAAAGACGTTCGTACCAACGCCGGACTGAAAGGCAAGCTTCTCGAACAAATTGCCGCGCTTGACAACGATGCCGAAAAACTGTTGATTACCTTTGCCGAACAGAACAGGCTCTCCGCCCGGGCCTACCATCGCACTTTGCGGTTAGCAAGAACAATTGCAGACTTGCAAAACGAATCAAAAATCCTTAAACTGCACATAGCGGAAGCGTTGTCTTACCGGCGCAGTCTTTCTTCCAATGGTAAATAGGAGCAAAACTCATGAAGAAAAAAACATCCCTCAAATTCCTGCTCGGCTTCTTTTTGCTGGCGTCTTGCAGCAAAGAAAGCCCTGAACTGATTCCCTGTATGTGCGACGGCAGCGAATCCACTTTGGGAATGTTTGACTGCATGTGCGAACCGATGAAGAAAAAACCGGTTCGGCGCATTTCCTACCTGCAGGACCGCACTCAGCCCCGCTATCAAACACTGATTATCGACGACAGCCAGTACGATGCCTACATTTACCTGCACCACCGCCGCGATTCCTTTGCTCCCGTCAAACTGGAATACGTTGACTTCCGCATCCAAAAAGGACGCAAATACGACGAGTTTGAAAACAAACTCGGCAACTATCGTTTCCGCATTTTCGGCTGCCGCCGCGAAAGCCGGAACGTTTTCCTCAATCAGGGACGCGCCATGCAGAAAGATATGCGTTTCTTCGATGTCTTTTATGAAACGATGAACGATTACTATCCGGTTGTCGTTGATAAAAAAAGCCCCTATTACATGGATTCGGATAAGCATCCCTATCCCGAATATATCATAACAGCCGAAATTACCGATTATTTCATGAATATCTGTGACGAATTCGACTGGAACAATGTCAAACAGAAAAAGCTGCGCAGCGGTTCTTCTGAAATGACGGTCGTCTGGCGTGTGATGAACCTTGCCCGCGACGAAGTTTACTGCAAGGGTATCACAACCGGTTACGGACAGATTTCGGAAGGAGAACCCAATGGCGAAACGCTCCTCGTTGAACGCGCTTTTGAAGACGCTTTGATTAAGCTTCCGGAAATCGATTGTTTCAACAGTACGCTTGCCCAGCGCATCCGTCCGGAAGATATTCAGCGGCAGCTGGCCTATCTCCAAAGCCTGGATGCGCGCAACCAAACCTTTGCCTCCCAATATGACAAAGAAATCAAAGGCGTAAACCTGCTGCAAAACTGTGCTTCCGGTATTGGCAACAATGTCGATCAGGCCGGAGGTTCCAGCGCAACGGGAAAAACAATCAAAGCCCGTGACGGCAAAACGGCCGGTCTGGCCATTGACGACAATTGCCGCGCCATTGAAATTGTTGATGACGGCTGCACCGTCGTTAAAACAATCGACGACAAAGTAACTATCGCCGATGACTATTGGCTGGACGTTCCCTTAAATACCGCGGACGAGAAGCTGATTGCCAACCGTAACATGGTTGAAAGTTCTTTTGCCAACATCAACAACAGTTTCTGCATTGAAAACCAGCCGCCGTATGAAAACCTCAATCCCTATAACCTTTATAAGGTGAGAGCTTCTATTATTTCCGTAGAAAATGCCGAAGGCAAAAAAGGCGCCGGTTTGATCATTGCCGACAATCTGGTTCTCACTTCGGCGGATCTGATGATCAAAGGCAACAACAACTTTAACCTTCAGACAATCAACGGCAAAAAGTTCAAAGGCGCGGCTTTCCGCGTCAACCCCAACAAAAATGTCGCTCTTCTGTTGCTGGACGAACCGACGGAATACACACCGCTGCCGTTGTCTCTGTCCTTGCCGGAAGTCAACAAAGACATTCTGCTGACTCTGGGTCTGTTGGATCTTGACACCGAAGGCGAAGGCTATATCGACAATGAAGGACGTGTCACCGGTTATCGCTGGTCGGAAGAACGCGGCGCCGAAATCATTGCCGATACATTTGTTCAGACCGTTACCCTCGGCGGAGCGCTGATTGACAAGAACGGCAACATTGTCGGACTTGCCCACACCAGCAAAAAGGTGGACGATTCTCCGGATTTGTTTATTCCGGTGGAAACCGCTCTTAAAGGTCTTGGGCTGGAAATTTGCGGACGCAAATTTGAAAATAAAAAACCGGCGGCGGTAAAAACTTATGAAACGCCGCTGGCCGACGCCATTGATAACTCCAAAGCTGATAAAACGCCGGCCGTTATCAAAGACGAAGAAAAGAAATAGCCGCATCAAGCCTCCAACGCCCGGATAAACAAACCGGGCGTTTTTTGTACCGACGGCTTGCAATTAAAAAGATTTTTACCTAAATATAAATCCAGATGAAATAAAAAGGATATCCGAAATGACAACAATTCTATGCATCCGCAAAGGAAAGGAAGTGGTTATGGCCGGAGACGGACAGGCAACTCTGGGTGAAGCGGTAATTTTTAAATCAAAATCCGTCAAAGTGAGGCGTATCGGCGGAAACAACAATATTATCGCCGGATTTGCCGGCGCAGCTGCCGACGGCATAACCCTGATTGAACGGCTGGAAGCAAAATTGGAAAAACACGCCAACCAACTCAAACGCGCCGCAGTAGAACTCGCCAAGGACTGGCGGATGGACAAATATTTGCGCCAACTGCAGGCTTTTATGATTGTTGCCGACAAAGAAACATCCCTGGTCATTTCCGGCACCGGAGAAGTCATGGAACCTGACGACGGCATCATCGGCATCGGTTCCGGAGGCAATTATGCCATGGCTGCAGCCAAAGCCCTTTATGACATTCCGGAACTGTCGCTGGAAGATATTGCCCGCAAAGCCATGCAAATTGCCGGCGACATAGATGTCTACACCAATCATAACGTAATCATTGAAAGTATTAAAAATGACTAGTTTCAGCCCCCGCGAAATCGTCTCCGAACTCGATAAATATATTATCGGACAAGAAGATGCCAAAAAAGCCGTCGCCATTGCTTTGCGAAACCGCTGGCGGCGGATGCAGCTCTCTGACAAGCTCAAAGAAGAAATTGTTCCCAAAAACATTTTGATGGTTGGACCGACCGGGGTTGGCAAAACTGAAATCTCCCGACGGCTGGCTAAATTAGCCAAAGCGCCATTCATCAAAGTTGAAGCGACCAAGTTTACCGAAATCGGCTATGTCGGTCGCGATGTTGAAAGCATCATTCGCGATTTGTTGGAAATTGCTCTCAACGACACCCGCCAAAGGCTGCGGCGGCAGGTCTGTGCCAAAGCCGAAGAAGGAGCCGAAGAACGCCTGCTGGAAGTTTTGGTCGGCTTATCCGCCGGGGATGAAACCAAGCAAAAGTTCCGCCAGCTCCTTCGTGAAAAGAAATTGGACGACAAGGAAATCGAAATTTCTCTCCTTGATAACTCCAATGCCTCCATGCCGACCATAGACATCCCCGGAATGCCCGGAGCCTCCATGGGCATGATTAGTCTGGGTGATTTGCTTGGCGGTTCTCCGCAAAAATACAAAACCCGCAAACTGACGGTCAGGGAAGCCCGCAAACTCCTAATTGATGAAGAAAGCGACAAGCTCCTGGACAATGAAACCGTTACCCGCGAAGCAATCAAAGCCGTGGAAAACGACGGTATTGTCTTTATTGACGAGATTGACAAGATCACCGGAAAATCCGACGGCAGCCGTGGCGATGTTTCCCGCGAAGGCGTCCAGCGCGACCTGTTGCCCCTGATTGAAGGCACTACCGTAAGCACAAAATACGGCATGGTCAAAACCGACCATATTTTGTTTATCTGTTCCGGCGCTTTTCATCTTGCCAAACCGTCGGACCTGTTGCCTGAACTTCAGGGCCGCCTACCGATCCGCGTTGAACTGAAAGCCCTCACGCACAATGACTTCGTCCGCATTCTTACCGAACCGGAAGCCAATCTCATCGAACAATACACGGCTCTGCTCGGAACCGAAAATTTCCGTTTGGAATTCCGTCCGGAAGCCATAGACAAGATTGCCGATATTGCCGTTTCCATCAATGAAAACGTCGAAAACATCGGTGCGCGCCGACTGCATACGGTCTTGGAAATTCTGCTTGAAGACATCAGCTACTATGCTCCCGATAAAAGCGGAGAAACAGCCGTCATCACCCCCGAATTTGTCGAAGAAAGACTGCATAAGTATACCGAAGCTGGCGACCTGTCAAAATTTATCCTGTAGAAAGATGGAACCACAGCAAAAATTTTCAGACAGCGAACTGCTGAACAGAGCTTCCATTAAAAAGCCTTTTCCATTCGGAATATATGTGCATTGGCCTTTTTGCCTCAGCAAATGCCCTTATTGCGACTTCTTCAGCAAAGTTCAAAAAAATGCCGGACAAGACGATCTGATTAAGCAATATCTGGATGATTTGGATTATTATGCCGAATTCACCGGCCACAAAACGGTAACATCCATTTTTTTCGGCGGCGGCACGCCTTCCCTGCTCAAACCTCAAAATATTGAAAAAATTCTCAATACCGTTGCCCGCAACTGGAAACTATCCTCCGACATTGAAATTTCGCTTGAAGCCAACCCCAACACCCACACGCCGACTTTATTTTCCGAATTAAAACAGGCCGGCATTAACAGGCTTTCTCTAGGTGTGCAATCTCTCTGCGACAAAGAGCTGAAATTTTTGGGCCGAACCCATACTTCTGCCCAGGCCCTGTATGCTCTGGAAGAAGTATGCCGCCTTTTTGACAATGCCTCTGCCGATCTCATTTATGCCTTGCCCGGACAAGACGAAAAAAAATGGCAACAAAACCTTGAACGGCTGCTGAACTTTCCGCTTAAACACCTCTCCCTCTACCTATTGACAATCGAAGAAAAGACTGTATTTGCCAAAAAAGGCATCAAACCCATGGCGGAAGAACAAGCGGCGGAATTTTACCAAATGGCAACCCTAACAGCCGCAGATAAAGGATTCGGACAATATGAAGTCTCCAATTACGCACAGCCCGGATTCGCTTGCCGACATAATCTGCTTTATTGGCAGGGAGACGATTATCTCGGCATCGGTCAAGGTGCGCACGGGCGACTGACGCTGCCGGAAGGAATTTACGCACAGACTTTTCCTCGCATCCTGGAAAAACTGACGTCTGTTGAACGCGCCGAAGAACTTGTCCTTATGGGATTGCGCCTGACTGCCGGCATCAGCAAAAAACAATTCCGACGCTGCTGCGGTCTGGACTTGGATTCTTTCATCAACCGTTCTGCTCTTTGTGAGCTGCAAAAAAACAGGCTTCTGACGGAGACAGCTCATACCCTTAAAGCCACGCGGCAAGGATTCCTGCTTCTCAATTACTTGATTGAAAAACTCTGTTCATAAGAAACCTTTAATTTTCGGCACCGACAACTATATCTAAGAAAACGTTAACGGAGTTTTCAGAGATGCTTTGGATAATCAACGGGTTGGTTTATGGCTTTTTCAACGCTTTGTACACGCTGGTTAACCAAAAGCACAAATTTAACGGATATATTCTCGGTATTTGGCGCGGTTTCGGCATTGCATTGGTATTCTTCCCTTTTTTGTTTTTCCTGCCGTTACAAACCAGCGCTTACAACTGGTTTTTGCTGATTTTTCAGGGCTGGCTCATCGGCATATACGATTCTCACCTTTTCTTTGCCTCTGCCAACTTCGGCGCCGGACCGACATCGCGCACCCTGGCCGTAACGGTCCTGATTACCGCCGTCATGTGGTGGATACTGACACCGCAGCTGTTTTTTCATCTTGCCGAAAACGGCAGTGTTTTCATAACCTTGCTGCTTGTTTTGTTCGGTTTCACGGTCAGCTACTGGTATATGATAAAAAGTCCGGTCAGCAAAGCGATTTTCGCCTACATGGCTCCGGCTGTCTTTGCCTTATCGGGAATGAGCATCGCCACCAAAGAAATCGCCATGATGGGGCAAAATATATGGGCAAACATCGCCTATTATTTAGTCGTCGCCACTTTTGTCAGCGGCGTCTATAACACGATTTTCTACATCAAATACGAAAAACCCGGATTCGTCGGTTTCTTCAAAAACGTGTTTGACCGTAAAATCATCGACACCGGAATTTACATTATCAGCTTTTCCGCAGCCCTGATTGCCTCCAAAACCATGGCCATGCGTCTTGCTCCCAATCCCGGATATGTTATTGCTCTGCTGTTGACGGCACCGGTCTTCGTATTTCTGCTGAACAAATATAATAAAATTCCGGACAATGTTTCAGTGCGAGCCGGTTTCGCAATGATCTTCTTCCTGCTCCTGATTATGGTCTTGGTAGCGGGCAACTGGGGCGTTATCGACTAAAACATTCTCTCGGTAAAATATTTTACGTTCCTTCCGGCTCATTGACCATAAATTTCCCCAGCCGTTTGCCGGTTGTACGCCGGAAGTTTTAAAATCAAAATCGCGGTGCAAAAACAGAGACGTTGTTTTGGTATAATTATTCATCGGGCAAAAACCGTAAAAATCAATCTGAAGCAGATTACTCCTTTGCAAGGCCGCAACTGCCGCAATATATTCGGCACTGGTGTTAACACGATCACTGTCATCTAAAATAATCATGCCTCCGTCAGCCAATTTCCGCACTGCTGCTTCACAGCATGCCGCCCGGCGTTTGCCGTCAACAACAATAACATCATACCTGTCCTCATCTTCAAAAACGGCTCTTTCATACAAATTATCAGACGAACGGCAACGAACTTCCAGATTAGGCATATTAAATTCTTTTTGCCATTTTGCAAACCACTCGGGATTATCCTCCACACTGACGACTTTTTTTGCCCGCATCGCCCAAAACAAAGAAGACATCCCGCATCCGAATTCAAATATTTTCTTTTCTTTGTAGTCAAACTGCCGCAAATATTCGATTGCCGGATAAGTATACCATGGCAGGGGATGACCGTCCTTATCCAGACAGACTCTCTCATCAATCGTTCTCTCAATGGCAAAATCCTTCTGCCATATCTGAATAAAGGTTTTAAACTTGTTACTGTACATTAAAAAGCCCCTCTCCGCTTGAAACTCTCTTTTTCGCATTTATATCTTAACCGTATCTGTTAAACAATTGCAAAGGAGATTTAAAATGAATGCTTTCTGGCATAATCTGGCTTTAATTCTGACAATCGTCGGCGGCCTCAACTGGGGTCTGGTCGGCGCTTTCGAATTCGACCTCGTCGCTTTTCTTTTCGGCCCGATGAGCGTCCTCAGCCGCATCCTCTACGTATTAATCGGTTTGTCAGCTTTGGCGATGGTTTTTGTTCCGTCATGTTCGCTGCGTGAAGCAATCAACCACAAAATGAATTAAACAAACACACCCTGCCTCGGGTAAAGCCGCAAAATCAAACCGCTTTACCCAGGCGGGCAGCAGCGGAAGAAATCTGCATCAAAGCATAACTGAGAACTTCGGCCGCCGGCATATTGGTAGTTTTGCAGTCTTTTTCACATTTATACAATAATTCCAAAACCGAATATATCCTTTCTTTCGGCCACAAGGCTACCTGTCGTTTAAAACTCGATTCCCGGTAAAAAATAACCCTCGGAACCAATTTTCCGACAGCCTTGTCCAAAGGTTCGCCTTTTTCCATAAAGCCTTTGCAGGCCAGCAGACGGCTAAAATGATAACTCAAAGCTCGGGTGATTGAAACCGGCTCTTCGCCTTCATTAAAAAGCTTCTGCAAAGCAGCTTGGGCCTTATCCGCATAGCCGCCCGCGGCATAATAACAAACATCTTCGCTGTTAGACGCCGACTGGTCGGCAATAACGGTCCGAACATCTTCCGTCGTCACGTTCTTTTTATCGCCCATATAGGTAATCAGCTTCTCTATCTCGCCCAAACTCGATTTGCGGTCATTGGAAAGCCGCGAACACAACAGCTGCAAAGCCTCGCTGTTTATTGTCAGTCCGTTCTCGATAAAAAGACTGCGTGCCGTAGCAAATATATCTTCATCTCGGTCTTCGTAACAAGCCAAAACAGCCGCCTCGGCATTGCTCTCCCCCAAAGAAACCAGCGAAGATTTCTTATTCAGGGACGACGAAGTTATGACAACCAGCGTGTCGGATTTCAGATTCTCCAGAAGATACTTGATATGTTTGGTCAGATTATTGTCGGCATCGCGCACTACAATTACCCGCCGGCCGCCCATCAAAGAACGGCTGCTGTATTCCGCAAACAAAACACCGGGATCAGCGTTGACATCCGCCCCGTTCAGGTAAACAACCGCAAACGGATCATACAAATCGGCAGATACCGTGCCGACCAGCTTTTTGACATATTCGGCAACCAAGCCCTCATTACTGCCATAGACGATAAAAACTCTGATATCCGGATCGTTTTTTTTGATATATTTATCAAACTGGGCGGCCTTAAAAAGCATGATTCGGGCCTTTTTCTTTCATCTGCGAATGGAAATATGCGCCCAAACGCAATGCAATATCATTGGCAATAATCTTGGCGGCATCGGCTTCCGTCTTTTTCTGAGCCATTGTCGTTGAATACGGATTCGCCATAATGTCATAACTGACATAGGCAACGCTGTCGCCTTTCAAACATTCTTCATTGTTCTGCCACAGACTGTAGTCGACGACATAAGAAACTCTTTCGCTCGTTGCCGTAATATCGTCGCGCATCGCCTGCTGAACAACATTCCGGCTGCGCAGGGAAACCGACAAATGATATTTCGGATTTTTAGGAGCTCCTTGCGGCGTAATCAAATCCAACAAACTGTTGCGCAGTTGCTGCCCGAAACGGTTTGCAATCGGATCAATTTTGATTTGAGCCATTTGAGAACTGATGGAGGTGTCGAAAGTTCCGTCAAAATACCACAGACCGGAACTTTTCCGCTGCACGTACAAAGGCTCAAAACCACAAGCCCCCAGCAGCAAAAGCAAAACAGCAACGCCGACGTTTCTCATGCGCAATTCCTCAGACAATAATGTTGACGATTTTATCCGGCACCACAATGATTTTGCGGATATCCTTGCCTTCCGTCTGCCGTTTGACATTATCCAATGACAGAGCTGCCTTTTCGGCTTCTTCGCGGGCAACGCCTTTCGGCAGCTCAACCGTACCGCGCAGTTTGCCGCAAACCTGAACGGCATAAGTAACGCGGTTGTCTTCCGCCAGTTTGGCATCTCCGACAGGCCAGCTTTCCATAATTATCAAACTGGAATATCCCATGCGCGCCCACATTTCTTCCGCCAGATGCGGTGTAAACGGCGCCATCAGCTTCAGTAAAACCGCATACATTTCCGCAGGAACTTTTTCCATTCCCGACAGATAATTGACATAAGTCATTAATGAGGATACCGCCGTATTAAACTTCATCTGATCAATACGTTCCGTCACCTCCAAAATACATTTGTGCATCGCGCGCAAATCTTTTTCGCCGGGCACAGCATCTTTATAGACTTTTCTGAACAATCCATAGACTTTGCTGACAAAACGGTAAACGCCCATCAGACTTTCGTCCGACCACATCGCGACCTGGTCAAACGGCCCGATAAACATCTCATACAGACGAAAAGTGTCCGCGCCGTATGCTGCAACAATATCGTCCGGATTAATGACATTGCCGCGGGACTTAGACATTTTTTCACCGTTTTCGGCCAAAATCATTCCGTGCGACGTTCTCTTGTTGTAAGGCTCTTTGGTCGGCACCAAACCGTAGTCATACAGGAATTTGTGCCAAAAGCGCGAATACAGCAGGTGCAGGGTGGTGTGTTCCATGCCGCCGTTGTACCAGTCAACATTCATCCAATAGTCCAACGCTTCTTTGGAGGCAAATTCCTTGTCATTATGCGGATCGCAATAACGCAGGAAATACCACGAAGATCCCGCCCAGTTGGGCATAGTGTCCGTTTCCCGCCGTGCATGACCGCCGCATTTCGGACAAGTCGCATTTAGCCATTCACCGGCTTTAGACAGCGGAGATTCTCCCTCATCATTGGGATGATAATCGGGAACTTCCGGCAAAGTCAGCGGCAGTTCGGATTCCGGAATGGGCTGCCAACCGCATTTTTCGCAATAAACCATCGGAATCGGCTCCCCCCAGTAACGCTGGCGGGAAAACACCCAGTCACGCAGTTTGAAATTAACTTTTGAGCGCCCGAACCCGTTTTTGACGGCATAATCAATGGCGGCTTTCATGCCGTCTTCTTTGTTCATACCGTTCATAAAGCCGGAATTAATATGGGCACCGTCTTCCTCCCAGGCTTTTTCGGATATATCCCCGCCTTCCAAAACCTGGATAATCGGCAGATGGAATACTTTGGCAAAATCGTAATCGCGCTGGTCATGCGCCGGCACCGCCATAATCGCGCCGGTTCCGTATCCGGTCAGAACATAGTCGGAAATAAACACCGGAATCATATCGCCCGTATAGGGGTTTTTGGCTTTCATACCTTTCAGTTCAACACCGGTTTTGCTGTCGTCCATTGTACGCTGCAAATCAGACTTTTTGGCCGTTGCCTCTACATAAGCCCGAACTTCGTCCGGATTTTCAAAACGATCCATATATTTCTGCACAAACGCATGCTCCGGCGCCAAAACCATATAAGTTACGCCGAAAGCCGTATCCGGCCGGGTCGTAAACACCGTCAGCTTGTCCTCGCCGAATTCAAAATCCAGTTCCGCACCTTCCGAACGGCCGATCCAGTTAATTTGCTGCGCTTTGACACGGTCAATAAAATCCAAATCCTGCAAATCATTAATCAGGCGGTCGGCATACTTGGTAATTGCAATCATCCACTGCTCTTTGTTTTTGCGCACTACCTCGGCGCCGCAGCGCTCGCAATGTCCGTTGACGACTTCTTCGTTGGCCAGGCCTACTTTACAGGACGGACACCAGTTGATGGCAATTTTATCTTTGTAAGCCAAGCCTTTCTCAAAGAACTTGATAAACATCCACTGTGTCCATTTATAATATTCCGGAGAAGACGTGTCGATACATCTGTCCCAGTCAAAACTGAACCCTAAAGATTTCAACTGCTTGGTAAAAGTTTTGATATTGGCCTGGGTTGAAACCGCCGGATGCACGCCGGTCTTAATCGCATAGTTTTCCGCCGGCAGACCGAAAGCGTCAAAACCCATCGGATATAAAACATTAAATCCCTGCATTCTTTTTTTGCGGGCAATAACGTCCAAAGCCGTGTATGAACGCGGATGCCCCACATGCAACCCGGCGCCGGACGGATACGGAAACTCTACCAGAGCATAAAACTTCTCTTTGTTCTTATCGATTTCAACCTTGTAGGCTTTTTCCTTATCCCAGATTGCCTGCCATTTTTTTTCAATCGCCTTGAAATTGTAGCGGTCTTCCATCCGCCATTCTTCGGCCCATTCCTCAAAACTTTCTTTTCCGTTATATCTGTCGTTCATTTTTTATATCCTGATTTTTAATTATTGATTGCCAAAGCTTCCCTGTATAAAACACGGGCCTTTTCCAAAATGCTTTCTTCGATTTTCTGGTTAAGCCGGATATTTTCCGGTTGTTCAACCCAGGCCGAACCGTTCCACAGTCGTTTGTAGACGACAACTTTCAGACAGTCCGAACGCAATTCTGAAGACAAAACCTTAACTTCAATTTTAAACTCTTCATTCCGGATGTCTCCAACAGCCTGCCAGTCGCTGACAATTGTTCCGGCTTCTTTGTTCTCTTTTTCGATTTTCATAAATTCCAGTTTGTTCCGGGCCGCTTCCCACAAAAATTTGTTTGGTACAAAAGATACGGTTTCCTTGCTGTCGTCACTGGCGGAAAAAGGGTTCAACCATGCGCATCCCCCATTCAAAAAAGCTGCGGCCAAAAGCACCGGCAAAAGTTTTTTCATTTTCTGATTTCCCTTAAAATCTGACACTTCTTAGAAAATTATCTTAATTTAACATATTTGACAAGAGTCAATTTTCCTTCTTGTATTTATTAATCCGATTAAATACAATACCATCAAAACAACAACGCAAAAGAAACAAAATGTCTGATCCCCGCCTTACCGCAGCTCTGATTCTGCAGCAAATTCTGGAAAAAAAGGTCTTTGCCTCCGAGGCCAAAGCCTGCTTTGAGCCGTCGGAACAAGACAATGCTTTTGTCAACATGCTGGTTTTGACATCACTGCGACGCCTGGTTTTCATAAAAAAAATTCTCAAACGCTTTGTCCAAAAAAAGCTCCCGCCGCGGGCAACACTGGCACAATACATGCTGATTCTCGGCACTTCCGAAATTTTGTATCTAAAAACACCGGATTATGCCGTCATCAACAGCTATGTCGAAATCGTCAAAACTTCGCTCGACAAATACGTGGCCGGATTCGTAAATGCCGTTTTGCGCCGAATTTGCGCAGCCAGACAACAGCTTGCCACCGAAGATAACGGACAGTTTTTTCCGTCGGAATTCCGCAGGCTACTCAATCTCAGCTACAGCCCAAAAATAACTTCGCGTATTGAAAAAGCCGCTCTTGAAGAACCTCTGTTGGACCTTTCCGCCAAAGAAAACCCCGAACGCATTGCGGCTGAACTGAATGCGCGCCTGCTGCCGGGCGGAACCCTGCGCTTAAAAAACAACGGCGCCGTGTCCGCTCTGCCGGGCTACAGCGAAGGGAAATGGTGGGTACAGGATTTTTCTTCCGCCCTGCCGGTCAAACTCCTCCCTGAGGTCAAAGGAAAACGCATTTTGGACTTATGCGCCGCTCCGGGTGGTAAAACCGCCCAGTTACTCAGTCTCGGCGGAGAAGTGACGGCTGTTGACATTTCTGCCGTCCGGCTCGAACGCCTGCGGGAAAACCTGCGGCGGCTTAAACTTTCGCCCCGAGAAGTTATCTGCGCCGACGCTTTTGCGTTCCTGTCCGGCATTTGCCCGGAATCATACGATATTGTCGTCCTTGATGCACCATGTTCTGCAACCGGAACTTTACGCCGACATCCCGAACTTGTCCACATCAAAAACCTCGGCGATACAGAACGCCTTGTCCCCGTTCAGGCCAAACTTTTGGAACAGGCTGCTCCGGCCGTGATCTCCGGCGGCTTTCTCCTTTATTGCACCTGTTCTTTGTCCTGCCTCGAGGGCGAAAAGCAAATATCCGCTTTTTTGGAAAAACATTCCGGCTTTCATATCATCAGACCTGCCCTCCCGGCTGAACTTTCGGAACTGATTACACCGGAAGGCTGCGTGCGTGTTCTGCCCTACCACCTGCAAACCTACGGCGGTGCCGACGGTTTTTTCGCGGCATTACTACAAAAGGATTAAACAATGTTTTTTGCCAAAGATACCCCTTCTCAAACCTCTTCGCTTTCCCCTTCCGTATGTATTGCCGGACTTTCGGATTTGGGCCTCTTTCTGGCTTATACTCTTCAAAAAAAAGGCTGTGACGTCACTATTTTGGATTCGCCGTCCCGCTTGAGCGAATTTGAAAACGCCGACATTATCGTCAAAGAACCGCGTCTGCTTCAAAACCAACGCTGCAGTTTTAAATATGCCTTTGAAATGGAAAGGGAGCCGGATATCCTGATCATCGCATCTTTGCTGCGAAATACGGCCGTTCCGCTGTTGACGCCCTCAAAGCTCAAAAATACCCTCGTTTTGAATTTTTCTCTGGATATCGATTCGCAAAACCTTAAAGATATCCTCAAAACACCGGTCATCGATGCTTGTTTCACCGCATATCTGCATCGCGACAAAAACCACCTTTCGGTTTTGGGAGCAGACAGCTTGCTTTATGCCGGTGTTGACGAAACCGATGGACGGGCTTTCAAAATAAAATCCCTGTTTGAAGACACAAAGATAAAAGTTTCCGTTTCCGAAAACCAGCGGCTTAATTTTTGGAGATTTTTCGCGCCGTTTATCATTTCCAACCTGCTTTCTGCCGCCCGCGGCAAAAACTTTTATGCACTTTATAAAAATGACGAAGAACGCAAGATAATCGATCTGTGTGCGGAAGAAACCGTTGCCCTGGCGGCTGAAGAAAATGTCCGTCTCGAACATGCCGAAATCCTCGTCAGCCTGTACAACATTCCTTCAGGTTATGTTTCTCCGCTCCAAAATGCGTCCTCGCCCAAAACGGCGGACATTTTGTCATCGCTTCTCGGCAGCCCCGGAAAGAACCGGCGCGCTCAGGCGCCGACCCTCTACGCCCTGCTCCGGGAAATATACAATAAATACTAGCATAACCTTGTAATCCCGCTTGAAGAAAAAGAGGAAAAAGATTATAACATAACCTGTACGGATTAAACAGAAAGGCCGAATATGTTTCAAACTGCTATCTTACTCGCCGGAACCGTTTTTTGCCTGTTAGGCTGTTTTGCCGGACTTTCTCTTTACGGTAAACGAATTGCTTCGCCGGACACATTTTCTCCCGTTCCCGTTATAATCTTTTGCGTGGTCGTTTTAATTGCTTCTGCTGCCGCCTTTCTATACGAATGGCAGGACTATGATTTTGTTTCGGACCTGTCTGCAGCCTCCTTTGCCGCTGCTGGTACCGCGACGGTTGTTTTGTTGGTCTGTTCTTTTCTTCGCATTCCCGGCTGGTTCCGGCTACTGCTTATTGCGGCGCTTTCGTCGGTAATTGTTTTCTTTTTCTCGGCAACAATAACTTTTTTGCCGCAAGCTCCCTCATGGGTAAACGCACTGCTGACCGTCGCCCTGTGGACGGTGCTTTCTTTCGCCCTGCGCCTGCTGGGCAGTAACTCGGCTCTGCCGGGTATAGAACTGGCTTCCGTCTGTTTTGGCGCCTTTTTACTTTGGATAATTTCAGTTCTCCCCGCAGCTGTCGGCACCATGGCGCTTTTCATGGCCGTTGCCGCCGTTCCCCTCATTGCCTGGAGCTGGTACCCTTCAAAGCTGCGCCTCCCGGATGCCTCGCTTGACGTTCTTGGATTCCTTTTGGGTTGGATTGTCGTTTTTTCATCGGCGGAAGGCACTTTTTCCTGCTTCTACATTTTCATGCTTTATCTGCTGATTGAAATCTTCTGGGCTTTGGGCAAAAAATTTACTTTTCTGCCTTCGTTTTCGGATATCCGCACCAACCCGGCCTACTACCGGGCTGAGCTTTCCGGCCTGTCCCCCGCTCTGATAAACGGACAGATTATCCGTATTAATTTTCTGCTAGTCATGTTTGGATGCTTTCAGGCCTTTGCGCCAAACGGCTACTCCGTTCCGCTTTTCTGCACGCTGCTCGTAATCTGGCAGATTTACCGCCTGCTTAACTGGAACGCTTCGCCCGATACGCTTAAACAGGCCAACAAAGAATTTATCGGCGGACTGAAACAAAACATCGACAGCCTCAAAAACAGTTTCCAAAAAACGGACAACCGAAAATGAACTTTCTGGAACTTTTAAAACATACTTTTCTGGAACCGCGGCCCGCTTCGCCGGAAGATCTTTCGCCGGAAGAGGCGTTGCAGATAAACTTCAAAATCATAGTTGCCGAATTTGCCGATAACGTGGAAAGTAACGGCGGTGAAACCATTGCGGCAATCCTCGGAAGTTGTGAAGGTCTCTCCGTTTCTTATTTTAACGAACCTTTTAATAAAAGCTTTCTCAACCTTGACGGACGCACTTTTTTTGATTTGATAGACAAAGGACAATCTATTCTGGACCGCACTGGAGCAGATGTCCTTGTTTGGGGCTGCCGGGAAAACGACAAAATCCGGCTCAACTTTCAAACCTCAGCCCAATACGGCAAAAATGGCGGTAGTTTCGTTTCACCGCTGGACAGCCTGTATTTCCCCGCCTCATTTTTTGAAACACCGCAAAATTTTCCGCCGGCGCTGGGCGTACTGGTCTATGGAGCGGTTGTCAGCGCACTTGTTCCATCCAACCGTCAGAAAAAAATCCAAAAAAAATATCTGCTCAAAAAAATAATTGCC
Source organism: uncultured Alphaproteobacteria bacterium (assembly GCA_944391425.1). GTDB lineage: Bacteria > Pseudomonadota > Alphaproteobacteria > RF32 > CAG-239 > CAZU01. Next base: position 38,714 of record CALXTO010000002.1, on the reverse strand, counting down.
CGGCTTTCCTCGGACAATTCCGCCAAAGCCCTGTCAATAGACTATCTGCCTTACGTCATGAACTTCTTGGGACTTATCTATCTGAGCTACAGCAGTGAATCAGATAAAGACAAAGATTTCAAAATCGTTCGTAATCTGCTTGAAAACGCCATCAAACATCAGGATTTGATTAAAAACCCGCTGCATCTCGGTTGCATTTACAACCATCTGGGCCAGCTTTACCGAACAGCTTCGCTGCACCAAGCTAAACGCCATTCCGCCTATTGCCGGGGAGCCATCAGCAACTACCGGCTTGCGCAAAAATACATCGGCAAATACAGCTACCCTTATGATTACGGCATGATTTCCTACCAATTATCACATCTTTTTTACGACTATTGGAAGCAAAAGGAAGACCTGCAGGCTTTGCGCGACGCCGTATTTAACCTGCGGGAGGCGGAAAAAATCTTTACCTATGCGTTGTTTCCCGAATTCTGGGCTGATATACAGGGCGAACTCGGGCATCTTTTAACCATTCTTGGCCGCCTTACCGGAAATGATGCCATTTTTGAACTTGCTCTGGCTGCTCACAAAAATCGCCAAAAAATCATTACCGAACGCCGGGATCCGCTGCTCTGGGCGGCCATTCAGGAAAATATCGGCGGAATATACGGCTTTTTGGGGCAAAAAAACAGTGACAACGACAGCTTGGAAGAAGCGTTGGACTGCTATCATGACGCCTTGTATATTTTTGAAAACATGCAACGCCAAGATGACGTCAAACGCCTAACGTCAGACATCGCCAAAACCTCGCGCCTGATAAATGCATAACTGGTTTCGGAAAATCTGCCAAATAAAAAAAGCGGCTCGTTAAGCCGCTTTTTTCGTATTCTGTCACAGTTTAAGCGTTTGCTTCAATCCATGAAACCAAAGTTGCTTTGGAATTCAGCCCGACTTTGGTATCAATCTGCTTACCATCCTTAAACAGGAACATGGTCGGAATGCTGCGGATACCATACTGAGCCGCCGTATTCGGAGATTCGTCGACATTGATTTTGCAGATTTCAACCTTGCCGGACATTTCTTTGGAAACTTCTTCCAACACCGGAATAAGCTGGCGGCAGGGACCGCACCATTCAGCCCAAAAATCAACCAAAACCAAACCTTTTGCTTTCAAAACTTCATTTTCAAACTGGCTGTCCGTAATTGCTTTCATACCGTTATCCTTTCATCAATCTTTGTAACCTTTAGTTCTAATATAGTAGATATTTTTTTTAAATAAAGAGCAATTTTCAAAAATATTCAAAATTAGTTCAGCTTCATCATCCGCGCCGTATCCGTCCACAAAATATACAATTCGATTTTCCGTCCGGGATAAATCTGCCGCATCAGCGCTTCATAAGCTTCCATCTGCTTAAGATATGCCGGAGGAACATCTGCGGCGGAAGTTGCCGCCGGACGATTGGTTTTAAAATCCACAATCAGTACTCTGTCTTCTTCAACAACCAACCGGTCTATCTGCCCGGAAATAATCCGTCCGTCCGACAATCCCATCAGCGGAACTTCTGCTCGCGAATTGGATCCAAATAAAACCCCAAATTCCGGATTCTCTACCAAATCCATAACCTCCTGCACCATTCTTTGCTTTTGCGAAGAAGTAAAACCTTCGCCGTTTTGGCGCAAAAATTCTTCGGTCGCCTGTCGTCTCCGAACGGAAGAAACTTCTGGCAGCAATTGCAGCAGCTTATGAATCAGACGGCCGCGGCGATAATAATCTTTCGCGGCGGCTTTCAACGGCGACGCCATCGTATCGTCTTCGGCCTCATCCAGTTTTGACGGTGTCAGCGGTCTGGCCAAAGGCCCTTCTTCCGGGGCATTGCTTCTCATCCATTCCGGAAATTGCAGATTTTCACCGACTTGCCGTTGTTCTTCTTCCCGCGGTTTGGTCTCGGCTTCCTGCGCCACTTCGTAAACCAGCGTTCCGTCTTCTTTTTCTTCGGCAATCCTGCTTAAAGCTTTGCGACATAATTCATACCAGCATTCAGGACTGGGTTCGGCACTCATTTTGTATCCGCAGATACATAACCGCTCTTCTGCCCGGGTCAGCGCAACATACAGCAAGCGGTGATATTCCTCCAGCGACAGTTCTTTTTCCGTTTCTTTGATTTTTCTGCAGCAATCTTCATAATCGGCGGACTTTAAAGGATAATAAAGACAGTTTTCATCACACAGCAACCCGGCTTCATTGCGCACCGCCTTAATCCGCACCGTATCGGGAAGAATAACGACCGGCGCCTGCAGTCCTTTCGATCCATGCACGGTCATAATCCGCACGGCATCAGCTTCGCTTTGTTCCAGTTCCCGCTTAATTTCCACTTCATCTTTGGAAATCCAGGCCATAAATAGCTGCATTGACGGAATATGCTCTTTCTCAAAATCCAGACACAAATTTACAAATTCGTCAATACCGTCTTCCGCTTCGTAACCGATACGCGCCACAAACTTCTGCCGTCCCTTGAGCGTATTGAGTATATGGCTGTAAAATTCAAACGGCCGCGCATAATCTGCCATATTCAAAAGGCTTTGCAATTCGGTATAAACGCCGGCATATTTAGCATTTTCGCCCAGCCGCGACCACAAAGTTTTGCCTTGCCGATCCCGGCACAGTTCAAACAAATCATCATCGGTCAGCCCCCATAGCGGCGATTTCAGAATCTCCGCCAAAGTCAGATCATCTTCCGGCAACAATACAAATTTCCCGATCGAGACCAGATCCTCGACCGCAATCTGCTCCAACAGGCGTATTTTATCTACGCCGGCAACATTAACTCCGGCATTTTTACAGGCGCGTACCAGTTCTTCCACAAAACTGTTGCGCCGCTGCACTAAAACCATAAAATCCCTGTAATGCAGCGGTCGGTTTTTTGATGCCAGAATTTCGCCTCCTTCAACTTTTTGCCGAATATATTCGGCAATCTGCCGCGCCAGCCGCGCACTGGTCGACTCAGCGTTCACCCTTTCCACCGGCGGCAGCCATATATCCGGATTTTCATCTTTTTCGGCTTCAACCAATGGCCATAGCTCTACCCGTCCGCCTTCGCCGATTCGTGAGGGAATATGCACAACACTCTGCCCTTCGGAAACAACGCCCTGCTTCGGTCGCCCTTCGGCAAAAATGCAGTTAACAACATCCAAAATGGCAGCGGTGGAGCGAAAAGATACATCAAGATTAACTTCGGCAAAATCCCGCTGAACCGTTTTCTTGGCCGCGAAATGACGGCGCATCCGGTCAAATTCCTGAGGATCAGCACCCTGAAACGAATAAATTGACTGTTTGCGGTCGCCGACGGCAAACACCGTATTCTGAGAAGATTTAGCACCCTCGCCGTAGAAAAATTCCTCGGTAATCGCGCGCACGATTGCCCACTGATCCGGAGAAGTATCCTGCGCCTCATCAATCAAAACATTGTCTATGCCGCCGTCCAGTTTAAACAACACCCAATCAGACACACCCGGATTTTCCAATAATTTACGCGTTTGCACAATCAAATCTTCATAATCCATTTTGGCATGCAGTTCTTTATAATCCCTGTATCCGCGCAGCAATTCGTCAGCCAGATACAAAACCGCCCGCGTTGACGCCAGCAAACCCGCAGCGGCGATTTTTTTGTCTGCCGACAGGATTCTCCCGGCTTCTTCATCGGCAAGCCTCTGCCCGTCGGGATAATTTTTTAATGCTCCCTGTGTCGCAACACTCTTGCGGACTTCATTTTTCTCCGTCAGAAAAATTTTGCGATAAGCTTCGTAATCCCGAACGGACAAAGCTGCTTTCAGGCTTTCCGCCTTACCGGCATCCGCTGCACTTCCGCCAGCCATCGCGTCGGTCAAAAGCTTCAGCTCTTTTTCCGGCACATTCTCAAAAAAAGCATCCTTCAGCTTTTGCGGCGTATCATCCTCGTTAACGCCCAAATTTTTTGCCGTTTGCGCCAGCAGATTATCCAAACCGCCTTTTTGTTCCAGCATACGCAAAATTTTATTGCGGTTTTCCGTAAGAGAATTCATCAGTTTTGGAAAGGTAAACTCACTCATCTCTGCGGTCAAAAATGCCATTGCCGCCGCTGTCCGGCAGCCCGGATCGCGTTCTATCTGGTTGAGCAGCGCGGTTTTAACGCTATCCAATGCTTCGGCAGCCGCCCGGTCGTCCATCACTTCAAAATAAGGAGAAACTTTAGCCTCCAAAGGAAACCTCTTTAAAATTTCCTGGCAAAAACTGTGAATGGTTTGGATTTTCATCCCGCCCGGCGTATCCAGCAAAACGGCAAACAGTTTGCGCGCCTGAGCTGTCGTTTTCTTCCGGCTGCTTTCCGGCAGACTGCCTAACAGCTGCTCCAATTCAGCTTCCAGTTCGTCATTTCCGATAACGGCCCAGCGGCTCAACCTGTCGGCAATACGGCTGTTCATTTCCACGGCCGCAGCCTTAGTATACGTCAGGCAGAGAATGCGCCCCGGCGCCACTCCGGACAACAACTGTCGTAAAACCCTGTCCGACAGCACCTTGGTTTTTCCGGTTCCGGCGGAAGCTTCCACCCACACCGATTTTTCGGGATCAGACGCCCGACGTTGCTGCTGGCCGGCCAGAAAAATACGATTTTGTTTTTCCTGTTTCCAATCCGCCATGCTAATCCTCCGTCACTTTCCATTCTTTGACTCTGGCCAGATGCTCGTAATCCGAATATTCGGGAATCCTTTTCGGATTGGGATGACATATATAGGGCGTACTTTCAAAATCAAATAAATTGATAACTTCCTTAAGATTCTGCTCGTTTGTATCAATCATCTTCGCAACGTCTTTTTCAGCAACCGTATCTTTTACGCCCAACTGCCAATAAATCAGCTTTTCAACCTCTGCCGCGGCAATACCCGCAAACCCGCCTTTTTGGGCAATCAGTCCCTCCAGCGGAAGCTGCGGGGCAAACCCCTTGCTCATTTCCTTAACGCTGCGGGCCCGGCCGGTTTTGTAGTCAATAATATTCAGCCTGCCGTCTTTCGTTTCGTCAATGCGGTCGGCTTTGGCCGTAATCCGGAAAACACCTGCCGGCGCAGCAAATTCGTAATAACCCCGAACCTCGTTATGAATTGTTTTTATATCTTTACGGTAATTCTTTTCCAATTCAACCAGATGTTTGACCATTTTTTCAAACTTAGGCCACCAAAAGGCTTTTTTGTCTTCAGCCACCTTATTTTGGGCAAAGCTTTCTCTCCCCAGTGCCAAAAGTTCTTCTTCTGCCTGAGGCGGACAATCATGCGGATATTTATTGTTAAAATCTTCCAAAATTTTATGAATAATCGTGCCGTAATCGGCCATTGTCAAATCCGGCTCAATTTCTTCCAAAGGCTTCAAATGCAAAATATAGCGGGCAAAGATACTGTACGGATCCCGCAGCAGCATTTCAAAAGCGCTGACCGACAATTCCCTCGGCCGGGCGGAAACCGGAGGACGTGGTGCCGGCGCACCTGCTTTTTCAAAAGCCTGCGGTTGGTCGGCTTTCGCAGCCGCCTGTCTGTAAAAATGTGCTTCCAACCGTTCAGGAGCAATGCCCATGGCCTTTAAAACCGTTTCCAGGCGCATCCACCAGCGTGATTTGATCATCGGTGTTCCCTGTACTCTTTCCGCTCGTGTCAGGAAAACTTTTTCGGCGCCCAGCAATTGGCAAAAGTCCAGCCCCAAAACGCCCGTGCTTTTCTCCGGCTGCGGAAAACCGAAATCACGCTTCATTGGCCGCGACATCCAGGGATCAGACGCAGCGGCCGGAGGCCAAACACCTTCGTTAACCTCGCCGATGATCATTACGTCAAAGTGATTCAGCCGGGCTTCTATAGGACCTAAAATTTTTAAGCGGGGATGTGTTCCGAATTTTGGACGTACCATGATGCCGTTAAGCATTGCCTCAAACAACCCCGGATAGCCTGCCGGGTCAATTTCACCCAAAACATCTGCGCACGCCAGCCAGTCCGCTGCAAATACTGCGCCGGCATTACCGTCGTCTCCCCGCCACAGCAAAGAAGCCCCATCTTTGTCTGCTGTGGCGGCAATAGTTTCCGCCGTTTCCAAATGCGCCGTCAGCAAATCTTTTAGTCCGGCGCGCTTTTGTGCCGCCAGTTGCTGCAAATGCTCTGTCGCATTCTGCAGTTCGCGCATAATCTGCTCTATAGCTTCATCCGTCATACCGGCGCGCCAGACTTTGCATTCCAATTCTCTGGCTCGCCGACGGACATCTCCGTAATCCCGCCCCAAACCCGTCAGCGGATGTTTTAACAAACTCAAAACATCTGTCCGGGTTGCCTCCGGCCGGGCTGCTCTTAAAACCAGACGCATAAATACGCCCCACGGCGTCGAAACCAACGGCCGCCCCGCTGAATCGTCAACTTTGATATTCCATCTTTCCAGCTCGGCAGCAACCCGGCGTGCCAAATTACGGTCCGGAGTTACCAAAGCTGCCGTTTTTTCCGGCATTTCCAGCGTCTCTCTCATAACGGATGCAATTGCCAAAGCCTCTTCGCGAATATCTCTGCAATTCAAGGTTTGGATTCCCTTTACGGCTTCCGTTCCTTCCGCTTGCGGTAATCCCCGCCATTTATCGGTCGTTTTTGCCGGCCGCATAACTTCTGACAACAGTTTTTCCCGCCAAGGATTGGCTGCCGGAATCAAATCTTCCGCATCATTACGGCTCTTGCCTAAAAAATCCAGAAGCGATTTCAGCTCAAACTGCGGATGCGTCTCATCAACCGCCGCCCAAGCCTCCTCATCCAGACATTTATCCAACCCCGCCAGTACAACTTCTCCGCAGGGAAGTCCAGCAACCGTTTTCACCAATTCTTTCATCGCCGGGAAAGTTGCCGTCGTTCCCGCGGCAATCACCCTGGCAGCCGGTGGATTGTTCTGCCAAATGCGACTCTGCAGCAACATCAGTTCGCCGCGGCGGAAACTGGCGTCGGTAACGCCCCTTTCTTTTAAAATATCCGGCCAATATTCGGTAATAATTTTCAAAAATTTAAGCGTCTCCTGCCAATGGGCGGCATACTCTTCCGGAACCAGATCCTGCAAAAGCGTAAAATCAAGACGTTCATTATTAGCCGTATCAATCAATCGTCCCAATTCCGCAGCCAGATAACACGCCTGCTCCGGCGGCATCGGACCAATACCGAAATCTTGCGGCCGGCTCATGATTATTTTCATAAACAGCATCAGACGTTCACTGTTTTCAATCGCCGGAGCAACGGAAAAAAACTCCTCGCCGGCCGTTTCGCCGCGCAAAACAAGCTCGTCTTCTTCCACATCGCCCAGCGGCGCCATTTGCGGCAACAACGTCGGCTGCATTCCTTTATGACGGACAAAAGCTTCGGCCAGGGTTTTGCAGGCGCGGCGGTTAGGCAGCAAAATCAACACATCCGGCAGCCCCAGTATATCCGTTTCATAATCATGCAAAAGCTTTTCTGCCAACACGTCGGCAAAACTGTGCGTAGCTGAAATGTTATATATTTTTCCCAGTTTGAAATACCTCTTTGATAAATTTGGCAAATGCCCGTCCACGATGTGAAATTGCCGATTTTTCTTCCCCGGACATTTCGGCGAAAGTCTGCTCAAACCCGTCCGGAACAAATATCGGATCAAAACCGAAACCCAAACTTCCTCTCCGCTCGGAAATAATTTTTCCGTTTACCCGTCCTTCAAAAAACCGACACTCCTGCCCCGGAATTTTCAAGGCCAGCATACAGGAAAAATGCGCCGACCAATCTGGATTCCCGCTTTCCTCCAATTCGTTGATTAGCTTTTTCATTGCCAGATCAAAATCTCGATTGGGAGCATATCTGGCCGAATAGACTCCCGGCCGCCCGCCCAGCGCATCAACGCACAAACCTGAATCGTCAGCCAGACAGGGCTTGCCGCAAAAAGCCGACAGCTGCTCGGCTTTCAGCCCGGCATTTTCGGCAAAAGTCGTGCCGGTTTCTTCCACATCGGGAAGTTTCAGTTCTTCAGCCGAAAAAATTTTTACGCCGAAAGGCGACAGCATCTTGGTAATTTCCTCTATTTTGCCCCGATTGTGCGAAGCAATCACCAGTTCTTTCAAAGGCATCTTACTCAACTCCCAAAACTTCTTTCTGTTTGGCAATCAACCGGGCAATTCCCTCTTTTCCCAAAGCCAGCAGCTCATTAAACTGAGTTTCGTCAAAAGGCTCTCCTTCCGCAGTTCCCTGAATTTCGACAATTTTGCCGCTTTCGGTCATCACAAAATTCATATCCACCTGCGAGTTGGCGTCCTCCTCATAATCCACATCCAAAATTGCCTCTCCGTTGTAAATATCGCAAGATACGGCGGCCACAAATTCGCGGATCGGGTTAACTTTGATTTTTTTTAGGGTAAGCAGTTTCTGCACAGCCTGATATAAAGCGACAAAGCCGCCGGTAATCGAAGCAACGCGTGTTCCGCCGTCGGCCTGAATAACATCACAGTCAATACAAATGGAAATATCTTTCATCTGTTCCAGATTAACCACCGAACGCAACGAACGCCCGATCAGCCGCTGAATTTCCTGCGTCCGTCCCGAAGGCTTTTTACTTTCGCGAGGAACCCGGACCTGTGCCGAACGCGGCAGCATAGCATATTCGGCGGTAATCCAGCCTTTGTTTTGCCCTTTCAGCCAGGCAGGAACCTTTTCTTCCACGCTGGCCGTACAAATGACATGGGTCCCGCCAAACTTAACCAGACAGGAGCCCTCGGCATAAGGGTTAAAACCGGGAATCAGTTCAATTTCGCGAAGTTGATTTTTTTGACGATTTGAATGGCGCATTTTATTATTTTCCGATAGAGTTAAACCTGCCTCAGAGCATAAGCCATTTCTTGATTTTTCGCAACCAAAAATCTATTCTTCAGCAACCGATTTCAAAATAAAAAAGGTCGCAGCGTACAAAGGCGTACGTGAGGATGTTTTTAACCTGTAAATCTGTATTAGAAGCCCGTCAAAACCAAAATAAAAGTGCGACTGACGCGGATTATAATAAGATTTAAGGGGAAAAACACCGCAGCGTACAAAGGCGTACGTGAGGATGTTTTTAACCTGTAAAATCTGTATTAGAAGCCCGTCAGACGCACTTTTACAAATGGCCGAGAGAAAGCAGATTATAATACTTATACAAAGAACCGCCTTCGACATCCCAGCTAAAGTCTTTTTCCATTGCTTTGGCCTTCATCTGCTCAATTATTTTAGGATGACGGTAAAAAACGTTAAGCGCTTTTTCCAATGTTTCCGTATAGGCATTTTCATTGTTTTTGAGCCTCTGTGCCGTCAGATTGCTTCCGTAAACACGGCGTTTCTCGGTAAAAAACACCTCCGTGCGGAAACCGTCCACACCGTCTTCAATCGTATCGACCAAACCGCCGGTAGACATTGCAATTGGCAGAGTTCCCTTAGCCATTGCCTCCATTTGGGTCAAACCGCAGGGTTCAAACCGGCACGGCATCATATAAAAGTCAGATGCCAACTGCACCGCATAGGCGAATTCATCTCTGTAACCCCGGAAAACAAATACCCGTTGAGCCGTTTTTTTATCAATCTCGGCAACCTTGTCTTTAAGTTTTTTTAACATTTCAAAATAGTTAATATCTCCGGCGCCGCCTAAAATAAAAACGGGATATTCCGCCTTAAAACGCTCATACTTCTGCGCCAGATTCAGAATGGCCTGAACGGCAATATCATAACCTTTCTGTTCGACCAGACGGCTGGTAGCGCAGACAATCGGCGTTTTAGATACATCCTTGATTGATTTTGAAATATCTTCAAACTGATAAACGTCAATCAACGGAATTACTTTTTTACGATAGGCTTCATCCGTCGCAATCCGTGAAATGAGTTTGACAAACTCCCGTTTGTTTTGCAGCTTGCAATCCAGACTTTTTTCATCAAATGTCTGAAACGCCGTATCCCCAAAATATCGGTTGACCTCAGAAATTTTATCTTTGTTGGGAGAAATCAGTTTTTTCTCATATCCGTTAACAATGCCGAAAAAGCCTCGATGATCTTTGCGAATTTTCAAAATATCGCGAAAATCAAAGCCGAAACCAAGTTCTTTGGAAACTTCTTCCATATAATTTTTGGAAACTGTCACTACTCTGTCCGCCAGATGAAAATTACACGAAGCCTGATTATAACAATCATAAACAATCAACGTATTGGTCGCGCGTGGATTACTGTTTTTCACGGCTTTGGCATTCTTGAAAACCATTGAAGCCGTTTCCTCATACAGGGAATTCAGAATTTTGGAAGTGTTTTCATAATCCCAGCCCTGATATCCCAGATGATGGGCGATATGCACCACCGGAATATTTTTGATTTTTGCCGCCAGTTCAGGTTTCATCCGGCCGTTTTCTACCTGAGCCACCGTAAAATATTTGGTCAGCCCGGACAAAGCGCCGCTGTGCCAGTCATTGGCAATCAACACATTCGGACACGCCACCCCATCAACGCCGCGGTCGCACAAATCCCTGATTAAAACATAAACCGCCTTGGAAAAGAAAGCAAACCTTTCGACCTCGTTTATCCCGAATTCGTTCATAACATAACAACCGTCCTGAGCCGGCGGATTGTTTTTATGGGGATTAATGCTGAAAAAGCGCTCGTTACCCAAAAAAATATAATCTGTATTGCTGTAACGGCCGGTATAAACATCTACTTTGTTTTTAACCAGAGAATTCCTCTCTCCGAAAAAGGGGACATCTATTGTTTTCACCTTTTTAAGCTTGATTTCCGTACCCTCAGCTCCAACATAAACATCGGTCTTAAGCTCTGCTTTTTTCTTTTTGGTATCTCCGCAGTAAAGAGGGGTCACGACTGTCAGCGAACTGCCTTTCGCGGCAAAACTGTCATTAAACGCTTCCGGAAGTTCCGAAGCAATAACACCCAAACCTCCCCACTTCATAAAAGTAGCGGTCTCAGCCGAAATCATCCACCCCCGGATTTTATCAATCTGCGGCCAATTTTTTTTGACGTGGCATTGCGTTTTAGAAAGATTTTGAATTTCCTGAAGATTGGAATTAGTGGCAACAGTATACGTTATATTAAATTTTTTCTTGTTAAAACCCTTCGGCAACATTTTAGAACTAGCAAAAAGATTTGGGTTCACAACTTTTTTTTCCATATCTAATCTTTCAGAAACTCAAAAATAATTAAATCGGATTCCGATAAATCCCTTTATTTCACCAATAAAAAACTATCGCTCTTGACTTGTCAAGCTTTAGTCACTAAATTCCTTATATATATACACGTAAGCAATAAATATTTAAAGAGAAAAAACATGAAAAAGAACAAAAAAAAGCACCCTGAAATCTCGGATGAAGAAAGCCTGAACCCGGAACTTTCCTCTGAAGAAAACGCCGATGAAAAAGAAGCTCGGCCGGAAGAGGAAGAGACCCCGGATATTGAACTTCTGCAAGCCGAAAACCAAAAGCTTCGCGAAGACTATCTCCGAGCTTTTGCCGAAGCCGAAAACACCAAAAAACGCTGTGCTCAGGAAATTGAAAAAAACAATAAATATGCGATTTCCTCTTTTGCCAAAAACCTTCTTTCCGTTGCCGACAACCTGCATCGCGCCATTGATGCCGTTGAACAGGGTCAGTCAAAAGAAAACTGCGCTGCGCTGCTCGAAGGCGTCAAATTGACCGAAGCCGAATTAATGAAAGTTTTTGGTAAATTCGGCATCAGTCGTATGGACATCCTCGGCAAAGTTTTCGACCCCAATTTTCATCAGGTAATTCAGGAAGTTGAAGATGCGGAAAAACCAGCAGGTACCGTTATTGCCGAATTGCAAACCGGTTATATGCTGAATGACAGGCTGCTCCGCGAAGCGATGGTCGTCGTTACCAAAGGCGGCCCGTCGGAAAAATAAGAGAAAAAAGCCCTGCTTTCTGCAGGGCTTTTTTCTGTGAATAAAACAATATGTAAAAAGCTCTTGATTTCCGACAATATTGTGCTAACCTGTCCGCACTTTAAACTTATTATGACACCTCAAATAATTAACATAATTTTTTTGTAAAATGGAGAAAAATCCCGTACCTTTTGTTGCAATCAGCCAGGCTCTTTGCAACAACGACGGCAAATTCGTCGAAGAAGTATACAGGCTTCTTGCCCAGCATATCCTGCTTGGTAAAATTGCAGCCGAAGACATTTCTTTCTTAACGGAAAAAGAATACGACCAAAAATTCGGCAGCACCTGCGCCCAGCCGATATTTGCAAAAAAGAAGCTGCTTTTTGCGGCTTTGACGGCAAATGTAAGGACCATCCCGCTGCTTAGCGCCTATCAAAACTTTTTTAAGTTTGCAAAATCTCAAAAAGGCTTTGACGGCATAGATCTGGTCATCAACGCTTACTCTCTCTACCATGAAAAAATATTCTGCTCAATGTGTCAGCAGTTTCTTGCCCTGCTGCCTCCGCAAAACATGGAAGTCGAGGAAAAAATCCTTAACAGATCCATCTTTCATTCATGGTTGATGGCGTTGGTAATCCGGCGGCTCAAATACCTGGATATTTCCCAAAGTTATCCTGACTGGTACATCGGTCCCGGAAACCGCGAGCTGGAAATAGCCGAATACTTGTTCAGCTTTATGCATGCAACGCGCAGCCAGGCAATGACGGCATTGGAGCAGATTAAATTCTTCGGCGGCGACGAAAGAGCTCCCGGACATGATCGCCTTATTCGAAAACTCTTTCAAATTCTGCAAACGCAAAAAGACGATTTGCATAATTTTGCACCTGTCCACGAAATATGCCGAAAAGGATTGGCAATTTCCAAAGACGTCTTTCCGGTGATCTGCAGTATGCTGAAACAGGAAAATATCGTCGACATGGATACCAGAAAAAACTTTCTGATTTTTTTGAAACACCATACTGACGAAGAAAACAGCTATGACGTTCTTGAAGTTTACAATAGCCTTTCGGTTGTAAACGATGTTGAAAACATCGACATCGTGGTGCAAAATATTTGTGATATCATCTATAAAACGGCTGACAACAGACTGACTTGCAAAAAGGCGCTGCCGATTGTCAACCTGGCGTTGTCAACGCTTCATCATCTGCTTTGCCGCGACAACATCATCCTGCACATTAGCTCTGTAAAACAGATTGTGCGGATAATGTCCGGTCTTGAACATAACAAACTCTACAAGGTTTCAAATTTTGTAGCGATGGCTTGTTCAAACAGCAACGGATACGATACCGAGCTGCTGCGCGCCGTAATCAGACAATGGCCGGGATTAATCAAAAAAATCCACATGCAGCCACAGCAAATGTCTCAAGCAGTATCCTGCCTGACGGAACTTAAAGAAGACGCGTCGCAGACAGTAGCTGAAACGTCGGAAGTGTTGGAAGACCTTATCAACACCCTTCCCGAAAATCTTCTCAATTGCCGGGATATTGCTGAACAATTGGTCGAAACGCCCTTTGAAACTTTGGAAAACATTCCAAAAAATCTGAAAGAGGCTATTCTTGCCCGCCGGGAGGAACTTGGCTGGCAGCAGACGTTTTTGGAAACTTTTGTTCCTTAAGCGCCAGTTCATCAAAAAAAGCAGAGCATATGCTCTGCTTTTTTATTTGCGCGTTTAGGCTTTCTTATCATATTTCGGCCTGGCCACATAATGCGTATGCAAAAGATGATGGGCTTTTTCTGACCCCGCCTGCCCCAAATATTCCTTATACAAGGTTTTAACCGATTCGTTATGATGCGACAAACGGTTCTTGGCCTGTAAATCCTCATTCATCAGGCCTTGCGCGCGCTTTTGACGAATATCGTCGGTAATGCCGCGCGGCTTGGGCTGCCCGGGCATCATAACGCGCGGCTGTCCGCCGCCGGAAATGCAGCCTCCGCGGCAAGCCATCACCTCAACGAAATGATAAGGCGTTTCCTCACCGTTTTCGCGGGCCGTGCGGATTTTATCCAAAACCTTTTCCACATTACCGCAACCGTGAGCCACAGCAATCCGGACTTTGGTTCCCTTAATGTCGACTTCAGCTTCCTTAACGCCTTCCAATCCTTCGATTCCTTTGAAGTTGACTTCTCCGAGCTCTTCGCCGGTAATATAAAAATATGCCGTGCGCAAAGCAGCCGTCATCACCCCGCCGGTTACGCCGAAAATGGTTCCCGCACCGGAATATTCGCCCAACGGGCTGTCGGCCTCTTCTTCAGGCAAACGGCGGAAATCAATTCCGGCCTGTTTAATCATCCGGCACAGTTCACGGGTCGTCAGCGACACATCCACATCCTGATATCCAGAAGAACTCATATCTTTGCTGCGAACAATTTCCCATTTTTTAGCCGTGCAGGGCATAACCGAAATCACGCGGATTTTTTCAGGGTTAATTGCCATTTTCTCCGCATAATAGGTTTTTGCCAGTGCACCGACCATTGATTGTGGCGACTTACAGGTTGAGAAATTGGGAATCATGTCATGATGATATTTTTCCAGCATATCAACCCAGGCCGGACAGCAGGACGTAAACATCGGCAGGCTTTCCGGACGTTTGGTAAACCTTTCGACAAACTCGGTCGCCTCTTCGATAATCGTCAAATCGGCACCGAAATTGGTGTCAAAAACCCTGTCAAAACCGAGACGGCGCAAAGCGGCATAAGTTTTTCCGGTCAGGTTTTCGCCGAAATCATAACCGAATTCTTCACCGATGGCCACCCGGACGGCCGGCGCAATCTGAACAACCGTAACCAAATCCGGATCACGCAACATTTCCCAAACTTTTTGCGTCTCGTCATATTCAACAATAGCCCCCGTCGGACAATGCGCGGAACACTGCCCGCATTTGATACAGGGACTGTCTGCCAGCTTAATGCCGCCGGCTGCCGTAATTTTAGTGGCCAAACCGCGGTTCAGATAGCTCAAAGCCCATACATTCTGCTGATTCTGACAAACTTCAACACAACGACCGCACACAATGCATTTGGACGCATCCAACACAATCGAATGCGTTGAATCATCCAGTTCAGCTTTTTTATTCAGGCTTGGCAGATGAGAAGTTGCTATTCCGAACGTATTTGCCATATCCTGCAATTCGCAGTGTCCGGAACGAATACAAGTCAGACATTCGTTCGGATGATTGCTCAAAATCAGTTCCAGTACCGTACGACGCACCGAAACAATCTCCGCATCGCCCGTAATAACTTCCATTCCCTCGGCCACCGGCGTACAACACGAACGCATTACCCGGCCGTTGACTTTGACGATACACATGCCGCAACCTGCCGTCGGATCCACGTCCGGATGTTTGCAAAGCGTCGGAATGTCAATCTGCGCCTGACGGGCAGCTTCCAAAATGCTGGTTCCTTCCGGTACGCTGACATCAAAATTATCAATTTTCAAGTTCACCATTATTTTGCCTCCCCGGAAGCTGACGGTTTATCAATAAGTTTTTCCCAATATTCGTTTTCAAAGAAACGCAGCGTAGAAAGAACCGGATTCGGAGCCGTTTGTCCCAAACCGCATAAAGACGCTTTTTGCATGGCCAGAGCGATTCGTTTTAAATCCGCCAGATCCTGCTTTGTTCCTTTTCCCTTGTTGATCTTCTCCAAAAGCAGCAGCATCTGCTTTCCGCCGATACGGCAGGGTGCGCATTTTCCGCACGATTCGTCAACCGTAAAATCAAGGTAAAAATTGGCGATATTGACCATATTGGAAGAGTCGTCCATAACGATCATACCGCCGGAGCCCATAATCGAACCGACTTTTTTCAGCTCTTCGTAGCATACCGGCAAATCCATGTTTTCTGCCGGAATAACGCCGCCGGAGGGACCTCCCGTCTGCACTGCTTTCAGTTTTTTGCCGTTAGGCACGCCACCGCCAATTTCATTGACAATCTCGTTAATGGTCGTTCCCATCGGCACCTCAATCAACCCTGAGTGTTCAACTTGTCCGGTCAGGGCAAAAACTTTGGTTCCTTTGGATGTTTCCGTTCCAAAAGAAGCAAACCAGTCGGCACCTTTCAAAATAATCTTGGGGATATTGCCCAGAGTTTCCACATTGTTGACACAGGACGGCTTGTCCCACAGCCCCTTGTTGGTCGGATACGGCGGGCGCGGACGCGGCGTTCCGCGTTTGCCCTCAATCGAATGAATTAAAGCCGTTTCTTCGCCGCAGACAAAAGCGCCGGCACCCAAACGCACTTCAATATTAAAACTGAAATCCGTCCCCATGATGTTGTTGCCGAGCAGACGGGTCTTTTTACAGGCCTTGATGGCCTTTTCCAAACGTTCAACCGCCAGCGGATATTCTGCCCGCACATAAAACCAACCGGATGTCGCACCGATCGCATAAGCGGCAATCATCATTCCCTCAATCACCGAATGCGGATCGCCTTCCAAAATACTGCGATCCATATACGCGCCCGGATCGCCCTCATCGCCGTTGCAGATAATGAATTTTTCGTCAACGGTAGGCACTTTGGAAGCCAGTTCCCATTTCATCCCGGTTGAAAATCCGCCGCCGCCCCGGCCGCGCAGACCGGATTTTTTGATTTCCTCGACCACCTCTTCCGGCTTCATCGTTTTAAGAACCTTCTCCAGAGCCAGATATCCGCCGCGGGCGATATATTCCTGAATATCTTCGGGGTCCATGTGCCCGGCATCACGTAAAACCACTTTCTCTTGTTTGGTAAAGAAAGGCAGCTCCAAAGATAACACATGTTGCGCCAAAAACTCGGGAATTTCAAACACTTCACCTTCCGGCAACCGCAGGGCAGGAACGACATGTTCGGTAATAATCAGGCGCCCGATGAGCGGTTCAACCCGTTTATATAAAACATCTTTCTGACCTTTGATTTCTACCCGGATAAGCGGCCCCTGGGCGCACAACCCCATACAACCGGTCGCCACAACCCGGACTTTGTCCTCAATACCGTGGGCAGCAATTGCCTCTTTGATCAGCGTAATAATATCATCGCTGCCGGAAGACTTGCAGCCAGTTGAATGGCAGCAATAAATACTGCAGGCAAAACTATCCATTTCCGCTTTTTTGGTTTTGGCAATTTCATGAATGTCAAATCTCTTGTCCAAATCTGTCTCGGCCATCGTCCTACTCCTCGTCCTCGCTAAGTTTTTTGCGCCATTCGTCCAGAATGTTCCGGACATCGTTGGGTGTTACGCGGCCGTAGGTCTTGCCGTTAACCACGCAAACCGGAGCCAGACCGCAGCAGCCGACGCAACGCACGCTTTGCAAATGAAACATCTTGTCTTCCGTGCTTTCGCCCTCGCCGATGCCAAGCTCTTTTTTAAACTCCTCCAGGACTTTGTCATTTCCCTTAAGGTAACAGGCCGTTCCGGTACAAACCGAAATAACGGCTTTCCCGGGCGCATCCAATTTAAAAAAGTTATAGAATGTCAAAACTTCATAAATCCTTGCCAGCGGAATATCCATTTCCGCCGCGATGTCCATGGCGTCTTCCCAGGGAACAAACCCTTTGACGCCTTGAATTTCGTGCAGAGCCATAATCAGAGAGCCGCGTTTTTTGCGCCATTTCGCCGCAACCTGCGAGGCTGTAGAGTTGCCTTCCATAAAAATCTCCTTGCTTTTTTGTTCGTAATTTTCTATGCCTAAATCATATAAAGAAAAAAACGGCGGTTCAAGCAGATTCTTTTTGCGCCCCCAGATTTTATATTTTTAAGCAAAATTTTATATTTTTTTTATAATATTATGAATAATTTTGTTTCTTAATCTGATATTTTGATTATAATCATCGGCATGAAAAAACTAAACATCTATATAACCAAACAAATTTTGGTCGGTTTTTTGCTGGTCGCCTTTTCGCTTATGTCCATCATCTGGCTTACGCAATCCCTGCGATTTATCGACCTTATTACCAACAAAGGCATATCCGTCGGCATTTTTATCGAGCTGACGTCTTTGCTCATGCCGCGCATTTTTACCTTGCTCTCACCAATATCGTTGTTTGCCGCCATTTTGTTTGTTTATAACCGTATGCTCTCGGACCGGGAACTGGTCGTTATGAAAGCGGCCGGAATCAGCCCCTGGCAAAACGCCAAACCCACGCTTTTTTTCGGCATCGTTCTGGCACTGCTCAACGTTTATGTTATGAACATCGTCATCCCTTACGCCGAAAACCAGTTCAATGACTTGGAATGGCGGATAAAAAACGACGTTTCGCACCTGATGTTCCGGGAAGGCGAATTTACAACCCTGCAGCCCAACCTTACGGTTTTTATTACAACACATGAACCGGACGGCGCCGTCGGCGGAATCCTGATTAACGACGAACGCGACCCTCAAAACAAATCAACTCTGTCTGCGGAACTGGGACGGATTATCCAGACAGAAAAAGGCCCGAGAATCATTTTAATTCACGGTACCAGACAGCAGCTTAATAAACAGAACCACCAATTCAGTTCCGTTTCGTTTGAAAGATATTCGGTAGATTTCGGCGCTAAAGAAAGCAAAGCGCGCAAAGAAGCCGGCGTACGCGAAAAATCTCTTTCCGAATTATTCAACGCAGCCTCAGATCCTTCGTTGTCTCCCAAAGAAGTCCGCCGTTGGATTGTTGAGGGCAACAAAAGAATTACAACGCCCCTGCTCAACATCGTTTATGCCCTTATGGCCTGCACAGGGCTTCTTGTCGGAAACTTTAACCGCCGGGGACAGATTAAGATTGTTTCCCTTTCCGTCGGCGCCATGGTTATCATTCAAGCCCTGGATCTGTCATTCGGAAACCTGGCCGCCAAAAATCTGGGGTGGCTGGCCGCAATGTATCTCAACGTTTTCCTGCCCTTTGCCTGCTGCCTTTTTCTGTTGCGCTTTTACAATCCTTCTTTTTTCCAAAAGAAAAAGAAAGCGCCGTTTTTTGCAAACGGAGACCTTAATGCCTGACAGCTCCGTCTTTTCCAAATTCTGTATTTTGTCCGGTGCCGTTTTATTAAGCACACCGGTTGCTCAGGCATCAAACAGTGTTGTAACGCCGGATACGCGTGCCACCGTTTCCGAAACCGTTTCCGATTCGCCGGCCAAAATAGACCCCAAGCTCAACCTTACCGATGTCTTTACGCCTAAACCGAGCAAAGATCCCGACAATCCGGAAATTTACTTCAGCGCCGACGAAGTTGAGAATAATCAGGAACTCAGTTTGATTACCGCCACCGGCAATGTCGAAATCATCCGCAACAACCTGACCGTCAAAGCAGATAAAGTCATTTACAATCAAAAAGAAGACACGGTGACCGCTGTCGGCGATGTCGTTCTGGTGGAAGAGGATGGCAACGTCGTTTTTTCCGACTATGCGGAATTAACTGACAAAATGACCAAAGGCGAAATGAAAAACATCAAAGTCCTCTTGGCCGACAAGTCCCGCATTGCCGCCAGCACTTTCCGCCGCGGCGACAAAGACAAAAAAACGATGACTTATGCCGTTTACACGCCTTGCGACGTTTGCCGCAATCAGGATCCTTTGTGGCAAATCAAAGCGCGTAAAGTTGAACATGACGCCGAGAGCAAAGATGTCAATTACCAAAATGCCACCATCGAAGTCAAAGGCATGCCGGTGTTCTATACACCGTTTTTATCGCATCCGGATCCAACCGTTAAACGCCGTTCCGGTTTTCTCTTTCCGAGCATCAGCTCCAACTCTTATTTGGGCGCTTCAATTCAGCCAAAGTATTTTTGGAGCATCTCAGATAACGAAGATATTTTGTTCAATCCCATCATCAGCAGCGACAAAGGCATCGCCTACAGTGCGGCTTACAACAAATACTTTTATCGGGGAGAAGTAACCGCCAGCGGAACTTTTCTGCGTGATAAGGACACAAAGGAAAACCGCGGCAACATCTTTGCTTACGGTCGTTATGAAATAAACGACTACTGGGTTGCCGACACGGACATCAACTACGCTTCTGACACGGCTTTCCTCAAAGATTTATCTCTCCCCAACAAAGACGATGCCTGGCTGACGTCAAGAGCCAGCCTGCAGGGATTCGACAACCGCAATTACGCCGCTTTGGAAGCTTATTACTATACGATATTAAGTTATGATCTGCGTCATGCCGACAGTCCGACAGTTCTGCCGTTGTTCAGCTACGAAAACATCAGTGACCCCGACCGCTATGGAGCTTACAGCAAAACGACACTGAGCCTCGCTTCCGTTTTTCACGAAGAAGACAACTCAGCCCAGCGCGCCACCATGATCAACTCTTGGAACCTGCCTTATACCAGCCCTTACGGTGAAAAATACAAAATGGTCGCTTCGGTAAAATCAGATTTATACTATGTCGACAATTACGTTTACGAAGATGATCCGGCTTACAGCGGCGCCGTCGGCCGCGTATTCCCGCAGGTTGGTTTGGAATGGCGCCTGCCGTTTATCCGCGCAACCGAAGACAGCAGCCAGATTATCGAACCGATCATCGTTGCCGCCGTATCGCCCAACCAAAGCAATAAACCGGAAAAAATTCCCAACGAAGACAGTCAGGACGTAGAATTAAACGATACCAACATCTTAAACTTGGATCGTTATTCTGGATATGACCGCAACGATACCGGAAGCCGCGTCAGCTACGGAATAAACTGGAGTTCCTATGGCAAACGCTTCGGACGGACATCGGTTCTCTTGGCACAAAGCTACGAATTCAGCAAAGATGAAAGCTTCGCCAACGCCGACGGGCAAGACGGCAATTTTACGGACTATGTCGGACGCGCCTATGCCTCTCCCAACGAATATTTTGACATCAACTACCGTTTCAAATTAGATAAAGATAATTATAAAATAAGATACAGCGAACTGGCCTCGTCCATTGGGCCGCGAATATTAAAACTGTATTTATCCTATATTTATTTTGAAGCCAATGAAACAGCCTCCTGGTACGGCTACGAAAGACAGGAGCTTTACACCTCGCTGAGCACCATGCTCACCAAGAACTGGTCGCTCAGTATTTACAACCGCCAAAATCTGGCGGACAACGGCGGTTCGTTGGAGCACGGCGGTTTTCTGACTTATGAAGACGAATGCACCAAACTCATATTCAATATTGAAAAGGATAATTCCAGCGACCCCAACTATGAAGGAGACTTTGAGTTCGGCGTAAACTTCTTCCTGAAAACGCTGGGCGGGACGGGAACAAAATAATTTTTGAAAGGAAACGATATGAAAAAATTTCTTGTTTTTCTGGCCTTTTTGACAGCGGCGGTTCCGGCATGGTCCGCCCCGCTGAAAATCGTCGCCCTGGTCAACAACGAAATCATTTCCAGCGAAGATTTCCAAAACCGCGTTAATGCCTTTTTAATGACGACGCAAATTCCCCTCAACGGACAAACGCAAAAAATGATTATGCAGCGAGTCTTAAATGCCGCCGTCGATGAAAAAATCAAGCTGCAGGAAGCTGAAAAAAACGGAATATCTATTACTGAAGAAGAGGTGAACAGCCAGCTTCGCCAGTTTGAAAAAAGCCACAATATTCCCTTCGGACAATTGAGTACCGTTCTCAAACAAGCCAATGTCAGCCCGGAAACATTTGCCGAACAGATGAAGTCAGACTTGGCATGGATTCGCCTCATCCGCAAAAAATTCTATGCCGAAGGCACACCGACCCAAAAAGAAGTGGAAGATATGCTGGCCGAAGCCAAAAAAGACCTAA
Source organism: uncultured Alphaproteobacteria bacterium (assembly GCA_944391425.1). Taxonomy (GTDB): domain Bacteria; phylum Pseudomonadota; class Alphaproteobacteria; order RF32; family CAG-239; genus CAZU01. Next base: position 17,053 of record CALXTO010000002.1, on the reverse strand, counting down.
ACACGCCCAAATATCTCGTTTCGGAAATTTTCATTAAAAAAGAAAATGCCCGCAACCTGTCTGACCTGGTATACAATTTGCGCAACGATCCCCGATTTGAGCTTTATGCCATGCAGTTTTCCGAGAGCCCGAGCGCGGCCAACGGCGGCAACCTCGGCTGGGTCAATTCAGGAAAACTTGCACCCAAGCTTGAACAAAAGCTAAAAAGCATGAAGCCCGGAGAAATCAGTGATGCCATCGCATTGGGCGACGGTTACTACATTCTGAAACTGCAAAAAACCTTTAACCCGGACAAAGACAAACCGGAACTTCCGACGGAAGCGGAAATCAAAACGCTGCTCACCAATCAAAAAATGGAAGGACTTTCCAAACGCCTCTTGCAGGATCTGCGGCAAAAAGCCGTTATTGAAATCCGGAGCTAGAATGCCGTCGCTTTCGGAAATAATCAATTCTCTGCCGTCGCTGCGAACAACTGTCGATGCACACGGATTAATGGCGCAAAAAGCTCTCGGACAGAACTTTCTGCTTGACCGCAACATCACCGACAAAATTATATCCATGTCCCTGGCGGCGCAAAAACTGGAGAATTATCATGGTGCCAAGGTCTATGAAGTCGGCCCGGGCCCTGGAGGGCTGACCAGATCGATTCTCAAAAAAGAACCGGAACGGCTCACCGTCATTGAAATGGATCCGCGCTGTATTTCCATTATGGAAGAACTGCGCGATAAAAGCGGCGGCATTATGGAAATTCTTAATCAAGATGCCCTGCAATACAATTTCGCCGCTCCCGAAAAAAGACCTCAACATATCGTTTCCAATCTGCCGTATAACATTTCTGTTCCGCTTTTAACCGGCTGGCTGACTCAAATAAGCGCTTATCAAAGTCTGACTCTGATGTTTCAAAAAGAAGTGGCCGACCGGATTCTCGCTCCGATTCGCAGTAAAGACTACGGACGCATCTCAATCCTTTCCCAACTGCAATGCCGCATCACCAGGTTGTTTGACCTTAACCCCGAATGTTTTGTCCCGGCACCCAAAATATGGTCATCCGTATTACTGTTCCTCCCTCGCGAAAAAACTTTGTCGGCAGAACAGATCCTCAAGCTGGAAAACCTTACAGCCCAGGCTTTTTCTCAACGTCGGAAAATGATTCGCCAAAGCCTGAAAAAATACCCCGAACTGGAATCGGCCTGTAATGAACTGGGCATTTCTCTCACAGCCCGGCCGGAAGAAATCTCTCCTGAGCTCTTCCTTAAATTAGCGCTTAGACTTTAATTTTGACAAAAATAAAAATTTCTGTTGATTTTTTCGTCTTTTGTGATAAAAATATTTTCATAAAAGCGAATTACTTACACATTATTGTTAAACTCAAAATTTTTTCAACATGGAAGGAAAAAATACCGTAAAAAAAGGTGATTTCATTAAGTTCATTCAGAAATCCCTCAAAAAATCAGGAATCGAAATGTCTGCTGAAGATATCAGCCGCCGGAGTATCGGATGTCCGGAAGACCTGCTGAGACCGTTTCTCATCCACGCTGTTTCAAAATTTCAGGAACACAGCGACAAAGACAGCCTTCTGTCAAAGGACATCAGACGCCCGCTCAAGTGGTTGCCCAACAACATCAGCATCGGCATGATCGACGCATACTTCTCGGACGGCTGCCCTGAAATAGAAAAATATCAGGAAATGTTGAAGCCCAAAAAGCTTCCCGAAGTCGACTTCGACTTTGAACGCGACGGCCAAAACATCGAAAAAATCCAGGCACTTCGTCCTTTCCTGCTGCGCCGTTACGCGGTCAACTGCGGACTGAGAAGTACCGGCCTTGAAGAACGGAAGGTGAAACAATGTTTCTCAACCTATTGTTCAAGCTGGGATCAACCGATCTTTGACCTTGAAGATGAAATCAACGCAGCCTTATGTACCGGCGTTTTCTTCGCTCTTGAAAAAGACGGACAATACATTAGCTGGATTACCGATGAAACAACCGTCGGCGAGCTGATGGACGTTTTCACGGAATGCCTCATTCGGCTCAGCATGAAAAACGCCTGACCAATCTTCCGCTAACCTTATCAAAGAGCCGCTTTGCAAAGCGGCTCTTGTCATTTTAAATATTTTGCCAACGGATGTTTCTGGCTTGCCTGCTTCAGCAAATCTTCCGGCATAATATGCGTATAAATCTCCGTTGTGGCAATATCTTCGTGCCCCAGCATTTTCTGCACCAGCCTTAAATCAACGCCACGATGCAGCAAATGGGTCGCGCAGGAATGTCTTAACACGTGCGGAGAAACCCGTCGCGAATCAATCCCGCAGCTCATTGCCAGTTTTGCCAGGTTTTTAAAAAAACCGTCGCGTGTCACGTGCCCCAGCTTTGAACGCAAAGAAGGAAAAAGCCACACGGATTTCCTGCCGCGGATAAAATTTTCCCGATACGGCAAATAAGCCAAAACAGCCTCCACAGCCGCATCGGCAATCGGCAAAAGCCTTTCTTTGCTCCCCTTGCCGCGAACCAAAATCTGTTTTTTGTCAAAATTAATGCAGCCTTCCGGTAAAGAAACCAGTTCCGAAACGCGCAACCCGCAGGCATACATCAACGTCAGCATCGTTACCGTCCGCACATGAACCGCATCTTTTTTTTCTCCGGCCGCTTGAAGCAAAAGCCTTATCTCCTCAGCCGTCAAAAATTTAGGCAACGGTTTTTCCAGCCGCGGCGCAATAACATTGGCCGTCGGATTCTTGTCAATTTCTTTTTCGGTATATAAAAACTTGAAAAAATCCTTTAAAGCAGAAAGCTTACGGGCAGCAGACTTCGGAGCATATCCCTTCTTTCCCAGATGCTGCATATAGGCAGAAATGTCTCCTTGGGAAATTTCTTTCAGGCTTTTCCCGTTATACGCGAAATATTGCCGCAAATCACGTTCATACGCTTCAAGTGTATTTTTTGAAGCGCCAATCTCCGCCGCCATCATATTTAAAAAATCGGCCAGCAATAAATCCGCTTTGTTTTCGTCAAATTTATTCAACGGTTATCGCTTCTTCAACATGCTCGACCTGCATCGGAACTTCATGCATAACCACAAAGGCGACGGCCGCCAAAACGACAACGGCCGCAACATAATACATCAAGTTTGATTTTTTTTGCCGCATTATCAGACTCCTTCTTAAAAAAATATTGCTAAAGCCACGCTTTATTTATATAGTTAGCATAAGAAGTTTGAAAGATAAATTAAAAATTAAGATAAAATGATAAATAAAAACGAAAAAATAATCTTGCTGGTCGGCCTGATGGGAAGCGGCAAAACCAGTGTTGGCAAAAGACTTTCCAAAAGATTAAATCTCCCTTTTGTAGACGGCGATCAGGAGGTTGAAAAAGCCGCAGGATTGTCTTTGGTAGATATTTTAAAATGTTTCGGATTAGAAGAATACCGTGCCGGAGAAGCCCGGGTCATGAAACGGCTTCTGCAGGGAGCGCCCTGCGTTCTGGCCTCAGGCGGCGGTTCGTTTGTTGCGCCGCAAACCCGCGAATATGCCAAAAAAAACGCCATTACTATCTGGCTGAAAGCTGACATTGACGTCCTTTACACACGTACTGCCGGCCGCAAACACCGACCCTTTCTTAAAGGCAGCGATGACGAGCTTAAAAGCAAGCTTGAAAAATATATCCACGATGAATATCCTTACTACTCGCAAGCCGATATCATTGTCGAAACCAAAGAGGAACAGGTAGACATCACCGTTAACAGAGTCATCGGCGCCATTGAAGATTTTTTAAAAAAGGAAACTAAATGATTATTTCCATTGCTGCCGTTGTCATTCTCCTGATGCTGTCCGCTTTCTTTTCAGGTTCGGAAACCGCCCTTACCGGCGCTTCGCAGGCTTTTGTCATTGATCAGGAAAAAAACGCCCACAACCCCAGAGCAAAACTTTTAAACCGGCTTTTCCAAAAAAGGGATAATCTGATTATCACGACATTGGTTGGCTCAAACCTGAGCAACACTTTGGCCACCTCATTGTCCACCAGCGTGCTGATCTCCCTTTTCGGACGGGAAGGCGTGGCCTATGCAACCATCATCATGACTTTTCTGGTTTTGGTTTACACAGATATGCTGCCCAAAAGCTATGCCGTCCGCAATGCCAACAAAATGGCATTGTTGGTTGCCTCGCCCATAAACTTCTTCGTCCGATTGTTTTCTCCGGCTGTTTGGTTTTTGCAGTTTATCGTCAATTACACGTTCAAACTCGCCGGAGCCAATAAAAACAGCTCTTCTGCCACCGATTCTCTGGCCGAAGTTCGCGGCGCCATTTATATGTACGACGGCAATGACGCGCTTCAGGAAAAAGCCATGCTTAAAAGCATTCTTGACCTGACAGACATTCATGTTTATGACGTTATGAACCATCGTCGAAACCTTTTCTCCCTGGATATCGACCTTCCGGTCGAAGAAATCCTCAACCGGGTCAAAAATTGTCCTTTTTCCAGAATCCCTCTCTATAAAAACCGGCCCGAAAACATCGTCGGAGTCATCCGCATCAAAACTCTCCTTAAAGAGGCCGTCGAACACCATAACAACTACGAAAACATCAAAATTGAAGAAATCATGACCAAACCGTGGTTTATTCCCGACAACACCACCTTGATGCAGCAGTTGCAGCTGTTCCGTGCCCGCCGCGAACACTTTGCTATCGTTGTCGACGAATACGGGGTCTTGCAGGGAATTGTCACGCTTGAAGATATTTTGGAAGAAATTGTCGGCGACATCAACGATGAAAGCGACATCTCCAATTTAGACATTATGGGCATTCGCAAAATCAACGATTCCTGTTTCATTGTCGACGGACAGGTGCCGATTCGCGACCTCAACCGCAAATACGGCTGGAATATATCCGATGATAACGCCGTCACCATTGCCGGCTACCTGATGGACATGACCCGTTCCATCCCTTCCGAAGGACAGAAGTTTATTTTTGACGATTTTCAATACGAGATTCTCAAGCGCAATAAAAATCAGCTCAGCCTGATTAAAATTACGCGGCAGGAAAAAACCCGGACAGAAAAATAACCGTTCAGCCTAGTTCCAGTCGGCCTTTTTCAAAAAGCGCACTTTCATAACCGCCAAAGAGCTGGCGGACATCGATGTAATCAAATCATAAAATTCGTTGCGAACTTTCACTTTTTCCAGCCACTGTTTTAACTCGGCATTATTCAATAATTCGGCGTTTTGCGGCTTTTCCAGCATCCCGGCAGCTAAAGCCAGATCTCCGTCAACAACGGCTTTACGGACGGCTTCGAGCCCTTTATCCGCTTCAAATTTGGGAGCCTCGCCGTTAACTTTTTTAATCTGCACGATTTCCTGCAGTTTGCTGTTTATCCGCTCTTTCCAGGTTTTATCAAAATCTTGTTTTTGTTGTTTCAACAGTTTCCGGTAAATACCATCAAAAGATTTTTCCAAATCTCTTTCACTGGCAACACCTTCTTTGGCGAAGGTTTCTATTTTCAGGGCTTTTTCTTCCAGCTTGGGGTTTCCTTTCACAACCTCGCTTAAAACCTCAGCTTCATACTCAAATGTGCCGCCACGCTCCGCACTGTCTTTGACCAGCATCAGCGCTGTCAGCGTCAGAGCGCTTTCATCGCTGACGCTTGCCAGCCGGTCGATTTTCTGTTCAGCTTTGTCCATGCGGGTAACCACACCTAAAACCGTAGCAACATCTGCCTTGGAATCAATAACATTTAAATTCATCTTTTCAATAGCGGCAACTTTAGCCTCAAATTCAGACAAATCGGGAGTACTCGCATTTGCGGACAGCATCTGCATCTGATGCTGCATTGCCGACAGCTGTTGCTGTAGCTTATCTATCTGCTGCTGATAGACATCTTCTTTTTCTGAAGAAAAAACGCCCTTAACCTGCTCGATGATTTGCGGATTCTTCCATATACCGTATCCGGCGGCAACAAGCGCTGCCAAAAACAATATCTTTGCAGCAGCCGGTTTCAACGAAGATTTTCGTACCGTTTCAGGAACAGTTTCCGGCGCGTTTTTTTTCTCAACCATTTTATTATCCTCTGCAGTAAATTCTTGGCATTCGTTTTTTTATAGTGTATATAATATAAAAAAAACTGCAATACATATATGTATCCAAAGGAATAAAATGAAGGTTTTGGGAATTGAAAGCAGTTGCGATGAAACCGCGGCCGCAATCGTTAACGACAAAAAAGAAATACTGGGCGAATGCGTCCTGACTCAGCTTGAACACAAGATTTACGGCGGCGTGGTTCCGGAAATTGCCGCTCGTTCTCACCTGGAACACATGGATGAAATTCTGGAAGAAACATTCAAAAAATCCGGGCTTTCGCCTTGCGATATTGACGCTGTTGCCGCAGCCTCCGGTCCCGGACTGATCGGCGGCGTCGTCATTGGAGTCATGGCGGCCAAAGCGTTGGCGCTCGCTCTAAACAAACCCTTTATCGCCGTTAACCATCTTGAAGGCCATGCCTTGGCGGCACGACTGACTTCTGATGTGGAATATCCTTATCTTCTGCTTCTGGTTTCCGGCGGCCACTGCCAAATATTAATCGTCAAAGGCGTCGGAAATTTTGAACGCCTCGGCACGACGATTGACGATGCTGCGGGAGAGGCTTTTGATAAAGTTGCAAAAATGCTCAACCTCGGCTACCCCGGCGGCCCGATCATCGAAAAAATGGCGGCGCTCGGAGACGAAAACCGTTTTGTCTTGCCGCGCCCGCTGCAAAACTCCGGCGATTGCAACCTTTCTTTTTCTGGGCTCAAAACCGCCGTTCGCAAGATTATCGAATCATATTCACCCGACAACAACATCGAACACGCCATTTTGCGCAAAAAAGACGCGGCTGATATCTGTGCGTCTTTTCAGCTTGCGGTTACCGAAAGCCTGATTCACAAATTACAAAAAGCGATTGTCATTTTCAAAACCAAGTACCCTCACGGCAAAGATTTAGTCGTTTCCGGAGGAGTTGCCGCCAATACTTACCTGCGCGACCGCCTGAAGTTTCTGGCCGAAACGGAAGGCTTGTCCTTTTCAGCACCGCCGATCCGGTTTTGTACGGATAACGGCGTAATGATTGCCTGGGCCGGCATGGAACGCGCGCTCAAAGGGCTTTATGATGATTTGAATTTCAAACCCCGCCCGCGCTGGCCTCTGGATGCCAACGCCCCCAAAGCGGCGGGAGCCGGCGGAGTCAAAGCATGAGAAAAACCAAAGAAATATTGGAAATACTTGACGTATTCAAAAACAAAGACCCTAACCCGAGCAGCGAACTGCATTATCATAATGCCTATACTCTGCTGACGGCGATTGTCCTTTCTGCCCAAAGCACGGACAAAGGCGTCAATAAAGCTACCGACGAACTTTTCAAAATTGCCGACACTCCGCAAAAAATGCTCCGTCTCGGCGTTGACAGACTCAAAGAATACATCAAAACCATCGGCCTGTACAACAACAAAGCCAAAAACATCATCGCCATGAGCGAAATTTTAGTCAAAGATTATGGCGGAGAAGTGCCCTATGATCGGAACGCTCTTGAAAAACTTCCCGGCGTCGGCCGCAAAACAGCAAATGTCCTGTTGAACGTCTGGTGGAACGAACCAACGGTTGCCGTTGACACACACGTCCTGCGTCTGGCCGAACGCCTGGAACTCAGCGACGGCAAAACGCCGCTGACAGTAGAAGCGGATCTTAACCGCGTCCTGCCTGACGAATATAAACGCCATGTCAATCACTGGTTAGTCTTGTTCGGAAGATACATCTGCAAAGCTCAGAAGCCCTTGTGCGAAGATTGTCCCGTCGCCGCTTTCTGCCGCTCTCCGGACAAACGGATTTAGCTTTTTCCCTTTGTGCCTCGTTCTTGGTCATATTTTTTGTAGATAAGCTTACATAGTTTTTCAAACTCAAGCAGATTGGGATTGTTCTCATAAACCGTATACAGCTCGTCCAAGGCAAAAAAACACAAAAGAAACCGCCGGAACTGCATATAATCAAATTTTTCTCCGCCAAGACTGACAGCCTGTTCCACTTTTTCAACATCGTCAAAAGCTGCGTCAACCTCCATGCCCACTTGCCAGACCGAATAATCCAGAGATTTTCGCCGTTCAGACATTATTCGCCCGATTTCCTTCAGTTCCTCCCGGCAGGAAAGATTCATTTTTTTATAAATCCGCTCCAGTAGACAGTTGATTTCTTCTTTTGCCTTGCTCACTTTTCCCTCCTTCTGGATACCAAGAAAAAAGAAAACCCTTCTACATATACTTAATGGCAACAAAACCGCCAATCAGCAAAATCAAAAACAAAACCGATAAAATCCCGAGATTTTTTTCAATAAAAACCTTCATCGGCGCGCCGTATTTTTTCAACAGCCAAGCTACCAGATAAAAACGCATCCCCCTGGCAATAACGGAAGCAATCGTAAATGTTGCCAAATTCAGTTCGACCACTCCGCTGGCAATTGTAATTACCTTATACGGAAATGGTGTAATTCCCGCGCCGAATACAATCCAGGCGCCCCATTCGTGATAATAATCCTTAAAAACGTCAAATTGGTGCATATAGCCGTAAAAAGTCAAAATCGGTTTAGCAATCAAATCAAAAAAATAAACGCCGATTGCATAACCGAAATACCCGCCGGCAACGCTTGCTACCGTAGCCAGACCGGCTATTCTCCAAGCCTTCTGGGGCATAGCCAAAACCATGGGGATTATCATAATATCCGGCGGAATCGGAAAAAAGGAACTCTCGGCAAACGCGACCAGAAATAAAAAAAACATTGCGTTCGGCCGAGCCGATAAATCCAGCATATAATCATAAACGGCCTTAACCCAGCTATGAAAGGAAGAACTTACATATTTTAAAATACCCATCAGACTTTCCTTAAAAATATCACTCAGGAAAGCTTAACGAATAAAAATAAATATTTATTTAAGATTCCCGGCAAGATTTTCCACATCTTGAAAAGTTTCGGCTCTGAACATCTCCCGTCCGGAAAGTTCCTTTTGAATTTGCCCGAATTTTTCTTTGCTGTGGCGTACAATTATTTTTCCGGGTTTGTTTTTTTTCAGGTATTTTTTCGCCCCTTTCAGATCATGGGTGCAAAAGCAGCTCTTTCGCGTTTTTTCCCGAATACTGCGGCAACAGCTGAACATTGGTTCATAGCCTTCAAGCAGTAAAATATCATGGTCTTTATGCCCCAGACAATAACTTTCCAAAATCTCCGTCAACTCCTCCATATCCAAAGGTTTACATAAAAAATGAGCAGCTCCTTTAACATCTGCCAGATCTTCATCTTGATTAACGCTTAAAACAACAACCGGAACTTCTTCCAAAGCTTTGTCATGATTAATCCTGTCTAAAACCTCCCATCCGCTCATCTTTGGCATATTAACGTCTAAAAAAAAGACATCCGGCAAAACTTCTCTGCCGTATAAAATAAATTTATATGCGTTATCCGTTGCAAAAACTTCATAACCTTTTGCTTCCAACAACTGTTGGTATAGACGTAAAAAAAGCCGATCATCGTCCAAGATAAAGACTTTTCCGATTTTATTCATAAAAACATACCTCGTCTGCCTGTTGCACAGATAAGGAAAATATAATCGCTATTTTAAAATTTTTAAGATTAGTTTCCGCCGCACCGGCCGCAATGACAATTTTCGTCATGACAGCATGCATGTCGTTGTGCCGCTTCCAGCGTATTTTCAAGCAGCATCGCCACCGTCATGGGACCGACTCCGCCCGGAACCGGCGTAATGTACGAGGCCGTTTCTTTTACTTCTTCAAAATCGACATCTCCACAAAGGCTCCCGTCTTCAAGCCGATTGATGCCGACGTCAATAATGATTGCGCCCGGCTTAATCCAGTCTTTTTTGACTATTTTAGGACAGCCGCAGGCCGCAACTACAATATCAGCCTGCCGTACCGTATCGGACAAATTGACTGTTTTTGAATGGGTAACCGTTACCGTACAATCGTGATTCAACAACAACAAAGCCGTCGGGCGACCGACAATGTTTGAGCGGCCGATAATAACGACATGTTTTCCCTCCAGAGATTCTCCCGTGCTTTCCAACAGTTTTAAAATCCCTTTTGGAGTAGCGGCAACAACCGCGCTTTCTTCTCGTTCAGCCAGCAATCCCACATTATACGGGCTGAAACCGTCAACATCTTTTCCGGGATTGATATGGGACAACACCTTTTGCGGATTAATTTGAGGCGGTAGGGGAAGTTGCACGATAATACCGTCGACATGTGGATCGTCATTCAAATCCTGGATGCTTGACAATAAAGCATTTTCACCGATGCTGCCTGAAAATTCAAAAACCTCACAGCGGATTCCAACCTCTGCAGCCGCTTTTTTCTTGTTGCGCACATAAATCCGGCTCGCTTCGTTTTCACCCACCAAAACCACGGCTAATACCGGAGTATGACTGCAGGCAGTGGTCTTTTTGGCTAAATCTTTTCTGATTCCGGCGGCAACGGCTTTCCCGTCTATAATACAGGCTGTCATTTTTCCTCCTCCAGCCACTGGCTGATTTTGGCTTTTATTCCTTCCGTGCTGCCGGTAATACGCAGTTTTTTGCAACGGTCGGTTTCTCCGGCAACAATTTCAATGGCCGACTTGGCAATCCTGAACGACTTGGCTAAAAACTTTAAAAGCTCCTCATTGGCTTTCCCTTTTTCAGGAACGCTGACCACGTTGATCTTCAAAAATTCTTCGCCCCGTACATTGGTAAAAATGCCACCGACCTGACAACAAGAAGAGTTAGGCACAAGCCTAACTCTCAAAAAAAACTCTTGTCGATTTTCCTCAAAAACCAATTCTCGACCCTACAGCATCAAAGCGCTGAGTCTCATCAACAGACGGCTGACAAAAATCAATGCCAGCAACAAGATAAACGGTGAGAAATCAAATCCGGAAATCGGCGGAATTTTTTCTCCGATTTTCTTATAAACAGGCACCGTAAGCTTATCTAAAACTTCAACGGTTTTCTGAGCATATTTATTGGAAGGTTCCAAGACTTTAAAGTGAATCAGCCAATACAAAACAACTTGAACCACGACAATCTTGAAATAAATATCGACCAGCAGGGCGATAACATACACAAACGGCTCAAAAATAGCTCCCATTATAATATTCTCCTAATATTAACAACCATAGATTTGATAATCCAACTTCATCTTTCTGTCAATAAACAAATCTGTTTTATGCCGAAAGAGAATCCCTTTCCAGCGTATTGAAACGTGACATTTCAAAGCCTTTGATCCGGCGGATTCTATCCTTCAGAAGCTGAGTTTTCCCTTCTTTTTCCTGTTCTTCCTTAGACTTCCCGAAACGAAAACCGTTAATCATTTCCGCCATCTTCCGTGAGTTTTCCCGAACAGACGATATTTTTCGCTCCGCTTCTTCTCTGTTTCTGGAAACGGGACGGAATTCAACCATATATTCGCCCAGATTCTTTTCATAGTCTTTGGCAAACATGCCTGTTTTTGCCAGCATATAGGTTTCCGCCGCGGAAGCTGTCGCAACCATCGCCGTTCCGGCCGCCAGCACTCTGGCATCTTTTTCAAGCTCTTGTTCTCTCCGTTCTTGCTCGTCAGATTTGTTCTTCAGCTGTTCGGTACGGGTTCGCAGGCGTCTCAATTCGCTGAGTTTAAAAGTCAGGAAAGCCAGCTTTTCCTGAGCCATGTCCTTATAATAGCCCTGTCCGTGAATGGCAGCACCGGCATACAGCGACATAATACGTTTAATTTCCGTTTCCCTGTCATCCAAAAAATCAATAAACAAGTTGCGGGCATCAACCTCTTCTTGGGTTGTTCCGCCGGTATTAATATCCAAAGCAATTTTTTGTTGGGTTTCCACCCAGTCATAATACTCCGCCCGGGGATCTTCACTGGAATAAAGTTTTTGCAGTGTTTCCGCAATCATATAATCCAAATCAAACGTACTGACCGTCATCCCCTGAAAATTCGTATTCTTTTTCAGCTCTTCCTTAAGAGATATTCCGGCCGGACTGCCGGCATTTTCTAAACCTTGTTTGGCAATAAACTTGTCCGCCTCTTTTCTCAAAACCTGAGGCGGTACCCGATTCAGATGTTCCCGGATTGCAGCTTCCGTCAGCTGCTGGTCGGGCGTACGACGATACAGGGAAACAATTTCTCGGTTTAGTTTCTCGTTATTTTCAGCAAAACTTTCCTTCCACTCGCGGTAAGCTTCTACATCTCTTTGCATGGCTGCTCTCCCTTCGGCGCTTGGCTTTACACTCTTTCAAAAATAATTTTGCCTTCTTCCAGCCAGATAATTCTGTCAATAACCCACTGGCTGATCTGCTCGATTTTTTCCAATTCAACGCCCATCGCCTGTCCGACTTTTCCAATCAGCAGCGTTTCTTTGTCCGACAAATCGCTGTCGGAATTGGCCAACAGGCACATTTCCTTAATCAGCTCCAGTGCCGTACGGCGGCTGCGAATGGCTTTAACGGCTTTAACCACCTCTTCGTCATTTCCTACGTTTTTAATCTCGTCGTATCGGGAAGCCGGAACCTGAAAAATCATGCCCAGATTCGCGATAAAATCTTTTTCGCCGCTGTCGATGTTTCCGTCCGCTTTTGCCAGACGCACTAAAACTTTAAGAAAAGCTACTCGTTCATCTTCGTTCATGTCGGCCAGATAACTCATATCATTCTCCATGTTAAAATTAGACATTGCGGAAATCTCCTGTTATTACTGATTATCTATATATTAACAAAATTTTGCAAAAACACAATCAAAAAGCAGCTCCGCCTCAAAAAGCCCAAAAAAGATTTGAAATTAACGCCACAATGGCTTAAACTGAAAGTTAGTTTGATAATTTTGATGAGAACAGAGTGAAGAAATATTATATTAAAACTTTCGGCTGCCAGATGAATGTTTACGATTCTCACCGCATCGCCGCTATTCTGCAAAATCTCGGGCTGACGGAAGCCACCTCTCCTCAAAACGCGGATTTGGTAATTTTTAACACCTGCCACATTCGGGAGAAAGCCGCCGAAAAGGTCTTTTCGGACCTCGGACGCCTTAACATGATCAGAGAAGAACGTCTTGCCAAAGGACTGGACACCGTCATCGGCGTCGTCGGTTGCGTTGTTCAGGCTGAAGACGAGCAAATTGCCAAACGGGCGCCTTTCGTTGATTTTGCTCTTGGGCCTCTCACCTATCACCGGCTGCCCGCTGTTTTGGCCCAAATTTCTCGCCGCAAGGGCGAACCGCTGATTGACACCGAATTTCCGGCCGAATCAAAATTCGACTTTCTTCCCGCAAACACTTCTATGGGCGGCTGCTCTTTTCTTGCCATTCAGGAAGGCTGCAACAATTTCTGCACCTACTGCGTCGTGCCTTATACCCGCGGCATCGAAACTTCCCGCCCCGTAGAAGACGTTGTCAAAGAAGCGCGGCGCCTGGTTGAAGGCGGCTCGTTGGAAATTAATCTGCTGGGGCAAAACGTCAACTCCTACCACGGTGAGGATGCCGGCGGCAAAGAACGAAACCTGGCTTATCTTCTGCATAAACTTGATGAAATCGACGGACTTGAACGTATCCGCTACACTACCTCCTATCCGGCCGATGTCGACGATGACCTTATTTCCTGCCATCGGGAAATCAAAAAACTCATGCCCTATCTTCACCTGCCCGTCCAATCCGGATCCGATTCCATCCTCAAGGCCATGAACCGCCGTCATACCTCCGGACAATATCTTGAAATCATCGGAAAGTTAAGAGATGCCAATCCGGATTTAGGGTTTTCTTCCGATTTTATCGTCGGATTCCCCGGCGAAACCGATGCCGATTTTCAGGCAACGCTTGACCTTGTAAACAAAGTCAAATTCATTCAGGCCTTTTCATTCAAATATTCCCGCCGTGCCGGAACGCCGGCAGCGCTTATGCCCGGACAAGTGGAAGAAAAAGTAAAAAAAGAACGTCTGGAAATCCTCCAAAATCTGTTATTTTCATATCAGTTAAAGTTTAATAAAGAAAGTGTCGGTAAAATCATGCCGGTACTGTTTGACAACAAAGGCCGCCATAAAGGGCAGCTTATCGGGCGCACGCCTTATATGCAAAACCTTCATGCCGCACTGGGCAAAGAATGCCGCAACAAAATAATTAACGTCAAAATCACCGGGGCAACCGCCAATTCGCTGACCGGTATACAGGAAGGAACATAACCATGGCTGAAATAACTTTCGAATTATATAACAACACGCTCATTCAGCAACTGGTAGGCTCTCAGGACGACAATCTGCGCCTGCTCGAAAAAATCCTCGGCGTTGAAATTTCTTCCTTTGGCAACCAGATAAACATCAAAGGACCGGCCGAAGCCGCCGAACAAGCCAAAACAGCTATTGAAGTCCTTTACAACAAAGTCAGCAAAGGCATTGAAATCAACGAACAGGAAGTCAAAGCCGCCGTTCGTTTCAGTGATGGCCATACGGACAGCGCCACGGCTCAGGATTTGAGCAATATTGTCCTCAAGACCAAAAAACGTCATATTTATCCACGTTCCGCCACCCAAGCCGCTTATATTCAGGAAATGATGAACAACGAGCTTGTTTTCGGCCTTGGCCCTGCCGGTACCGGAAAAACCTATCTGGCCGTTGCTTTGGCCGTCTCCATGATGCTTGAAGGCAAAATTGACAAGATCATCCTTTCCCGCCCGGCAGTGGAAGCGGGAGAAAACCTTGGTTTTCTGCCCGGAGACCTTAAGGAAAAAGTTGACCCTTACCTGCGCCCGCTGTACGATGCTTTGTACGAAATGCTTCCGGCCGAACAGGTTGATAAAAAAATAGCTCTCGGTGAAATTGAAATTGCCCCGCTGGCGTTTATGCGCGGAAGAACTCTTTCCAACGCTTTTGTCATCCTGGATGAAGCCCAGAACACTACGCCAATGCAAATGAAAATGTTTCTGACCCGTCTGGGTGAAAACTCCCGCATGGTTGTCAATGGCGACTTGAGCCAGGTGGATCTTCCCAGAGGAACCATTTCCGGCTTAAGAGATGCATTGGAAGTTTTAAAAGGGATGCCCAACATCAGTTCGGTCCGCTTCAATGCGGCAGACGTCGTCCGTCATGGACTGGTGGCCAAAATCGTTCAGGCTTACGAACAACGAAGCAAGAAAGAATACGGAGATGAATGACAGCCTGAACATTCTCATTGAAGAACCTTCTTGGGAAAAGTATTTTCCGGATGTTGAGCCGACCGCGCAAAAAGTTTTCGGCCAAGTGCTTTCTTTTATGCGCGAACAAAAAAACTGCGGATTTCTTATCGGCAACGACACAGCCGTAAACCTCTCTCTGAGCGCGGACAGCCATGTTCGCGAACTGAACAACGAATTCCGCGGATTGGATCGTCCGACAAATGTTTTATCTTTTGCCAACATCGATGCCGAGGACTTTGATATCAAACCCGAAGGACTGCTGGAACTCGGAGACATTATCATTGCTCTTGAAACCATGCAGAAAGAAGCCCTGGAACAACAGGTCAGCCTGCATGATCATTTCTGCCACCTTTTTACCCACGGCCTGTTTCATTTGCTGGGCTACGATCACCAAAACGATGCCGAAGCCACAGAAATGGAAGGGCTGGAAACCGCCGTTTTAAAACGGCTTAACATCGCTAATCCTTATCAGGAGTCCTAAAATGTCTGAAGAAGCAAAACACGAAACATCTTTTTGCAACTTTGTGACTACCTTTTTCCGCCACAAACAACCGGAAACCGTCCGCGAAACAATCGAAGATCTTCTTGAAGAAGCCGGAATTGACGGCAACGAACCTTTCAGCGAACATGAACAACTGCTGCTAAACAACATCCTCTGCCTCAAAAACAAAAAATGCAGCAACGCCATGATTCCCAGAGCGGATATTGTTGCCTTTCAAAAAGACGGGAATATCCGCGATTTGGCAGAACTGATGATTACCAAAGGGCATTCCCGCATTCCTATTTACGGCGATTCCCTGGATGATATTATCGGCATTATTCATGTCATTGATTTGGTCAAATGCTTTCTTAAAGGCCAAAAAGACATTAAAGTATCTCAAATTATAACCTCAAACGTCAAATTTGTCTCTCCGTCCATGCGCGTTCTTGACCTTTTAAGCGAAATGCAACGTCAAAAAGTCCATATGGCCATGGTCGTAGATGAATATGGTGGAATTGACGGCCTGGTAACAATCGAAGACCTTCTTGAAGAAATTGTCGGTGACATTGAAGACGAATACGACTTTGACGAAGATCCGGTCATCAATATTCAGGAAAACGGCACCATCATTGCCGATGCCAAAGCAGAAATTCCTGAAATAAAAGAGATCTGCAACCTTGATTTGACAACCGGCCTTGACGAGGAAGAAGCCTCCGATATTGAAACTCTCGGCGGCCTTGTTTTTCACCTGGCACAGCGTATTCCCAGCCGCGGAGAAGTCATTGACGGATTCGACGGCATCAAATTCAGAATTCTCGAAGTTGATCCCCGTCGCATAAAAAAAATTATGATTGTCCTTCCCTCGGAACAAGAGCATGAAACAGCTGAAAGGAAAATTTGAGAAATATCCTCTCCTCACGGCATTTATATGCGGCTGGCTGGCAGTTGCCGCCCTGCCCCCTTTTTATCTTTTTCCGCTGTTATTCGTTTCTTTCAGCGTCCTGATTTGGCTTATCCACCATGCTTCCTCCGCCGCAAAAGCCTTCAAAACCGGATACGCTTTCGGTTTCGCTTTTTTTGCTTTTGGTTTTTCCTGGATTGGTAATGCCCTGCTGATTGACGCGGCAACTTTCGGTTGGCTCTGCCCGATTGTTTTTCTGGCCTGCGGATTCTTTTTTGGTCTTTTCATCGCCGTTCCGGCCTGGACATCGTTTTTCTTCAGAAAACTGCCGGCACAATATCTGGCTTTCTGTGCGTTATGGGTCTTTTCCGAGTGGGTGCGCAGCTTTATTCTTACGGGTTTTCCCTGGAACCTCCTCGGATCTGTTTTGGCATTTGACAACAGGTTTATCCAGTTTGCCGC
>CALXTO010000001.1 GCA_944391425.1 uncultured Alphaproteobacteria bacterium | reverse complement strand
GTCAGGCTGACTTTATCCATGGTTGTCCTCTTTGATTATCGATAGCAACAAGATATTAACTATTGCGCAAACAAGCAACAAACAGAGAAAACTTTTCCACAAAAAAGGAGGACAATGTCCTCCTTTTCAATTAAATCACGGGAATAATAAAATATTGGATATATAAGTAAACCGTTGCCAAAGCTACCGTAAGCAGCATAATCGGCACGGACCATTTCATAAAGCCCAGAAAACTGATCGGTTGCCCGTTACGTGTTGCCATTCCCGCAACAATAACGTTAGCCGACGCGCCGATAAGCGTTCCGTTGCCGCCGAAGCAGGCACCTAAAGACAATGCCCACCATACGGGCATCATGATTTCTCGTCCGCCCATGGCTTCTTCCATAGACTTTAGCATCGGAATCATTGTCGCTACAAAAGGGATATTGTCAATGGCAGCCGATACGATTGCCGAAACCCAGATAATCAGAAGACTGGCTTTTTGAATGCTGCCGTCCGTAAGTTCAATGAATTCGTTGCCAAGGATTGCCAGAATACCGGTCACTTCCAAGCCGTAAACAATGACAAACAGTCCGGCAAAGAAGAAAATCGTTGTCCAGTCTACCAGGGCAAAAACCTGTTCGACTTTATGCTCTCTTTCGTCATGCTTTTTGCCCAAAGTATACAGCATAAGCAAAACGGCGCCGCCGAACATGGCAATTGTTCCGTTGGCAATATGAAAATGTTCGGCTGAAATAAAACCGGCAATGACGGCAAATAATACGGACAAAGATTTAACCAACAGCGGTTTATCCGTAATGGCCAGACTTTCATTCAGCAACATGATTTTGTTGCGCCGTTGTGCCGTTGAAACCAATCTTCGTCCAAAAAAGAAATCAAAAATTACGCATAAAACCAACATACATAAAATGACAATCGGCGTCAGCTCACGCATAAAATCCATAAAAGATAGATTCAGTGCCGAACCGATAAGGATATTCGGCGGGTCGCCGATAAGGGTTGCCGTGCCGCCGATGTTAGAAGCAAAAATTTCAATCAGCAAATAAGGATAGGCAGGAACGCCCAGCTTTTTGGTAATCTGAAACGTAACCGGAACAATCAGCAAAACCGTTGTCACATTGTCTAAAAAAGCTGAAAATACGGCGGTTACGACGGCAAGAACCAAAAGAATGCCTCTGGGGTTGGCATGCACTCTTTTGGCTGACCAAATAGCAACATATTGAAAAATCCCGGTCTTTTCCGAAATCCCCACAATCATCATCATGCCGATTAGCAGTGCCAGCGTGTTAAAATCAATACCGGCGATGGCCGTACTTTGCGTCAGGATTCCCGCAAAAATCATAATCGAAGCGCCCAAAAGGGCAACTACCGCGCGGTTCATTTTTTCCGTAAACAAAATGACATAGGCAATAATCATAATCGCCGCTGCCACCATTTTGGCATCCATTCCCCATACCATTTGCGGGACGGATGCTAATTCAGCTCCGTGCATGCAAAACTCCTCTGCGTTATTAAACTTTTTACAATATAATCACGAATCTCCTAAAATTACCTTAAAAGAAAAATATTTACGTTCCTTTTCAAAACAAAATTTTACCCTGAAAAGGATAGCTGTTAACGGGAATATTTAAAGATTTCTGTCGGTAATGACCGACAGCCTTGTTCATTTCTTTTTTGATAAGTGATTGACAACGCCGTAAAGCGTATTCAATTCCTGTTCCGTCATTTGTCCGCGGGTAAAAATGTTACGCAGGTTGATAATCATCTTTTCTCGCTTTTCACCGATTTTGAAGTTTCCGCAGTCATCGAGCTTGTCTTCCAGATAGTTGCAAAACAACAGCACTTTTTCTTTTTCGGCCGGAACGGTATGGTTGGTTACCAGTTGTGCCCGAGGGATTTCAATCTGCGTTTTGTAAAACTCGTAGCCGACGAGCAGTACCGCCTGAGACAAATTCAAAGAGCAGTGTTTGGGATTCAAAGGCACGTTAATAATGACATCTGCCAGGCAGACATCTTCATTGCGCAATCCGGTGCGTTCGGGACCGAACATAATGCCGCATTTATTTCCCGATGCGGTCAGTTCGCACATTTGCTCTGCCGCGTGGTCGGCGTTCATAACGGTTTTGGTCTGGTCGCGATGTCGAGCTGTTGTTGCGGCAACCCAGTTGAGGTCGGCAATGGCCTCTCGGACAGATGCAAAAACTTGGGCATTATGCAAAATTTCCCCGGCGCCGGAAGAAGCCGCAAGCGCCTTATCGGACAAATGATCCTCCCTCGGGCGGACCAGGCGCATATTTTCCAAACCGCAGTTCATCATGGCTCGTGCGGCCATGCCTACGTTTTCGGCCATCTGAGGCTCAACCAAAATAACATAAGGCAGCATTTTTATTCCTGGTTTTCCGAAAAGTTTCCGATTGGTGCCACATATTTTTCATTAAGAAATTTTTGAACTTCCCGACGGTCTTTGGCATTAATATGAGGAGTTTCCGCTTTAATCTGGCTTTCGGGAGAGAGATTGCGGTTTTGTCGTCGTGCCTGAATCTTATCCAAGGTAGAAATGGCGTCAACCAGTTTTTCGCGCTCTTGCGGAGTAGCATTGACTGTGGTTATCTGAATGCTTTTCATCAAAGGTTTTTTTGTATTGATTATTTCTTCCGGCGTAGGCGCCACGGGAGCGGGTTCTGCCAATTTTTCAGTCTGCGGGGTATTCTCTTCTCCGAAAGTTTCCTGCGCGGGCTCGGTTGCGGGGACAGAAACAGATTCGGCGGCCGGCCCGGAGGTATCTTTCGGACGGGAACCAAACCATTGCGCTTCGCACGGAGAGGAAAATAATACAATCAGAGCCGCAGTTAAAAGAAGTTTTTTATTCATAGGATTAATCCGTAGATAAAATGTCAATACTGTTAAAAAGAATGTTTTCCATATCCAGTCCGGATTGATCTTCAACCACGTCAATAAACCCTGAAAACATGGTGTCAAAAGGATTATTCTGATGTCCGAGGCCGTTATAGGCGTCACGAAGCTGTCTGGCATAGGCCTGTGGCAAATCTTTGATTTTCTGATCATAGCTGTCTGGAATTTTGTAGCCCAGATTGCGCAGGTGTTGGGTCGCCACCAGCATATTATGGCGGTTAACTTCGGGTGCAATCATCTCCTGTCCCATGGCGTCGCCGTAGGTAGTCGCTTCGCCGATATAATTCAGTTTTCCGTGCTGTCCGCTGCCTCGCCATGTTGTGATGCCGCTTTTGTCGCGGGCGCGGGCCCACGGGTCAACCGGCAGAATATCGCCGCCGTTTGCCGTATCGTTATAAACCGGCGCCTGAGTAATATCGGTATTGGCGACATTATCGCCCATATACCCGTCGTTGGGATTAATTTCCCAAGGGTTAGCAGGCAGTTGCGCCGCAGCCGAAACCGCTGTCAGCAAACATCCGGCGGCAATGCCGATAAATATAGATTTTCCCATGGCAACCTCCCCAGCCGTCCTTACTTAAATTCATTATATACCAAAATCTAACATAAGAATAGTTACAAAATTGTTATATTTTTCAAAAAATTATCTTGAAGCGATAAAACCCCCGCCGACAACTCTTGTCCCGTCATAAATACAACAGCCTTGCCCCGGGGCTGCGGCGGCAAAATCTTCTGCCAGGCGGAGCCGGGCTTCGCCGTTGCCGAAAAACACTTCCGCCGGCACTTCTTTTTGGCGCGACCGTAATTTGACCGTAAAACAGCCGTCTGGCGGCGTTTCTTTGCACAGCAGGTTTAATTTTTCGATTCTGACTTCGCGGGTAAAAAGCTCCTCCTGGGTGCCGACAATAACAGTATTATTGGCCGCATCAATACGAACGACATAATAAATGGTACCGCCGCCGATATTCAGCCCCCGGCGCTGACCGACGGTATAATGTATAATACCCTTGTGCCGTCCGATAATTTTGCCGTCGGTCGTTATGATATTTCCGGGAACGTTCTTAAAATCGGAACGCAGTTTGTCAATCAGCTGAGCGTATTTTCCTTCGGCAACAAAACAAATATCCTGACTGTCTGATTTTTGCGCCACCGGGAGTCCCGCCTCGGCGGCAATTTTCCTGGTTTCCGTTTTATCAAAAGCGGATAGGGGACATCTCAGCATTTGCAGATTTTCTCTTGAAATGTTAAACAAAAAATAGCTTTGGTCGCGAATGGGGTCTTTCCCTTTATGCAGTTCCGCTCCGTCGGACGTAACCTTTATTTCGGCATAATGGCCGGTAACAATCAGGTCGGCTCCGGCTTTTCGCGCTTCGTCGGCCAAGATACCGAGTTTGATGTGACGATTGCACAAAATGCACGGAGAGGGAGTTTGTCCGTTTAAATATGTTTCGCAAAAATAATCGACGACATGCCGGCGGAATTCTTTTTTCAGATCAAGCACCCGATGTTCGATGCCCAAAACGGCGGCAACTTTTGCTGCGTCGGCAATAACGGGGGCGGCGGGGGCATAAGGCGGTTCAAGCAAATCCATTGTCAGTCCGAAAACCCGGTATCCTTCTTTTTGCAACAGATAGGCGGCAACCGAACTGTCAACGCCGCCGGACATCGCAACGCAGACTTTTGTTTCGGAAGCAGGCTTGTCAAGCCCCAGGCTGTTTCGTTCCATTTTTGTGTTCGCCTTTCAAATGTTCTATTTCGGCCTGCAACTGCTCCAGACGACATTCAATCGGGTCTTTGTCCAAAGCGCATACACCATAAGCTTCAAAAATTTCGGGTTTGGCTTTCGATTTTTCGACTTTATGCGCCGGAACGCCGACCACGGTTTGCCCGGCAGCCACGTCTTTCAAAACAACGGCATTAGCGCCGATTTTGCTGTCATTGCCAACTTTGATCGGTCCCAGTATTTGCGCGCCGGCGCCGACAATAACATTGTTTCCCAGAGTCGGATGTCTTTTGGCGGTATTTTTGCCACAGGCGGAAAAAGCTTTCGTTCCGCCCAGGGTAACGCCATGGTACAATGTAACGTTGTCGCCGATTTCCGTCGTTTCGCCGATGACAACACCCATCCCGTGGTCAATAAAGAAACCTTTGCCGATTCGCGCACCCGGATGAATTTCCACGCCGGTTAAAAAGCGTACAATTTGCGCCAACACTCTCGCGGTTAAGCAAAAATTACGCTTCCATAAAGCGTGAGTCAGCCGGTGAGCAATAATCGCCTGCAGCCCGGCAGAGCAGAGCAAAGCCTCGATTCGGCTTTTGGTTGCCGGATCTCTGGCAATGACCGCATCAATGTCGGAAAGAATCATCTTGAATTTTTGTTTCATTTTGTGCTACATTCCCGAAAACGTTAACAATTTATACAGCATTAACATTATATAATACCAAAAGTTCTAAATTTAGGTTAAAAGAAAAATGACAGAAGTATTATTCAACGGACACGCCGGCCGCCTTGAAGGTCGCTATCATCAAAGCGAAAATCCCGCGGCTCCGGTTGCGTTAATTCTCCATCCGCATCCTCAATACGGCGGAACTATGAACAACAAGGTTGTCTATACTTTGTTCAGCTGTTTTCAAAACCTCGGTTTTTCGGTTCTGCGTTTTAACTTTCGTAGCGTCGGACGTTCGCAGGGCAACTTTGAAGACGGCCCGGGTGAACTTTCTGATGCCACGGTTGCACTGGACTGGCTGCAGTCCGTTAATCCGGAAGCGCGCCAATGCTGGATTGCTGGTTATTCTTTCGGTGCCTGGATCGGTTTGCAGCTTCTGATGCGCCGTCCGGACATTAATAATTTTATTGCCGTTTCGCCGCCGGCTAACGAAAAAGACTTTTCTTTTTTGGCTCCGTGTCCGACATCAGGCCTCATCACTCAGGGCTGTATTGATGAGATTGTCACGCCGGCCAGCGTAACAACCTTGGTTAAGCGTCTTAATACTCAGCGCAACGTTTCCGTAACTTATGCCATGATCGAAAACGCCGACCATATGTATAATAATCATCTGGTTGACTTATATAAAGTTGCCGGAAATTATATAATCGATGCCATGAAAAAGAAAACTCCTATCAAAAAACGCCGCGGTCGCCGCAAAAAAGCAGAGATAGAAAGCGGGCAGGAGGATGCCCTGTTGTTGGCAAATGATGCCGCCGATGATTTTGACGATGAGTTGGACGATACCGAAGAATAAAAAAGAAGCCCTTAACAAAGGGCTTCTTTTTTACATAACATGGTATGCAGTGCGTCCAGGTAGTCCAATTTATTTTAATTCTTTGTATATATTCCGATAAACTAATATAAATTGGTTTATCGGAATATGAGCAATGCAGAAGCTATTGAATATTTGGGATATTACTATGCAAAGTTCCTATGTTGTATTAGGTTGTAACAGATCCAACTCTTCTTCCTTTACCGTAAGAAATGATTGAGGAGGCTATTCCGCCGTCTGTGTCAACGGAGAGTTTAAATGTCCGATAGCCCGGTATCCGAACACGTACAGCACCTGTAAATATATGACCGGCGGAGGAGAAAGCTACAGGGTTTCACAGTGTTCGTTTAGTAATGCCTATTAAAAAAAGCCCCTCTTGGGAGGGGCTCTTTATTTTTATAACTTAAATTGCAGCTTAGAAATTTGCTCCGCTTGCCGGAATTTGACCGGTTTAAAGATGTTTCTTTAATTCCTGCAAAATATAAACGCGAATAGCGCTTGAAAGGTTTTCTTTTTGCCTGCTGCCGTCAATTTGGGTAACCAACTGGTTAATGCTCATGCCGTTATCCGCGGCAATTCTTTTTAATTCTTCGTAAAACTCATCTTCCAGACAAATGCTGGTGGAATGCCTGCCGGCAATAATCACCGATATTTTACGCATGTTTTTTCCGATATTCGTCAATAGACACAACTACTGCCGTGGGTGCGGCTTTAGGCTGTTCGGGTTCTTCGGTTTCAACATCGGCAACGCGTGCAAACATATCTTCTTCCGCGGCAAAGCTTAAGGCAAATTTGGCGTGCGGATCTGCAAAATAGGTAATGGCATCATAGGGAATGCGCAAGGTTTGCGGAATACCTCCGAAACTGAGGTCTACTTCAAAATAGGTTGCACCGATCATCAGGTTGGCAAACTGGTGCTGCAAAACAATCGTCATGTCTTCGGGATATTGATTCAGCAGCTGGGCAGACAATCTGGCATTAGGGTGGCTGGTTTTAAAAGTAATATAAAAATGGTGTTCGCCGGGCAGTCCTTCGTCGGCAGCAATTTTCAAAGCCTCAACCACCACGTGTTTAAGGGCTTTTTCCATCAGCTTGTCGTAATTAATTTGCAATTCTTCGCTCATATAACACCTTTTGAACAATTAAGAGGGACTTTCCTGTTGCTGGGGAAGTCCCAATACCCCCACTCCAAGCTATCCAAAGCGAGGAGAATTCAGTTTGTTGCAACTGCTAAATTAAGCAGCGATAGCAACAGGAGCTACGTTATTATCGTTAGCACTCATTTTAATTTGAA
This sequence comes from uncultured Alphaproteobacteria bacterium, assembly GCA_944391425.1. Classification (GTDB taxonomy): domain Bacteria; phylum Pseudomonadota; class Alphaproteobacteria; order RF32; family CAG-239; genus CAZU01. Next base: position 133,445 of record CALXTO010000001.1, on the reverse strand, counting down.
CCGATAACGGTGGTATCTCACCGGACACGGCGTACCTGTCTTTGCCATACCCTGTCAAACCTGTTTCACCCCCGCAATAGAACTTGTATCTGTCGTTTTTTGGTGGAGGTGCCGGGTACTGCCCCCGGGTCCAAAGCATCTATTTCACAGAGCCTCTGGTGTCACAGCCGGATTGCTCCGGCAACCTTTATTATATGCATTTCCGCATAAATTTCAAGTGTTAAGATTCTGGGGATTAAAGCAATAGTTTTTTTGTGTATTCTTTGGAATGGTTTTATACTGAGACAAACAAAGAAAAGGAACAAAAAATGACCAAAGTTGCCGTCTGGTGCCGCCATAAAGGCGATAACATAATCGGAATCGGGCCACAGATACCCTGGCATGTGGCTTCCGATTTCAGGCGTTTCCGCCGCATAACCTCGGGGCAGAACATCGTTGCCGGAGAAACGACTTATGAAACTTTTCCTAACCGCACGCTGCCGGAGCGCAAAATCTACGTGCTGACCCTGAACCCTGATTACGAAGTGTCTGACAAGGCCAACCACTTTGTTGTCAACAATATCAATGACTTTAAGGATTTTGAAGAAGATTTGTATATTTCCGGTGGCGCGACGATTTACAAGCTGTTTATGACTTCCGGCGCCAAGCTTCTGCCGGACGTGATTGTCGACTGCGAATACCACGGCGAACTGCAGCCGGGACTGACCGGTGTCAAGATTGACATCACCTCCTGTGTGGAAGTAATGCAAAAACAATATATGCAGGTTTTTCCGGATTATGAACTCGATAACATCACAACCCGGGTCTATGTCAAAAAAGGCGGCTTTGTCGACCAGTCGGTCATCAGACGTATTATCAAGGCAATTGAAGAGGAATAAGAAGATGCAGCAATATCTTGAACTTTTAGATGATATTATGAAAAACGGCGTGGATAAGATGGACCGTACCGGCACCGGCACGCGCTCGGTCTTCGGCCGCCAGATGCGTTTTGACCTGAGCAAAGGCTTTCCGCTGGTAACAACAAAAAAAGTCCACCTCAAAAGCATTATTTATGAGCTGTTGTGGTTTATCAAAGGCGATACCAACATCAAATATCTGACCGACAACGGCGTGCGCATCTGGAACGAATGGGCGGATGAAAACGGCGATCTCGGGCCGGTATACGGTTCGCAGTGGCGCAACTGGAACGGCGAGGGAATTGACCAGCTTGCCGAAGTGGTTGACAAACTCAAACACAATCCCAATGACCGCCGCATCATCGTGTCGGCCTGGAATGTCGGCAAAATCAAAGATATGAAGCTACCACCCTGCCACATGATGTTTCAGTTCTATGTTGCCAATAATAAGCTTTCCTGTATGCTCTACCAGCGCAGCTGCGATATGTTTTTGGGCGTGCCGTTCAACATCGCTTCCTATTCGCTGCTGACAATGATGTTGGCGCAGGTCTGCGGGCTGGAGCCGGGCGAATTTATTCATACCTTGGGCGATACCCACATTTATCATAACCATTTTGAACAGGTGAGGGAGCAGTTGAGCCGCAAGCCTTATCCGCTGCCGCAGATGAAGATTAACCCTGAGGTTAAAGACATCAACGGTTTTAAGTATGAAGATTTTGAGCTGGTTAATTATCAGTGCCATGACACAATTAAAGCAAAGGTAGCGGTCTGATGGAAATAATTTATACGCCGGTTAAGTTTACCAAGCTGTCGCATTATGTTGATAATCCGGACAACTTGGCTTATTCGACGGAAGGTGCCGCCTGTTTTGATATCTGCGCTGCCATTTCCGAACCGTTTGTTCTTAAATGCGGCGAACACGCCGGTATTCCGACGGCAATTAAAACCGCACCGGAAGCGCCGTTATGGTTTCGTGTCAATTCCCGCAGCGGCCTGGCCATAAAACACGGTGTGATTACCATTGCCGGAATTATTGATACGGATTATCGCGGCGAATGGAAAATCGGCCTGCTTAACACCAATCCGCAAGGCAGCGGCAAAGATTATGTCATTCAACCCGGGGATAAAATCGCTCAGGTCGAACTGCCTTTTCCGTATAAAGCGAAATTTATCGAAGTCAGTGCCGCCGAGTTTGCAAAGTTAGACACGGCCCGCGGCGAAAACGGCTTTGGCTCGACCGGGCGTTAGAACACCGCAGCCGCACCGAAGCGGTGCGGAGGCGTACCCAAGCGGGTGAGGCCGGGCAAGCGTCCGGAGGCGACACTGGCAGCACTCAAAATCGTTCTGCTAGAACAATCTCAAAATAGACTGGGCGGCCTGGGAGGCGAGCGAGAGGGAATTGGTTGCCAGTTGTTGTCTGGTTTGCAGAGCAAGCATGTTGGCGCTTTCTTCGTTCATGTCCGCCAAGGTTAACTTATCTGCACCTTCTTCCAGAACGTTAATTAAATTTTCGGTAAAGTCCTGACGGTTCAGCACGATGTTGTAATAGCTGCCCAGTTCCGCCGACATACTGCGGATTTTATTTAAGGCATCGGTCAGTTCTTTCACGGCGGCAACCACGTCTTCCTGTGTCTGCCATTCGACAGTTTTAATTCCCAGAGCGGCGGAAGACGCATCTTTGCCTTTAACATCCAACCAGGCGCTGTGGCTTTCGTTAAACGTTACTTTCAAATCCTGTTCTTGCAGCAAATTCACGCCTTTATAACCGCTGTCTTTGATTAGGGAATCATACTGAGACAAAATATTCTGATACTGTTGTTCTTCTTCTGCCAAGGGCAAAGAACTTTTCGCTATAGCTTCCTGAATGGCGACCAGAAACTGGCTGGAATTATAATTGTCTATACCGGTGACGTCCTCATGGGATTTAGCACTGGTAGTGTGAAAAGTTGTAGCGGAAGTACCGGTATAAGGATCGTCGGGATTAAAATTGCCGACTGTATTATTAGAACTAAATTGCAAATCTTTAAGGTTGACGATTTTAGCGGATTTACCGTCTTCCGAAATCCAAGTAACAATGCCAACGGCAGTTTTGCTGCCGTCATAATCATCGGCCGAACCGTAGGTTAAATCCGAGTACATCACATCGCCGATTTTGGGCGTGAAATCTGCGTCCGTCGGGTTGAATTTATTTTCTAAATATGAGAAACACCTAACAAAATAGGCAAAATCTTTATTGTGAGTATTTCGGTCTCCACTAAGCATACCGACTTGCCAAGAGTAACTGCTGTCAAACTCAGAAGAAGACCAATAATATCCATCTGTTAAAGTTGCGCAATCAACACCAGCATCTTTTAAAGCTGCAAGAGCATTATTAATGGATGTTCTAGTATTACCATTTGCTCCATTTTGCCCATAGCCTCCAGTCATATTTGAAACATCAACGCCATACATTTCCATTAACTCACCAACAGCGGGAAGATACCATTGTCCCTGACCGAAATTGGCATCATCTTTATCTACGCCCGGCGCATAGAACTGATTGCACGCTGTCGCTGCCAGAGCATCGGCACCAATCTGATCCAACATCGCCTGTGTGTTGGCGCGACCGTCAAAAAGGCTGGTATCACGGATGTCCGCGTCATCGCTGATGCCGCTTGGTTGCCGAATATAAATTCTTTCAGCGCTTTCCAGCGCCTGCGTCGCTACCGCCGCGGCCTGTTCCAGAAAATCCGCTGCCGTTTCCAGAGATGTGGTCGCCGCCTTAATGGTAGAAACAGCCTGTCCCATAGAGTCAAGCAGAGCATCCAAATCATTAGCGCGGTTGCTTAAACTGCGCGCCGTGTAATAAGAGGACGGATTGTCAATTGCCGAATTGACCTTTTTGCCGGTGGATAATCTGTTCTGGGTAATATCAACCTGTCTGCTGATATTCTGCAGGCTCAGCAAATTGCTCCTCATACTTACGGTCAGGCTTACTTTATCCATGGTTGTCCTCTTTGATTACCTATATCGACAATATATTAATCATTACCAAGACAGACAACAGACAGGAAAAACTTTTCCACAGAAAAACTAATACGCCGATTGCAAAAAAAAAGAAAACAGGGCATTGTCGTCGCGACAAGACCCTGTTTTCCCCCCGAAGGGTATTGAACTGATTATGAAAAGTTTTTTTGCATTTTTTACGCCGTGGCGAAGGAAATGCCGCTCCTGTTTTTCACCAATTTCGGCTTCTGCCCTTTAATGTGTCCGCATTCGACAATGTGGTCGTTCTTCAGTGGGACAGCGTTAGCTTTGGAAGCCGGTAGGAATTTCAGCTTTTTGCCGCCGAGGTTAATAACGAAACCGTTATTTCCTTTGGCATCGGTTGCCGGAGCCGCCATATGTTGTTTCTTTTTCCGGTTACCGAAAATAGAAACCGTACAGATACAGGGAGTATCAACCATTTTGATGCCGCGGGGACAAGCGAATTTTTGGAATTTGCCGATGATATAGGCTTGAACTCTGTTATTATTGTTAGTGTTCATAACAAAAAGCTTTAAATGTTAATAATAAAATTAATTGTACTTTTTGATACCATGCATTAAAACACATAATGAACGATTCGGCAAGCTAAAAATGACAAAATATACAAAAAAATATTTAAAAGCAAAAAAAGCCCATGCTTCACAGCAGGGGCTTTCAATGATAACTTACCTAATAAAAAAGCTCGATCCCCGCACATGTACCACAGCACAACTCTTCGATAATTCACATGTACACGAAATAACGAGGGGGATCAGAGCTTCATAAAAAGTCCTGAAGTTTGCCTCACGTGAGCCCGTACTTTCCTAAGGTAACGAGATTCACGGCAAAACTTCAGGACAATATAATTTAGTTTTTCATCTAAAAAACAGGAGCTGGTATGGAAACTTGCTTAACAAGATGGCAAAAGAAGTATAACGTACAAGCTGCCCCTGATCATGGTATGAATGAATCTTGTGGATGAAAAACTTATATTTAATCCGGTATTTAATACGGGATAAATCAACAAAATGATATAACAAAAATAAGAAAGTAAGATGATAAAAACACCTTTATGGAAATTTGTCAATATTTTTTTCAAAAAAATCCCCTCCTCAAACCGGAGGGGATTTTGTTACAATGCTTGCCGCAAAGCCTCAATGGCTTCTTCTAACCGGCCGACATCTGGTCCGCCGGTCTGCGCCATATCCGGCCGTCCGCCGCCGCCTTGGGCACCGACAAAAGGCGCAACGTGTTTAACCAGCTCAACCGCCGGATATTTTTCTTTCAAATCGTCGCTGACCCCGATAACGACGGATGCTTTGCCATCGTTGTTGGTGAGTAGTGCCGCAACCAGATTTTGCGGATATTGAGCTTTAATCTCGTCAATAAAAGCTTTTAGTTCTTTTGTTTGGATATTTTCCAAAATTTTAGCAACAAAACGGATACCGTTAACACTTTCAAAATTATCCGGATTATCGGCGGCTTTGTTGCTGACCAGCTTCTTTTTCAGTTCAAAAACTTGTGCTTCAAGCTTTTTCTTTTCTTCAAGTAATTGATTAACTCGTGCTTCTATATCATTGAAACTGGCTTTTAAACTATTTCCAACGCGATGAAGTTTATCTTCGATTCCCTGAACAAAATTTTCAGCGCCGTGTCCGGTAACGCACTCCAGACGACGGACACCAGCGGCAATGGCGCCTTCGCTGACAATATTGAAGTAGCCGATATCCCCCGTGCGCCGGACGTGTGTTCCGCCGCAAAGTTCCATAGATACGCCGTCGCCGACGCATATAACGCGGACTTCATCTCCGTATTTTTCGCCGAACAGAGCCATGGCTCCGGCCTTGATTGCTTCATCTTGCGACATAATATTGGCAGTGACGGGATAATTGGCGCGAATCATTTTATTGACGGCATCTTCCAACTCCCTCAGTTCATCTTCATGAATTTGCTTGGGGTAGGCAATATCAAAGCGCATCCTGTCTGCCGCCACCATGGAACCTTTTTGAGTAACGGTTTTACCGTACTTATTTTGCAAGGCTCGGTGGAGCAAGTGTGTGACCGTATGATTAGCCTCAATGGCGCGGCGGTTTTCTTCGTTAACGCGGAAGTTGGCAAAATCACCGTTTTTAACGCAGCCTTTAACCATTTTGCAGACATGTACATACAAACCGTCAAGTTTTTTCTTGGTATCCGTAACTTCGATTTCAAAATCGGCGCCGCAGATTATGCCTTTATCACCGACTTGCCCGCCCATTTCGCCGTAAAAAGGCGTCTGATTGGCCAGCAGGAAAAATTCGCCGGCGCTCACTTCAGGGACTTCTTGGCCGTTTTGCACCAAAGCCGTAATCCGGCAGTCTGTTTTGAGAGTATGATACCCCAAAAACTCGCCGGCTCCGAGTTTGTCTTGCAGTTCAAACCATATTTTCTCGGTCCCGGCATCACCTGAACCTGCCCAGCTTTTGCGGGCTTCGGCTTTTTGGCGCGCCATGGCTTTGTCAAAGCCGTCGGTGTCGACTTTAATTCCCTTAAGCTTAAGCGCATCTTGGGTCAAATCCAGCGGAAAACCGTAAGTGTCATAGAGCTTGAAGGCCGTCTCGCCGGGAAAAGTGTCGCCTTTTTGAAGGCCGGCGGCTTCATCGTCCAACAGGCGCAACCCTTTTTCCATGGTTTTGATAAAGCGTTCTTCTTCTGTCCGAATGGTTTCTTTAATCAATGTTTCCGCCTGGTATAATTCGGGATAAGTATCACCCATTTCCTTCTGCAGAGCAGGCAAAAGCTTATACATCATCGGTTCTTTGACGCCCAGCAAGTGCGCATGGCGCATGGCCCGGCGCATAATCCGGCGCAGGACGTAGCCGCGTCCTTCATTGGACGGCAGCACACCGTCGGCAATCAGAAAAGCTGTCGAACGCAAATGGTCGGCAATGACATTATGAGAAGCCTTTAACGGCCCATTCGGATCTGAGTTGGCAATATCGGCAATCGCTTTAATCAGGTTCTGAAAAATATCAATTTCATAGTTAGAGTGAACGCCCTGTAAAATGGCGGAAATTCTCTCCAGTCCCATGCCGGTATCAATCGACGGACGTTTCAGCGGAATTCGGCTACCGTCGGGCAAATCTTCAAACTGGTCGAAAACCAGATTCCAGATTTCAATCCAGCGGTCGCCGTCTTCTTCCGGTGTTCCTGGCAGGCCGCCCCAGACTTCAGGGCCGTGATCGTAAAAAATTTCCGAACAGGGACCGCAGGGACCGGTGTCGCCCATTTGCCAGAAGTTATCTTTGGTTGCAATACGGATAATACGGTCGTCAGGCAGGCCGGCGACTTTTTTCCAGATAGCGTAAGCTTCGTCGTCGTCATGAAAAATCGTAACGGCCAGCCTGTCTTTGGGCAGCCCGAATTCTTTGGTAACGACTTCCCAGGCAAAAGCGATGGCATCGTCTTTAAAATAATCGCCGAACGAAAAATTGCCGAGCATTTCAAAGAAAGTATGGTGACGCACCGTATAGCCGACATTATCAAGATCATTATGTTTTCCACCGGCACGGACGCATTTTTGGGAAGTTGCCGCACGGGTATAATCCCTGGTTTCATTGCCGGTGAAAATGTTTTTGAATTGCACCATTCCTGCGTTGGTGAACATCAAGGTAGGGTCGTTGTCCGGAACCAGAGAGGACGATGGAATGATCTTATGCCCGTGTTTGGCAAAATAATCTAGATAAGTGTTTCTGATTTGTTTAACAGTAACAGTCATTTTTGCTTCCCAAGATAAAAAATTCGTTAACCCTGCATTAATACTGCAAACTTATGTTACTGTCTAGTATTTTTTTGCCTAAAAATTGACAATCAGCCCGGCTGCGTAAACGAAATTAAGGTTAAGGAGGGTTGCATAAACGAGCCATAAGAAATAAGGTGCGGCAAGATATGCGGAAATCCGGCCGGTGCTTTTGAATGCCAGCAACATTTTATAAACGGCAAAATCCAGCAGGATAATGCAGGCAAGAGCCGCGCCGACTTGGCCCTTGTAAAAAAACAGGAAAGCCCAGATCGCTTGCAGAAACAACTGCACCAAAAAAATATGGTTAGCTCTGGATGCCTGTTCCCGACTGCCGTTTTTTAAAGCCAGATAAAAAGCGGCGCCGAGCATCAGATACAAAATACTCCAGACGATGGGAAAGACAATATCGGGAGGCGTAACGGCCGGTTTTTCAAAACCTGCATACCAATTGTCAATGCCTAAATGTACAAGTTTTGCGTTGATCAGCCAGACGGCTGCAATACAAACGGTGACATACAGCGCTTTTGCAAAATTTTTCATAACAGCTCCTTGCCAAATTACAAAAATCATATCATACTTAATCATTAACTCATTAATTTAAATCAGGACGGAAATGGAATTAACGGCACAATTGCAAAAAGCCGTTGTTGTCAAAAGACAAAACGGGCTCATTTTGGATGCCAGGCTGGAAGATGGCAGCGTTGTCGCCGTTTTTTGCGCATCGGCAGAGGTTTCTGCCCTATGCGTGCCTGGAATCTCCTTGTTTCTGAAAAAAATACGGCAGCCGCAAAGCCGTATAAAATACGAACTTGAATTTATAAAGCTTCCCGAAGCCCTGATTTTGGCCAATCCATCTTATCGCCGCCATTTGTTCCGGGAAGCTTTTCAAAAAAAAGTGCTCGAAGACTTTGCGACCTATGCTTCCTGCCGCCGGATTGAAAGCGGGGAAGGGTTGAATAACGTCGATTTTGAACTTACCGCGCCGGACGGCAGTAAATGTATGGTGTTTATTGACACCGTATATACCAAAGAAGGAACCTCGGCTGTTTTTCCGTCCAAACGGAACTTTTTTGAATTTGCCATGTTTGAAGAGATGAAAAAGCTGCGCGGCCGGGGAATGAAAACGGCGGTTTTTATCTTGGTGCCGCGCATGGACTGCCTGGAAGCCAAATTTAGCTGGAAATTTGATCCGGCCGCAGCCGCCGGTATTTTTGAAGAAGCAAAAAATGGTTTAAATTTTGTTTGTTATGGTTGCAATATAGATAAAAAGAGTGTAACTATATCAAAAAAAATGCATATTTTATATTAAGTTAAGAGGTCAGCCGTGAGTTTTAAGAGAAAAGACGGGATTGTCATTCATGACAATAAAGAAGATTTTGAAAAGATGCGCAAAGCCGGGCGCCTTGCAGCCGAGTGCCTGGATTATTTGACGCCGTTCGTTCAAGTCGGCGTTTCTACCGGAGAGTTGGACGATCTGTGCCGGGAATTCATTCTTCAGCACGGAGCCGTGCCTGCCTGCCTGGGCTACCGCGGCTATCCCAAAACTTTGTGCATTTCCATTAATCATGTCATCTGTCACGGCATTCCGAGCTATGAGCGCAAACTGGCTGACGGCGATATTCTGAACATCGACGTAACGGTTATTTTGGACGGTTGGTACGGCGATACCAGCCGGATGTATTATGCCGGTAAGCCTAAAATCAAAGCCAAACGCCTGTGCGACGTAACATACGAATGCATGATGCGCGGTATAGACGTCGTCAGACCCGGGGCGCGCTTGGGCGATATCGGCGCCGTCATTGAAGAGTATGCCCACAAATATGGTTATTCCGTAGTGGATATGTTCTGCGGACACGGGCTGGGCCAGGTTTTTCACGACGAACCAAATGTGATGCACTGCGGCCGCAAAGGGACGGGAGCCCTGTTGGAAGAAGGCATGTTTTTTACAATTGAGCCGATGATCAACATCGGGCGTCCGGACGGAATTATTCTTCAGGACGGGTGGACATCCGTCACCAGAGACAAATCTCTTTCGGCGCAGTTTGAACATTCTCTCGCCGTAACCAAAGACGGATACGAAGTATTTACATATTCTCCGAAAGGACTGGATAAACCTCCGTATAATTTTTAAATTACAAGGGACTACATGACTGAACAGAAACAAGAACCGGATTACATTGGTCATCGCAAACGCCTGAGAAACAGATTTTTGTTGGGCGGCGGTAACGATATGGCCGATTATGAACTTTTGGAATTGGTGCTGACGATGGCTCTGCCGCGAAAAGACGTCAAACCTCTTGCCAAAATTCTGATTAATAAGTTTAACAGTTTTGCCGGCGTTATTAATGCGCCCAAAGAAGAGCTGCTGGCCATTGACGGCATCAAGGAAACGACTTTGACTATGCTCAAGGTAATCCAGGTCGCGACGCAAAGAGTATCTTGGCAGCGGTTGTCGGAAAGCGAAGTGCCGGTTATTACCAATACGGCGTCCCTGATTGATTATTGCCGCACGGTTATCGGGTTTTCGGATGTCGAGGAGTTTCATCTGATTTATCTGGACACCAAACTGCACATTCTGGGCAAGGAAATCATGCAGAGAGGAACGATTAACACTGTGGCAATTCATCCGCGAGAGGTTATCAAAGCGGCAATGTCCAATCAGGCAAGTTCCATCATCATGCTGCATAACCATCCGTCGGGTGAGGTCAAACCTTCATCGGCGGATATTTCCATGACACAAATTATCAGCAATGCCTGTCGTGCCGTCGGTATGAAACTGGTTGACCATATTATCATCAGCCGCAGCGATTATTACAGTTTTGCCAAGCATATGGTTTTATAACCTGCCGCTGAGAATAAATTCTTCAATTATACGGGTCAGGTTGGTAGTAAACAGCTTTACTGAGATAGCCAGCAAAATAATGCCGAAAAACTTTTGCAGCATATAGATAGAGCCTGCACCGAGAATGTGTTCGATTTTTTTAGTCAGGCGCAGAACAAAATAAATAATGAAAATATTGCACAAAACGGCCAGTAAAATATTAATGCTGGCAAATTGAGCACGGATAGAAAGCAGGGTTGTCAGGGCGCCCGCGCCGGCAATCAAGGGAAAGACAACGGGAAAAAAGGTTGAATCTTTAGGCGCGTCTTCCGTATCTTTGAAAATTTTGATATCCAGAATCATCTCCAGAGCCATAACGAAAATAATGAGAGAACCTGCTACGGCAAAGGACGAAATATCAACGCCGAAAAGGGTCAAAAAGGCATCTCCGACATAAAAGAAAATAACAAAGATAATCAGAGAAAGGAGAGCCGCTTTCAGGGGATATATTTTTTTGCCTCTTTTTCTTAAAGACAAAATAATCGGAATAGAACCCGGAATGTCAATAATGGCAAACAGTACAAAAAAAGCGCTGACAAACTGTTGAAAAGAAAAATGCATAAAAAAAGACATTCCATCCTCCCGTCTGAATCTTGCTTAATTGTTATCACATAAAAAAAAGCAGTCAATAAATAATATTGACAATTTTTAGTAACGGTGTAATGTAAATAACAACACAATTTATAATAGATGAAAATTATCCGATGTAAGGAAAATTTGCATGGAAAAACAGCCTGCCGTTTCTGTTATTATTCCGGTGTACAATACGGAAAAATATCTTCCCCAATGCCTGGAAACCGTTATTAACCAAAGCCTTGGTGACTTGGAAATCATTTGCGTTGATGACGGTTCGACAGACCGTTCCCCGGAGATTTTGCGCCAGTTTGCCCAAAGGGATTCCAGAATAAAAGTCATTACTCAGGAGAACGGAGGCCTTTGTGCTGCCCGCAACAATGGGTTGAAAAAAGCGTCTGGAACTTTTGTCAGCTTTATTGACAGCGACGATTATATTGATTTGGATTATTATGAAAAACATTATCAGGCTCTGTGCAAATACGGTGCAGATATTTCCTGTGCCGGGTTTTATCACGAGCGTCTTCCCGATTTCTCAATGAGTTATGACAAAGAGCAGATTTATTGCGACATCGACGATAAAGTCCGGGTTACCCGGGTGGGCATTTGCGGTTATGTCTGGCGTTATGTTTTCAGAAAAGAGATATTGCTGAAAAATAAATTGTTTTTTGAAGTCGGGCGTGTGATAGAAGACGTTATTTTTTCAATCTCAGCCTTATATTACGGCCGCATTTTGGTAACGATTCCCGGCAGCCGTTATTTTTATCGCCAAAATAATAATTCGCTTTTATGCGCAAAGGACAAGGCTGCTCAAAAACGCATCAAAGAAGGGACCCAAAAGTCGGACAAGGATGTTGCCGAATTCGCAAAAGCTCACGGATTTAAAGTTCCTTTGTTGAAAAATCCGGCGGAAAAGAAAATAAAATTCAATATTCTGGGGCTTCCGCTGTTTTGTTATATAAAATATAAGAGACGGAGCCACATTTATTTTTGCGGGTTAAAAATAATCAAAATCAAATAATAAAAAAAGCTTGCAAAATAATTTAATTCAGCTAATTATAACACCAGTCGGGTAAATCCGTCGCCGGGACTTAGCTCAGCCTGGTAGAGCGCTTGCTTTGGGAGCAAGATGTCGTAGGTTCGAATCCTATAGTCCCGACCAGAAAGTTTTAATGATTTTTAAGGTCCCGTAGCTCAGCTGGATAGAGCAACAGCCTTCTAAGCTGTGGGTCAGAAGTTCGAATCTTCTCGGGATCGCCAATTTGGAAAACCTCCTGTTGCAGGAGGTTTTCTTATAAACAAAGCAGGAAAGATATGAAACAGTTTCAGCGTCGTCAGGAAGATTTTGTTTGTGAACATTGCGGAGCAAAAGTCAAAGGTAACGGGTATACCAATCATTGTCCGCATTGTTTGTATTCCAAACATGTTGATATCAATCCGGGAGATCGTGCCGAAGAATGCGGCGGGCTGATGGAGCCTGTCGGGCTGGAATTAAAAGACGGACGTTATATTTTATTGCACCGATGCCGGAAATGCGGTTTTGAACGCCGCAACAAAGTAGCGGAAAATGATGATTTTGAAGAAGTCTTAAAGCTTGCCCGGCAAAAGAAAGAACAGTTGAAAATCAACGGTTGAAGTATAAAATCTCAACTTACAAATTCGTTTCGCTGCCGCACCACCCGCCGGGGGTGTTGCGAGGGATAGAAAAAAGCCCCTCATGCGAGGGGCTTGCATAAATATCACCGGCCGGACATTTATTGTTTAGCCCGGCGGCCTCGTTTGGATGCTGCTTCTTTTGTTTTTTTGCTGACGCTGATTTTTTTCTTTTTGGTTTGCTCCACCGCTGATTTTGGAATGGCGATTTTTAAGATGCCGTTGTCATATTCGGCATCTGCTTTGCTGAACTCCAAATCCCAGGGCAGGGGAATTGTTCTTTTAACAACGCCATAGGATATTTCTGAAAAATAACTGCCTTTTTTGTTTTCTTCATATTCGTGCTTTTTTTCTCCGGAAATCGTCATATATCCGTCAGAAGAAATTTCGACGTCAATATCTTCTTCAGCCACGCCGGGCATTTCGGCCGTAACGGTAACATTGTTTTTGTTTTCGGAAACTTCAATCTTGGGTTCCATGTCGGAGAGTTCGTGATGTTGCGGAAAATCTATCATATTCCAAAAATGGGTAATCAGGTTGCGAAAATCTCCATGTTGGGTATTGCGGACAGGAACATCGGTTTCCTGGCTGCGAGTCGAAAGCTGGTTATGCATTATGAATCTCCTTAAAAATATTTACCCAGTGGAAATAATTATTAAAAATACCCTTTCAATAGAATAAATTAAAGCTGTACTAAAAAATTCATTAAAAATAAAAGATTATGATATTATCTTATAAACAGGGATAATCGGTGAAAGGGAAAGAATGCAAAATAAACTGGCTTTGGTAACGGATTTTGACGGAACAATCAGCGACGATGATTTTTTTGACCTCATCGTCAACAAATACCTGACGCCGGACGCATTGGAGCCGTGGCATCTGTACCTGCAGGGAAAAATGACCCATATTGAAGCATTGGGAAGGGTTTTTGCCCAAATCAGGATTCCCGAAAAAGAACTGTTGGCTTTTATTGACAGGATTCCCGTCGACGGCGCTTTCTTTGACACGGCGCGATACTGCAAAGAAAGGAAAATTCCCTTTTATATTTGCTCGGCAGGCTGTGATTACTACATCAAAAGAATATTGGGCGATGCTTTGGAGAAATACGATATTTGTCTGGTTACCAATCACGGGGAATATAGTCCGGCCGACGGTTTAAAATTAATTCCGCCGCGGAACAGCCCTTTCTATGACAAAGATGTCGGCATTTCCAAAGCCGGAGTGGTCCGTTTTTTACAAGAGCGGGGATATAAAACCGTTCTGTGCGGAGACGGTCCGCCAGACGTTGCCCCGGCACGGATAGCTGATGCCGTTTTTGCAAAAAAATTCTTGCTGAAAAAATGCAGAGAAGCTAATATAATAACACAACCTTTCAACACTTTTGGCGATGTGCTGAACTATTTAAAGGAGATCTGAATGGTATATTATCCTTCCAATCGGCAGATAAACATCCCTTATCTTCTGAAAATAGGCCCGGGCAAGCTGGATAAAACCGGAAAATACCTAATCGACAAAGACATGGTGAATATTGCCGTGTTTTGGAGCGAAGGCCTGGAGGATGTCTATGGTGAACGTTTCAACCGTAGTATCCGCGCCTATGGTATCAATATGCTTCATAAGCAGGATGTCCGTTTTATCAATCTGGAAGAGGTTGCTAAAGTAGCGTTTAATCTCCCGCCCGTTCTTAACGCCATTGTCGGCATCGGCGGCGGCAAAGCGCTGGATTTTGCCAAATATGCGGCTCATTTGCTTAAAATTCCCTTTATTTCCGTTCCGACTTCGGTATCTAATGACGGTTTCTGCAGTCCCAATTGTTCGCTTTTGGTCGATGGGCGGCGCAAAAGCGTCAAATCCAGCATTCCTTTCGGCGTCATTGCCGATCTGGATGTCATAAAGGAATGTCCGCAAGCCTGCGTTTATTCGGGGCTGGGCGATATGATTTCAAAAGTGACGGCTTTGTGGGACTGGAAAAAAGCTTTTCTGAAAGGCTATGAACGTTATAATGATTTTGCCTCTCTGATGGCATATAATTCGCTGGATCTTTTGTTCATTAAACACAGTTTTGACCCTGCCGCGCCGGAGTTTCAGCGCAGTCTGGTTACCTCGCTTCTGATGTCCGGCATTGCCATGGAGATTGCCGGTACATCGCGTCCGGCCAGCGGTTCCGAACATCTGATATCCCATGCGCTGGACGATGTTTCCCGGTATCCGAAAATGCACGGGCTGCAGGTCGGAGTCGCATCTTATCTGTGCGCCTTGCTGCAGGAAAATCCGGAAACCGAAAGCCTGAAAGAGGTTTTGTTGCGGACGGGCTTCTTTGAATTTGTCAGTCACAACCCGTTTGATAAAGAAGAGTTTATTTCCGCTTTGCGGATGGCGCCGACAGTCAAAAAGGATTATTACACAATTCTTTCCGAACCGGGAATGTTTCAGCGTGCCGTAGAACTTTTGGACAGTGACGAAATTTTGCATCTGGTTGTCAAAAAAAATCTTGTCCGCTAGGTGGACTTCTGGCGAGTAGTGATTAAATAAGCTCTGAATTTTAACAAGGATTAATTCAGAGGAAAATAAAGTGCCAGCAAAAGTCAGTCATGCCCTTTTTTATAAATTGGAAGACGGCTATAAGATGGCCAAACTTGAAGGGGCTGAATGCAGTCTTATTTTCAGGAACGGTGAAAACGAGGTCATCGCAGTTTTAAACGGATGTGATCAAAAGATTACCCAGATCAGCCCATATCACGAACGGGAGTTGACTCTTTCGGAAAAAGACATCATTCGCAGATTCGTCTTGACCCAAAAATACGGATTAAACACAGAAAGCGCCGAATATCTGGGACTTTCCGTTGTCAGGTATCGTGACGGCAAAGAGGAATACTTGACGGAAAATCAGCTGAAAAAGCGTTTGAAGGCGCCGTTAAACAATGTTCATCTTCATGTCGGCAGCCTAAAAAAACATACATTGGACATTCCGCCTTTTTCAAGGGGCGGAATGTTAAATCTCAGCCGTGCCGAAATAAAAAAAATAATAATCGGCAACAACTGCGATCTGTTGATTGATATGCGCGACAATCGGTTTGTGGAAGCGCTTCGGGTAGGGGAAAGCTTTAACGGCAGCATCAATATGTCGCGCAATACCGTCGAAAGTATTGTCGTTGGCAACAACTGCCGTTGCGATTTATCGGTAAACGAAAGCAAACGTTGCTTTACGCTCAATATCGCCGATGTATACAGCGGTAATCTCAACATCAGAAATTCCTGTTTCCACTCTCTTAATATCGGCTATTACTGCTATGCATCTGTCCGTCTTGGCGACAACTGGGGGCGGCGGGATATCGTTGTCGGAGATTCTTTTCGCGGCAGTTTGAATATTGATAACGTAAATGTTTACAGCGTCCGTATAGGCAAAGACTGCAAAGGGAAAATCAGCATCAGCAGCAAAAGCGAAAACTATGGCAACCGGAAAATCAGGATAGATGATGATTTTGCCGGAATTTTGGATTTGCGCGATGCCAAAAGCGTCGAACGGGTGGAGCTCGGACAGCGTGCTCGCGGCAAAGTCAACCTGCTGGGGTGTTCGGGCGTCAAAGTTGTCAAATTTGACAAATATTTCAGCGGATATGCGGATTTTAGCGAATCATCGGTAGAATATGTGCGGGCAGGTTACGGTTACAGCGGCGATATGGTTTTGCTCGGCTGCGACAATCTGACTTTATTAAAACTTCCTCGCCACAAAGACAATAATATCACGATTGAACGGGATCCGTTAAATGTAACCAGCAGCGATAATTCCTTATATTACCGTTTTTCTTCGCGGCAGTTGCCGGGTAGTTATTTTACGCCTTTCTACAAAAGGATTTATCAGGAAATGAGAAATACGTTTTCTGGTTCGGAAGACTGAATAATTGTTACATTTTTGTTACAAAAACAGTTGTTTTAAAGTGGGATTTATGATATATATAATATATGAAATCCCTTGCAAAAAGGAGGCTATTATGATGAACGAGAAAAAAGACGCCGGCATAGAGTTTTTGAACAAACTTTCTGTTCCAGGAATCAGTAAAGAACAGATATTTAATGCCTTATTTGAGGCGCGGGGAACCGGGGAGGGCATTAATACCAACCACGTGTTCTTTCAGGAAGTCATAATCAAATTTAATGCGTCCAAAGCTGATCCGGTCATCAGAAACCACCTGCCGTATGAAACAGACAGCCACTATGTTGACGTTGCGCTTAACGCTTATGTTAAAAACGGTGGTAATATGCACGATTTTGACAAGGAACTGAAGATTTATAAAAACAAATACAACGCTATGCACCCCAAAGTACATCCGGCGATTATAGCCCGCAGCTTGGGTGGTGCTTCGGCCGCTATCTGAACAGACAAACCGCTGCTTAACCGGCAGCGGTTTTTTTGTGCCCGGGCAGGCTGACCAGCGCAATGCCCCCGATAATCAGCAACCCGCCGGCCAGCTGCGACCAATAAAGCTGTTCGTGCAAAATCAAATAGGCTTCAATTCCGCTGAATACCGGCAGCAAATAATAAATAATGCCGGTTTTAATATTGCCGATTTTATTCAGTGCGGTATTCCAGGACAAATAGGCGATTACCGAGTTAAAAATGCCAAGATAAATAAATACGCCGAAATCAATCGGCTGCAGATTTTCCAAATCGGAAATCCCAACGGTCGTGAACAAAAAAGGAACCATGATAACCAAACCGGCAAGTACGGTCGCGGCGAGCATAGCCGTTTGGGAAATTTGCGGCGGCCGGCGCGTTTGCAAAAGAGAATATACGGCAAATACAAAAGTATTAATCAACATGATGGCATCGCCGCCAACCAGTTTCACGTCTTTGAGGTTGGTAAAATCACCGCGAAGGATGATTGTTGCCACACCGAAAACAGCGATTGTCAATCCGATAATTTGTCGCCGGCTGACCGGTGTTTTTAAAAACACACGGGAAAGGATAACCAGAAAAATCGGTCCGGTTACGTCCAGGAGGCCCATATTGACGGCTGATGCCGTTCTTCCGGCATAATAAATCAACGTATTGTCCCAAATAATTCCGGTTAAAGCCAGCGCAACGACAAGACCGCCGTTTTGCCAAATCAGGCTTATGTTTTGCCGAAGATTCTTCCACGCCAGAGGAACCAGAATCAAAGCGGCGATAATCCAACGGCCGCAAGCAATTTCAAACGGCTGCAGCGACGTTGAAAAATAGCTGGCGATAATGATGTTGAAACTCCAGAAAAATATGGCGGTCAAAGCCAACAGGTATCCCATTGTTCAATCCTTTATGCTGATGCATCCGCATCAGATATAATCATTTTCAAAACTAAAAAAAGCCCCGTTTGTCGCGGGGCTGTTTTTTTATAATTTAATCAGTTCGCGTACGCGTTCGCGGAACTTGTCCAACACGTCGGATTTGGGCGTGTATTTTTCTTCAAATGGTTCAACGCTTTGCCAGCCCAGTTCATCAAACGCCTGCTGGATTTGTTTGACAACGCCCGGTCGCCAGCCGTAAGAACCGAATGCCAAGGCTGTTTTGTTGCGCGGGTTCAATCCTTTCATATAAGCCAGAAAACCGGCAACACGCGGGAACAGCTGATTGTTCAGAGTCGGGTTGCCGATCAGAACATATTTGGCATCCAAGAAGTCGACGATTACCTCGGATACGTTTTCAACGGCCAGGCAATGTTTGGTTACGGGAATTCCGGCATCCTGAAATTCGGCCATGGCAGCCTCGGCCAAAGCGGCGGTGGCTCCCCACATTGAATCATAAACGATAACGGCCTTGCCTTCGTTCTGTCCGGAGGCCCATTTGGCGTAAAGCTCCAGAATTGTACCGACTTCCTCTTTACCGGACCAGATGCAGCCGTGTGAGGGGGCAATCATTTCAATGTCCAATCCCAGGCTTCCGGCAGTGCTGAGAGCCTTTTCTGCCTGCGCGCCAAAAGGAAATAAGATATTGGCATAATAACTTTTGGCTTCGCGAATTATAATATCAAGCGGCTGCTCATTGACGAAAATACCGTCGGAGGCATAATGCTGCCCGAAACCGTCGTTGGAAAGCAGAAGTTTGTCTTCTTTAACATAAGTCATCATCGAATCCGGCCAATGCAGCATCGGCGTTGTCATAAATTCCAAAGTGCGTTTACCGATAGAAATGCTGTCTCCGGTTTTTACGATTTCATACTCCCAGCCTTCGGTGTCAAAATGAGCCTCCAAAGCCTGTTTGCCGGCGGTATTGGTAATGATTTTGGCCTGCGGCGCCAGTTTCATGATATCGGGAATATTGCCGGAATGATCCATCTCGACATGATTGACAACCACATAAGCCAGTTTTGAAAAATCAACGATACTCTGGATTCTTGCAAGATGTTCCCGACACATATAATGTTTGACGCCGTCAACCAAAGTAATTTTATCATCCATAATCAGGTAAGAATTGTAAGTTGAGCCGTGCGGCGTGGCATAACCGTGAAATTCGCGAAGATTCCAGTCCTTAACGCCAACCCAGTAAATATCCGGTTTGATTTCCTTTGCTTTCATTTTTTTCTCCTTAATGCTTAAAATCAGATACTAATATACATAATCTCAGATATTCCTGTTGACAATTATTTTTTAAGGTTATAAACAATAATAATAATCATTATCAATTTTATCAAAAACATGAATTACTCAAGACAACGCGACCTTATTTTGAAAACATTGCAGGAAAATGCAGTCCACCCGACGGCAGACTGCGTTTATGAACTGCTCAAAAAAAAGGAACCGAATATCAGTTTGGCTACGGTATACCGTAATCTCAATCTTTTGGCAGATAAAGGGATAATCCGCCGTATCAGCGGGTTGGACGGCATTGCCCGTTTTGACCATAATACGCACAAGCATTATCATTTTATTTGCTCAAAATGCCATAAGGTATATGATGTACCTTATGATGTCGCTCCGGATCTTCCGGCCAGAGTCGCGGCCGAAACCGGTCTGGAAGTTGAATCCTGCCAGGTCTCTTTCAAAGGACTTTGCGGGGAATGTCAGAAATTAACCCGGAACTAACAAACTTTATTTTAGGAGTTGTACTATGGAACTTAAAGGTTCAAAAACTGAAAAAAACCTTATGGAAGCCTTTGCCGGCGAATCTCAGGCTCGCAACAAATACACCTATTATGCTTCCAAAGCTAAAAAAGAAGGCTATAACATTATTGCCGACAAATTTGAACAGACGGCCAACAATGAAAAAGAACATGCCAAAATCTGGTTCAAACTTTTGCACGGCGGTGCTGTTCCTTCCACTCTTGAAAATCTGAAAGATGCCGCAGCCGGCGAGAATTACGAGTGGACGGACATGTATGCCCGCATGGCCAAAGAAGCCAGAGAAGAAGGTTTTGATAAAATCGCTTTTCTGTTTGAAGCCGTCGGCAAAATTGAAAAGGGGCATGAAGAAAGGTATCAGGCTTTGCTCAATTCCCTGATGGAAGGCAAAATTTTCAACCGTCCGACCAAGGTAATTTGGGAGTGTGCCAATTGCGGACACCGGGTTGAATCACCGATGGCTCCGGAAAAATGTCCGGTTTGCGATCATCCGCAGGCTTATTTCTTTGAATTGCAGGAACAGTTTTAAGTTTCGTAATGTTTAACAAAAAACCTCAGTTGAAGAACTGAGGTTTTTTGTTACGCTGGCTTTAAGCCACTTTAAGATTGCCGGCCACAGTCTTGCCTCTTTCCGCCAGCAGTTCATATTCTATCTTCATGCCTTCGTCCAGAGAACGCAAACCGGCTTTTTGCACGGCTGAAATGTGAACGAACACGTCTGCGCCGCCTTCATCCGGGGTAATAAAACCATAGCCTTTTCTTTTGTTAAACCATTTAACTGTTCCTGTTGCCATTTTCAAAATCCTTTAAATAAGCAAATTAAAACAAATGAGCTTTGTGTATCCTTATGCAAGGCCTGACTCTGCCCTAACATAACAATCGTATCGGCGGCAGAAGACTTGTTTTGTTTTTGTTATTCAAAGTATTCGCTTTTAGACCACGAAGGTTAGTTACCATTTAAGTGTAGTCCAACTATTTTAGTTTGCAAGCTATTTTAACTAAAATTTATATTTGCCCGAGCTTGCAAACGTTTTTTTGATGATTATCTGATTCGATGTCGTATAGTCTTTTGAAAGGGTTAAAGATGAGAAAAATAAATTATCCGCTTGCTGCCTTGTTATTGTTTTGTGCGGCAATGTTTACAGGCGTTTCGGCACAGGCTCAGCGCCGCAATACGACTTCCCATGATGTAAAAGTCGTCAACATGGCCGAGGAAAACGTTTCGTCTTCAGAGGCATCAGACAGTTATCGTAAATCTTCCAAAAAGCATAAACACGAATGTAAAGACAAAAAGGACTGCCAAAAGAAGCATAAAAAACTTATAGACGAGCAGATCGCCGAATATCAGGAAGATTATCAGAAGGCGCTGAATAAGATCAGCAAATCTTCTTTTTCCGACAAACAAAAGGCCATCTTGGTCAAACAGGCTACTGAAAATCGCGATCTTGCCATCAAACAGCTGAACGAGCGCCAGGAGTTGCGTAACCGGCAGATGCAGGAGCGTCAGGAATATGAAATCCCTCAGATGCTGAAAGACAAGGCAAATCGTAAAGCTGTCAAGAAAGTCAATAAAATCGGATAATGTGAATTTTGTTCATTTTGCTGTATACCCGGTCGGAAAAGAGATTCCGGCCGGATTTTTAAGGTATAAAAAAGTCTTTTCAAATTGATTTTATTCTGCTAGATTAACGCCTGCATCCGCGGCAATGGGGCTCGCGGATATTTCATTACGTTATGAAAAGGAATAAAATTATGGCACTGAAAAAAACAAGAAAAGAAAATTACCCCGAATGGTACCAATGCGTGATTTCTGAAGCGGATATGGCGGAAAATTCTTCTTCGCCGGGTTGCATGGTCATCAAACCGTGGGGCTACGGCATTTGGGAGCGCATCCGTGATGTCTTTGATGAAAAAATCAAATCCGCCGAACACGAAAATTGTTATTTTCCCATGTTTATTCCTTTGTCGTTTTTTCAAAAGGAAGCCGAGCATGTTGACGGTTTTGCCAAAGAAATGGCCGTCGTTACCCACTCGCGCCTGTCAATGAAAGAAGGTCGTCTGGCACCGGATTCCAAGCTTGAGGAACCTTTGATTGTCCGGCCGACGTCAGAAGCGATTATTGCCGATTCGTTTTCCAAATGGGTCAAATCTTACCGCGATCTGCCGGTGCTGATCAATCAGTGGGCCAACGTCGTGCGCTGGGAGATGCGTCCGCGTTTGTTCCTGCGTACTCGCGAATTTCTGTGGCAGGAGGGGCATACAGCTCACTCAACACCGGAAGAAGCCGAAGCAGAAACCAAATGGGCGTTGGAAGCTTATCGCGAGTTGTGCGAAGATACTTTGGCTATGCCCGTTTTAATGGGGCGTAAACCGGAGCACGAAAAGTTTCCCGGTGCGGTTGACACCTATTGCGTTGAAGCCATGATGCAGGACGGCAAAGCCCTGCAGGCCGGAACTTCACATTTTCTGGGGCAGAATTTTGCCAAATCGGCTAATATTTCCTTTGTAAACAAAAACAACCAGCCCGAATACGCCTATACGACGTCATGGGGCGTTTCAACGCGGCTGATCGGCGGCGTAATCATGACGCATGCCGATGATGAAGGCATGGTCGTGCCGCCGCGGATTGCGCCTTATCAGGTTGTCATCGTTCCTGTTATCAAAAAGCCGGAAGATGAAGCGTCTGTCATGGATTACATCGGCCGGCTCGTCAATGCCGCCAAAACGCAGATGCCTTTCGGTGAAAAAATCCGGCTGAAAGTTGATCGTCGCGATCGCAAGAGCGTTGATAAGTTTTGGGAATGGACCCGCAAAGGGGCGCCGGTTATTTGCGAAATCGGCCCGCGCGATGTGGCTGAAAACAAAGTTATGGTTAAAGAACGTTTGAAAATCAATACGCCGAATGCCAAGGAAATTGCCGATTGTGATGAGTTTGTTTCTTCTTTGGCGCAGCGTTTGGAAAAAATTCAGCATGAAATGTTTACCCGCGCTCAAGAACGTTTGGCACAAAATATTCGTACCGATATTGTCACGCCGGAAGCATTTAAGGCGTATTTTACCCAATCCAATGAATGGATTGAAGACGGACAGTCGGGAAAAGTAGCTTTTGTCCGCGGCAAATGGAGCGGCGATCCTGAAAGCGAAGAACTACTCAAAGCCATGAAAATTACAATCCGTTGCATCCCGTTTGACCAAAGCGGAAGCGAAGGCATCTGCCTGCTGACCGGAAAACCGGCGGTAACGGATGTAATTTACGCCCGCAGCTATTAATTAAAAGCCCCTTTGAAAAGGGGCTTTTTCATATCCGTTATTTAGCCGGAAGTCCGTATTTTAAATCTTGTCGCCGTAAATACAAAAAACGGCTCGTATTTAAAACTAAAGATGTAAAACCGCCGCAGGACATCCCTAGCAGCAGGCCGCGGATGCCAAGATCATAACCAAAGGCCAGCATATAACAGGTTGAAATGCTGACGCCCAAAAAGGAAATAACTTGGTTAATCGTCGGAATTTTAACATCACCTCGGCCGTTCAGAGCGCCGTAAATTCCCAACGGAACCGTATCCAAAACGATGTACAGCAAAACATAGCCCAAAATGGCGTTGATTGCCGAGATCAAAGTTTCGTCGCTGGTAAAAATACCAAATACTTGAGTCGGAAACAACGCAACGGCAACCGATAAAACCAGAATAACGACAAAAGAAATCAGATATCCGGCAATGGTAGAAGCAATAATACCTTCGCGACTGCGTTTCCCGAAGTTATTGGCAACGACAATTGAGGTAGATTGCGCAATCGAAAAACAAATCATAAACATCATACCGATTACGTTTAGCATAATAACATACATCGCCATGGTATGTGCGCCCATCCAGCCGGCAAAAGTGCTGACAATGGAAAAAGAACCGTTAGTTGCCACGGTTGTAATGGCAATGCCGAAGCCGATTTTGCGTGTCGTGCGGCTGTCATTCCACCAGGTATCATAGCTGCGGTCAAGGCCGAAACGATGGTTAAGCTTGGGATTGCGTTTCATACGGTAAATGTAATATTGGATATAAACAGCCAAAAAGATGCGCACAATCAGTGTGGAGGTTGCCGAACCGCAGGCGCCCATTTCCGGAAAATTCAACAGGCCGTAAACCAGTACCGGGTTAATCATCAGATTAAGAACATTGGCAGCCAAAATACCGTACATACCGACATACGGGCGTTTGATTGACTGCAAAAAGAAATTGGAATTAACGTAAACCAGAATGAAAGGTATGGAAAACACAAAAATGCGCAAAACTTCTCCGGCATTTTGCGCCATGACCGGATCTTGCCCCAGCAGGCGCAGGATGGATTCGCCAAACAGGCCGGGCAGTGTGAAAAGGACGGCCAAAACCACCAGATATTTACGTCCTTCATTATAAATTTTACCGCAGGAGGCAAACTTGCGGGCGCCGAACTTCTGTGAGGATTTAATCAAAACGCCTTGCAGCAGAGCAATCGGAATGGTAAACAAAACCATGAAAATAGAATTGGCCAGGCCGATGTAGGCAAGCTGGTCGGTCTGATAATGCCCGACGATGATTGTATCGACAATTCCCATCAAGCCCATGGCCACAAAGGCGGTGGTAATTGGCAGCGTAAGTTTCAGGATTTCTTGCAAACATCTGTAAATTCTTTCGACATAGCTCATTTTCTTCAACACCATCTTTAAATTTTTTACCGCAGAATTATCTACACCCGAAAAAACTAATCTTCAACAAAAAAAGAGAGCAGAAACAATTTTCTGTTCTCTTATGACAATGTAAAACCTCATCAATGCCGGTGCGAACCGTATCCTTGACCAACACTTCGCCCGATAGCGGCAATTTTTTCCTTCACTTTACACAGGCTCTCATCCGGCGTATAATTCGTTGCGGATTTTCCCGGGTATAATTCGTAATGTTTACGATATTGCGTTAAGGTAACATTGGGCATAATAACGTTTGCACCGGCTTGCAAGGCTTTTACCTGTCCGTCGGCCTCCAGCGTTTCCATCGCCGTCGTTGCCGGAATATTAATATCCGGCAGCAGCAGACGCGTAAGAGCCATGACTTTCAAAGCCATTGTCAGAGTTCCGCCCGCGGCATCTTTAAGCGGCGTATCTTTATGAGGGATAAAAGGTCCGATTCCGATCATGTCGGCCTTGATTTGTTTGAAAAACAAAATATCGTCGGCATAGCTTTCCACAGTTTGTCCCGGAAGTCCGACCAGACAGCCGGACCCGGTTTCCAAGCCTGATAATCCGATATTTTTCAAGCATTCTGCTCTTTTTTTCCAGCTCATGCCCGGATCAAGTTCTTCATACAGCCGGCGGTCTGTCGTTTCAATCCTCAAAAGAAACCTGTCGGCTCCGGCCTGGCGGTAAGCCTCGTATTCCTCAAGGCTTTTCTCGCCGATGGACAGGGTGAGGGCAGTATCCAAAGTTTTAATCCTGCGAATGATACGGCATAACTTGTCCGTTGTAAAAAACATATCTTCACCGGACTGCAAAACAATGGTCTTCAGCCCCATATTCCGTACCGCATGTTCCGCCAGTTGGAAAATGGTTTCTTCATCGATACGATAACGTTCAATATTTTTATTGTCCCGGCGCAGGCCGCAATAGCAGCAATTGTTTTTGCAAATATTGGAAAATTCGATTAAGGCGCGCAGATGCACTTCATCACCGACAAATTGCCGTCGCACGTCATCGGCAGCTTGAAACAGCTGTTCGTTGCAGTCGTTGCTTTTCAGCAGGGCAAGCAACTCTTCCTGATTCAGATTATGTTCGGATTTTGCCTTTTCGATTAATTTTTTCATAACATCAACCCCTTGGCAAACTACTATACAACATGTAAATAAGCAACAAAAAAAGATTGCTATTTAAACAGGTTTATAATTTAATGAAAAAAATTAAAAGAAAGGAAAAACAAATGGCTGTTATCTTAAGTTTGCTTATTGTCTTGGCTTTTGCGGGAAAAGCGGCTGCCAATCCGGCTTGTCCCGTTTGTACGGTTGCAATAGGCGCTTCTTTGGAAATTGCCCGCCGATACGGCGTTGACGACAGCATCGTCGGTGTGTGGGCTGGAGCTCTTTTGGCGCTGCTCGGTTACTGGTTGATTTTGTGGTTTCAGAAGAAAAACTGGAATTTCCCGGGGCGCAACCTGCTGCTGATGGTCATTTCCGTCGGCATGATCGGCTTTATGTATATTTCGGAAATTGTGTATAGCCCCAAAGTTATCGGCATTTTTTATCTTGATCCGCTGCTTTTCAGCACTGTCCTCGGAGCTTTGGTCTTCATATACGCTTCCAAATTTTATGATTGGATGAAAGCCCGCAACGGCGGACACGCCCACTTTCCTTTCGAAAAGGTATTTGTTCCGGTTGCGGCTCTGGTACTGTTGAGCTTGTACTTTAATTATTATCCGTTGGGGCAGGCGGCCGGCATAGGTTCTGATCTGAATGCCGCGGGCTTATACGAATTTACGGAATAAAAAACGAAATCCCCTTTAATCAACGATTAAAGGGGATTGATTTAAGAGTTTTCATATTTCTCCAGAGCAATGCATACATCCGTAAGGCGGTATATCCAAAGCTGGCGCTCCGCAAAAGGCATGCCGCTTTTCTGGCACCAGTCGCAATGAGCCGATAAATAGGCCTGCAACAGGAGAAGTTTGAAATAGCCGCAGTGGTTTTTCCTGCGGTAAAAAACTCGGTACAGTCTCCAGACAAAAGGAGACCTCTGGACGGGGGGCAAAAGCAGATATCGTGCGTAGCCGAACAAAAAAATAAGCTGCTTAAACCCGAATACTGAAACAATCAGCAGCACCGCCAAAACAACGATAAAGATTTCATTGTGTGCCATGGTTCGTGTTTTTAAATTATAGAAACAATAAGAAGCAAGTGTCCCGATTTTAACCCTATTTTTCAAAATATCAACAATAAAAACAGCCTTTATGCTGCGCTTGAAAATATTGCATGCCGAAGTTGCGGCATATGCAGTATAAAAACATATGGTTATATCTGTTTACAGGAATAAGAAAAGGCGCCGCCTGGCGCCTTTTCTGCTTAATCAGCCAATCCCAATTGTTTGTATTCTATTTTAACGTCGTGATTGGAAGCGTAGGCGTCTGCCAGTTCGTTGGCTGTTACCTGTGCCATGTCGGATTGCATTTGTGAGCGAAGAGCTTCCGTTTCTTCAGCCGAAATATTTGCGTCCGCACGAATAGTCCTGACCGGAACGGCAATGATCATATTGCCGCCTTGATTAACCAGTTTGGGCATTCCTGAGCGTTCCTGAAACATTTCTTTCATCTGTTGCGGAGAAAGGCCTGCAAACGAACCGTCTTTTTTCAGAGGCAGCGTTGTTTTCAGGGACAGGTTAAAACGGCGAGCGGCGCTTTCAATGCCGTCTCCGTTTTCAAGATCATGCATCACATCGTTGACGATTTCCTGTGCGATGGCATTTTTCTCGCTGTCAGCCCATAGTTTTTGGATTTGCGGCCGGACTTCATCCATATCTTTCAAATGGGCGTCATGAATGGCATCAACCCTGATGATGTAAAAACCGTCATCTTCTTCCAAAACCTGGCTGACTTCGCCGCTGTTGTAAGAAAAAGCCGTATCGATAAAATCTGCCGAAGCAGCGGTCTTTTTGAAAGAAGAGGCGATTTGAGCCGCTTGCCCGTCTTCTCCGAAACCGGTTATCTTATGGATTTTAACGCCGTATTCCGAAGCAACCTCATCCAGAGTGGCACCGCCGCCGAGTTTGTCTTCAATTTCGGCGATAACCTCGGCTGCTTCGTCATAAGCTCTTTCCTGACGGATGGTGTCGATAATCTGCGTTTTGGCACTGTTTAGTTTTGTTTCCTTCTGCGGAATGATTGCCGTTACTTTCATGATATGCCATCCCAGTTCTGACTTAACGGGACCGGCCGTTTCGCCTTTTTTCAAGTCAAATACGGCATCGCTGATATCGGCAATAAGCATATCTTTGGAAACTTCGCCGAAGTCGGTGTCTTCCCGGCTTTGTTTGGCGATATCCCGGGCAACGTTATAAAAATCTCCGCCGGCATTTAAAGCTGCCATGGCTTTGTCCGCGTCTTCCTGACGGTCAAAAACCATCTGCAGGACATGACGTTTTTCCGGAATGACATATTGAGAGATATTGTCCTGATAATAGGCTTTTATCTCTTCATCAGAAGGCGTAAATCCTGATGCGAGCTTTTCCAGGGACAGCCGGATGAAGGAGAGGTCTCGTTTTTCCGGCTCTTCAAACTGCGGGGCAAAATCGTCATAATACTGCTGCAACTCCTCTTCGGAAATTTTGCGATCCACATTCATGGATGCCGGGTTAACTACAACATATTTGAAAACTTTTTTCTGGTTTTCAAGCTGATTGAGATATTTGTTCAAAAACTTGGGAACGTTAAGATTTTCAACAGGGTTTGACAACAGGTGCTGTTTGAGGATATCCATGCGCAAAGCTTCAATGTAACGTTGTTCGCTCCAACCGGACAAACTGAGCATACGGCGCATTTTTTCAAGGCTGAAATTGCCATTGGCGTCCATAAATTCGGCCTGCGAATAAATGATTTTGCGAATCAGATCGTTTCCGATGCTGATTCCGAAATCTCCGGCCGTTTCTTTAATAATGGCGTTGACCAAATCTTTCTGGACAATGCCTTGCAGAATAGCCGTACGCATTTCATCGCTGATCTCAAAATCTTCGCCGAACAGGTTTTTTGTCATTTGCAGCTGCTGTTCGTATTGCTGGTTGATTTCGTCCTGATATACAACCTCGTCGCCCACCCGGATGACTTCCGAGTTGGCTCCCGAGCGGCCGATATATCCCGAAATTCCAAACAAAGACATAAAGCTTAAAGCTGTAAGGATAAGGACACCTTTAACAAACCACGAGTCTTGAAGACTTCTTATTTTTGTAATCATCGCAATTGCATTCCTATTATAAAACAAACATCTGGCGCGATTATATATCAATATTGATAATTTATACAACTTATAAATATTGATGTTGAAAAGTTTTTTCGATTGTGCTAGAAAAAAACAAGATTTGATAACAGAGGATACAGCGATGGCTAGAAAAAAACTGATTGCAGGCAATTGGAAAATGAACGGCTTGATGGCCGACGGCGTTGATTTGGCAAAAGGCATTGCCCGGGAAGTGAAAGCTTTGGGCAAGCCCGGATGCGAGTTTCTGGTTTGTCCGCCGTTTACGCTTCTGACTTCGGTCAAAAAGGCGCTTCGCGGCGCCAAGGTCGCGTTGGGTGCGCAAGATTGCCATTTTAATGCCAAGGGCGCCCATACCGGAGATATCAGCCCGCTGATGCTTAAAGATGCCGGCTGCTCTTATGTAATTTTAGGACATTCCGAACGCCGTGCCGATCATGGCGAGTCGGACGAACTGGTTTGCAAAAAGGCTGCTGCCGCTCATGCGGCCGGCTTAAAAACCGTTATTTGCATCGGCGAAACTCTGGAGCAGCGCAATGACGGCAAAGCGATTGATGTCTGCAGCCGCCAGATTATGGGTTCCGTTCCGGAAGATTCCACATCTGCTGACACCGTCATCGCTTATGAGCCTGTTTGGGCCATCGGCACCGGAAAAGTTCCGACCGCTGCGGACGTAGAAGAGGTTCATGCCGCTGTCCGCAAAGTCTTGTCCAAAAAACTCGGCAAGAGCAATGCCAATAAAATGCGCATTTTATACGGCGGATCGGTCAAACCCGGAAACGCCAAGGAATTGTTGTCTCTGCCCGATGTTGATGGTGCTCTGGTCGGGGGTGCCAGCCTCAAAGTTGATGATTTTCTC
Source organism: uncultured Alphaproteobacteria bacterium (assembly GCA_944391425.1). Classification (GTDB taxonomy): domain Bacteria; phylum Pseudomonadota; class Alphaproteobacteria; order RF32; family CAG-239; genus CAZU01. Next base: position 103,725 of record CALXTO010000001.1, on the reverse strand, counting down.
GGCATTGCCAGAAATTCCGGTTGCTAACGATAATAAATAAGGAAAAATAAGCTATGGGAACAGTTTTATTGGTAATACACTTGTTGGTCTGCATTTTTCTGGTGGCCGTTATTTTATTGCAACGTTCCAGCGGCGGTGCTCTGGATGGTTTGGGTGGCGGTTCCGGCGCTTCAAATTTTTTGACGGCGCGCGGCACCGGCAATTTTTTGACCCGCACCACGGCCGTTTTGGCGGTAATGCTGTTTGTTACCTGCATTTCGCTTTCCCTGTATTATAAAGGCGTCCATCGTCAGTCCGGTTCCATTTTGGAAGCTGCCCCCGTTCAAACGGATCAAGTTCCGGCGGTTCCTGAAGCTCCGGTAGCGGAAAAATAAATGAACAAACAAACCCGAAATACAAAGGCACCTGAAACAAAAGGTGCCTTTGTCACTTTAAAATAAAATAGTTAATGAACTAGTAAAAGGTACTCAAATGTCTGAAAATACAAAATATATCTTTATCACCGGCGGTGTGGTTTCCTCTTTGGGAAAAGGCTTGGCATCCGCCTCGCTTTCTTCCATTTTGCAGGCGAGGGGGTTTAAGGTGAGGCTGCGTAAACTCGACCCTTATCTGAACGTCGACCCGGGAACCATGAGCCCGTATCAGCACGGTGAGGTGTTTGTAACCGATGACGGTGCTGAAACCGATTTGGATCTCGGACATTACGAGCGTTTTTCCGGAGTTGCCTGTCATAAAACGGACAGTATTACCACTGGCAAAATATATCAGCGCGTGATTGACAAAGAACGTCACGGCGATTATTTGGGCGCTACCATTCAGGTTGTTCCCCATGTCACTAACGAAATCAAAGATTTTATTTTATCAGACATTACGGACGAGGATTTTGTTTTGTGCGAAATAGGCGGCACAGTCGGTGATATTGAAGGTCAGCCTTATCTGGAGGCTATCCGTCAGGTCGCATATGACCTGGGGCGCGAACGCGCAATGTTTATCCACGTGACGCTGCTGCCTTATATCCCGACGGCGGGAGAATTGAAAACTAAACCGACTCAGCATTCGGTCAAAAAGCTTCAGGAATACGGAATTCAGCCGGATATGCTGCTTTGCCGTTCGCAGATGCCGATTCCTCAAAATGAAAAGCGCAAAATAGCGCTGTTTTGTAATATTCGCGAGGAAAATGTCATCACTGCCCTTGATGTCGGCAGTATTTATCAGGTTCCCGTGGCATATTCTCATGAAGGAATGGACAGACAGGTCTGCAGACATTTTGGTATTCCTTGCGATCGGGAGCCGGATTTAAGCAAATGGGAAAACATTGTCGAAACCCTGCGTCATCCCGAAGGCGAAGTCAGGGTGGCTGTTGTCGGCAAATATACCCAGCTTCTGGAAGCTTACAAGTCGTTGAACGAAGCTTTGACTCATGGCGGAATAGCCAATAAATACAAGGTCAAAATCAAATGGATTGACTCGGAACTTTTAGAAAAAGAAAATCCGGCAGACCATTTGAACGATGTCAGCGCCATTTTGGTTCCCGGCGGTTTCGGGCAACGCGGCACCGAAGGCAAAATCAATGCCATCCGCTACGCGCGCGAACATAAAATTCCGTTCCTCGGCATTTGTTTCGGCATGCAGATGGCGGTTATTGAAACTATGCGCAATGTATTAAACATCAAAAACGCCGGTACGACGGAGTTCATGCCTGATTGCGAACCTGTCGTAGGGCTGATGACCGAATGGGACAAAGAAGGAGCGCGGCAGATTCGCCATAAAGACGGAGATTTGGGAGGAACCATGCGCCTTGGGGCTTATGAATGTGTGTTGAATCCCAATTCATTGGCTGCCAAAGTTTATGGAACGGATAAAATTTCCGAGCGGCATCGCCACCGTTATGAAGTAAATATGAAATATGAACCGCAGCTGCGTATGGGCGGGATGCTGATTTCTGGAAAATCGCCGGACGGCAAACTGCCTGAAATTGTTGAAATTCCGGATCATCCCTGGTTTATCGGCGTTCAATTCCATCCCGAATTGAAATCCCGACCGTTTGCTCCGGCGCCTTTGTTCGTGTCGTTTATTAAAGCGGCAATTGACAAAAGTCGGCTTTTATAATCTTCGGCCCCTCGTATGAGGGGCTTTTTTATGTCTTTTACAACAGGGAGCGGAGCCCTTATTGCTCGTGCGGCTTCGCGTCATTAAAGTCGTATTGATCTGTTTTCTGTCAGGGAATATTCAGAAAAGTTATTTCAAACCAACCCTTGTCAAACGCTGAATTCATAACTATAAATTCATTAAACATAAACTTATAAGAATAAACGGATGTATCGCTTCTGCATTTTAATTTTTGCTTTCATATTGTTCAGCCCGCAGGCACATGCTGGTTTCAGCCTGCGAAAATATTGGGATGAACTGGACAAGAATGTCCGCGCAGCGTGGAATTCCGGCAGCTATGACCTGTATATTCCGGTTTACGCCTGGCATAACCGCCTGACTTATGACCGTGAACATATTGACAAATATAACGAAAATCCCTGGGGCGCGGGGTTGGGAAAATCCTGCTATGACGAAGATGGTGACTGGCATGGCCTTTATGCCATGGCATTTAAAGATTCCAACAGCTATCTTGAAACTTTTTTCGGTTACGCTTTCCAAAAGAACTGGAGCATCGGCGGCAACCCGGATTTCAGGGCCGGGGTGGGCTATACGCTTGGTGTTACCCAGCGGCACGAATACTCTTATATTCCAATACCCATACCTCTGCCGATTGCCGGAATAGAGTATAAAAAACTGGCTGTGCAGGCGGCATATGTTCCGGGTGTCAAAAACGACGGGAACGTCCTCTTTACTTGGATACGTTTTTCTTTTTGAGCGAAAGCTCCGGCTGCGGCAAAAAAACTGGGGATTTTTTTTATTTAATTGCCAAAAAGGCGGAAACCTGATAGAACAGGAATATCTAAAAACAATTACTGAAAGGTTTTCAGACAATGGAACAAAGAATAATCAAAATCGGAGATTTTGAGATTGGCAACAAACTTCCGCTCGCGTTGTTGTGCGGTCCCTGCCAAATTGAAAGCCGGCAGCATGCCGTCGATATTTGCGGAGCAATGGTTGAAATTACCCAAAAGCTGAACATGAATTATGTTTTCAAGGCTTCTTTTGACAAAGCCAACCGTACTTCCATCAATGGTGCCCGCGGCGTCGGGCTTGAAGAGGGGATGCGGACGTTTGATGAAATTAAGAAGTTATATGACAATATTCCGATTGTAACGGACGTGCACGAGCAGGGGCAGTGCGCCGAGGTTGCCCGTCATGTCGATATGTTGCAAATTCCGGCTTTTTTGTGCCGCCAGACGGATTTGGTCGTTGCTGCAGCCAAAACCGGTAAAGTCATTAATATCAAAAAAGGGCAGTTCCTTGCGCCCTGGGATATGAAGAATCTGGTCAAAAAGTCTGACGACAGCGGTAATTCCAATGTTTGCATTACCGAACGCGGCACCTCTTTTGGCTACAATACTCTGGTTACGGATATGCGCTCTTTTCCGCAAATGGCCAGGGATACGGGCTGCCCGGTCATCATGGATGCGACCCATTCGGTACAACAGCCCGGCGGTTTGGGCGGTTGTTCGGGCGGACAACGGGAATTTGCGCCTGTGTTGGCGCGGGCGGCGGTAGCTGTCGGCGTTGCGGCGGTGTTTATCGAAACGCATGAAAATCCGGACAAGGCGCTTTCTGACGGTCCCAACACCATTGCTCTGAAAGATATGGAACGGGTCTTGACGGAACTTCAGGCATATGATCGGATTACCAAAAGCATGATCCATGACTATTAAAAAAACAAAAGAGCCTGAGTTAAACTCAGGCTCTTTCATCCCAGCATCGGTGCAAACATTGCCGCACAGCCTAAAATAAGAAACAGCATAAACGCGAGGCTCCACAGAAAACCCAAAACAAAATTCAGGCTTTTCAGGTGCGCGGACAAGCGTTGTCCATGTTGTTTTCGGATCCGGGAAGCCCCAAAAGCCATTGTCGAGGCGATGGCTAAAACCGGAAGAACCAAAACGGCTCCGAAAACCATGACGTTCTTGTCCCAAAAACTGCATGAAACATAAATCGAAACGCCCAAAACGGCAATCAGCAGCACGTAATAGAACCTGTAAAGGGAAAAAATAATGTATTTCATAGCCGTAAATAATTGATGAGTACGTTTATAGTAACCGGCGAGGGGATTTTGTCAATAAATTTGTTGACGGCATCAGTCCGGGAAGTTAAGGTATTTACATGAAATTCAAAGACGAAGGCTATATTGTGAACTTGCGCAGGCACGGTGAAAAATCTCTGATCCTCACCGTTTTGACGCGTAGTCACGGCAAAGTTACCGGTTATGCCAAAAACAGCCTCTCCAAAAAGAATCTTTCCGTTTATCAGCTGGGCAATTTGATTTCTGTTGAGGCTTATGCCCGGGTAGATGACAATATGCTCAGCTTTAAAAGCGAATTAATAACGCCGTTTGCCGTCAGTTTTTGGGGCGACAGCGACAAGCTCCGCGTCTTGTCATCATTTTGCGCTTTGTCGAATGCCTGTATGCCGGAGCTTGAAGATTTGGAACGTTTTTATTATTATGTGGACAGTTTTTTTAATCTTATAAATGAAGATAACTGGCTAACACATTATTGTTACTTTGAATTTTATCTTATGGATTTTCTCGGTATCGGGTTGGACCTGAGTGAATGTTCCGCTACCGGAACCACCGAAAATCTGGCTTATGTTTCACCCAAGACTGGTCGCGCCGTTTGTGCCGAAGCCGGAGAACCATACAAGGAGCGCTTGTACAAATATCCGCATTTTATCCTTAGGCAGAATTATCGTCCGGATGCTTCGGAAGTAGCGGATTTGCTGAAAATGACCGAGTTTTTCCTCTATAAAAACTTTTTTGCCGCACATGGCTTGAAATTTCCCGAATGCCGTGTTAATTTGGCAGAAATTGTAAAATAACCGACTACTGGACCCTTATAATATGGCAGAACTTGAAGAAAAAATAAAAAACGTGGCCCTTGCCGAAGAACTGAGCTCCCGCTACCTTTCGTATGCAATGTCAACCATCGTGGCGCGTTCGCTGCCGGATGTCCGCGACGGCCTGAAACCGGTGCACCGCAGATTGCTTTTTGCCATGCGCCAGCTGCATCTTGATCCCAAATCCGGGTTTAAGAAATGTGCTCGCGTTGTCGGCGATGTCATCGGTAAGTATCATCCGCACGGCGACAGTGCCGTTTATCAGGCCATGGCGCGCCTGGCGCAAGATTTTTCGGTGCGCTATCCGCTGGTTGACGGGCAGGGCAATTTTGGCAATATCGACGGCGACGGCCCGGCCGCCATGCGTTATACCGAAGCGCGGCTGACCGAGTTTGCCATTGCGCTGATGGACGGGCTGAATGATGATGCCGTTGATTTTCGCGATACTTATGACGGCGAGGAATCCGAACCGGTGGTTATGCCCGGTGCCGTTCCCAATCTGTTGTGCAACGGTTCTTCCGGCATTGCCGTCGGCATGGCAACCAATATTCCGCCGCATAACCTTTCGGAAGTTTGCGATGCGTTGCTTCTGCTGATTGAAAAGCCGGATATCGACATTGAACCTTTGGTGCGCAAAGTCCGCGGACCGGATTTTCCGACTGGCGGCGTCATTGTTGACAAATTCAGCACCATTTTGGATGCCTACACCCAAGGCAGGGGAAATTTCCGTATTCGCGCCAAGTGGGAAAAGGAAGACCTTGGCATGGGGCAGTACCAGATTGTGGTGACGGAAATTCCGTACCAGGTTGTCAAATCCAAGCTGATTGAAAAAATCGCCCAGCTGCTGCAGGAAAAGAAAGTTCCGCTGCTAAACGACGTCCGCGATGAATCGGCGCATGACGTGCGCATTGTTCTGGAACCCAAAAACCGCAATGTCGACGCCGGCATGCTGATGGAACTGCTGTTTAAACAAACCGAACTGGAGTCCAAATTCAACATGAACATGAATGTTTTGGATTCGGACGGCGTACCGCGGGTAATGAGCCTCAAGGAAGTTTTGCAGGAATTTTTGCAGCACCGCCATATTGTCCTGCAGCGGCGTTCCAATTACCGCCTGCAGAAAATCAACAATCGGCTGGAAATTTTGAGCGGATACCTGGTTGCCTATCTTAATCTGGATGAAATTATTCGCATCATCCGCGAGGAAGAAGACGCCAAAGCCGTGATGATGAAGGCTTTTGAACTGACCGAAAACCAGGCGGAATCTATTTTAAATATGAAACTGCGCAGTCTCCGCAAGCTTGAGGAAGCCGAAATCAAACGTGAGTTTGACGATCTTTCCGGTGAAAAAGGCGAGCTGGAAGCTCTGCTGGCAGACGAGAACCTTCGTTGGCAGAAAGTTGCCGAAGAAATCAGGGCCATTCGCGAAAAATTCGGCAAAAAGACGGCTCTGGGCCGCCGCCGTACTGAATTTTCCGAAATTGCCGATGATATAGAAATTTCAATTGAGGCTTTGGTTGAAAAGGAACCGATTACGGTTATCCTGTCACAAAAGGGGTGGATCCGCTGCACCAAGGGGCATAATCCGCTTAATGAGGAGTTTAAGTTTAAGGATGACGATTCGTTGTTAATGGCCATTCATGCCCAGACAACGGATAAAATCGTCTTATTTGACACTTCGGGCAAATTTTTCAATATTTCCGGAAGCGAGATTCCCAGCGGCCGCGGTTTCGGACAACCGCTGCGTCTGATGGTGGATTTGGGTAACAACGACAATATTGCCGATATGTTTGTTTTTGAACCCGGGGCGTCCTATCTGATTGCCTCTAATACGGGCAGGGGGTTTGTGGTTGATGAAAACCACCTGTTGGCGCAAACCCGTAACGGACGGAAAATCATGAACGTTGCCGACGGTGAGAAGACCGTCTTCTGCAAAAAAATTACCGGGGATATGGTAGCTGTCATCGGCGACAATCGTAAGCTGCTTGTTTTCAAAATTGAAGAAGTTCCGACCATGGCTCGCGGACGCGGCGTTACGTTGCAAAAATACAAAGACGGCGGGTTGTCGGATATTCAGATTTTTAACGAAGCGGAGGGCTTTACTTATACTCGCGCCGGCGGCACCAAAACCGAAACCGATTTGCTCACCTGGCTCGGACACCGCGCTCAGGTCGGCAAACTGGCACCGTTCGGTTTCCCCAAGAGCAACAAATTTTTGAAGGAATAAACGGCGTATGGCGGAAATTTTGTTTGAATATGTGCGTAACGGGGCTTATGTCAAAGTGACGGCCATCGAGCCGGAGACAAAGATTGAAGCCAGCGTGGTTGTTCCGGCAAACCTGCCTCAGGATCAAATGCAGCTTCAGGCGTTGAACAAGCTTCGTTACGTCCTGCAGAAAAAAGCCGAGGAATAAAGAAAACCCGCTCAATTGAGCGGGCTTCGTTTTTATTATTCAACCAGCGAAATCCTCACTTTTCTGCCGTAGTATTTGGCCAACACATACAAAGAACCAAGATTTAAAGTGCCGCGCCCAAGCTCCATATTGTCCAGAACATAGGGCGGTATCCCGGTTTCGTGGCAAACCTGTTCAAAAGACAGCTGCTTGGAAATCCGCAGCGCATGCAGCTGCACCGCCAGCGAATGGCAGTCTTCAATTAATGTTTTGATTGTCTTTCTGTGTTTCATTTTCATAACTCCTGAATTTCTTGTTAAAAGAAACCGCCTTAAACAAATTAAGGCGGGGAGCTGAAAACTGCTCTAGTAGACAGTCCGGGTTCTTCGTGCATAGCCTTATTCCCCCGGCTCCCCAAAGGGAGAAGGATACTAGATAAGGAGTTTTCAGACTCCGCCACTGAAACTCTCAACAGCAGAAGTTATCCTAAAGCAAAAACCTTAAAATGCAATTAAATTTTACCTTGCCGAACAAACCTTATTGCGGATACCAGAGCTGCCGCCAGCAAGCCGACCACAGGGAGTATCGCGATTGACAGCAAGGGATACGCACTGGGAGTCTCCTACAGTTGTGGATAAGTGAGTGCGAGATTTTTTTAATGTTTCCCTTTTGAAAATAATGCTGTAAGATACCTCCAGCCTGTGGGGAAGCAGGTTGGGGAACATAATATTTTCTGGGGAATAATTAAATGTCAGAACAAACTGGTGAGAGCCGCAAAGCCGTACCTAGCACCAATCTTCCGCAATTTATGAATGAAGAACCAAATTATGCCGCGATTGAAGAAAAACAGTCTTGGTTGAACAACAATCTGCACCGGCTGATGGTGGGAGTCAGTGTGGTTTGGTTTGCTGTTGTTCTGATTTATATCACTCAGTTTTTCGGCTGGTCGAACCTGTTTCTGATGATGCCGGACGAGTTTGGCGGCTTTTTGGCGGGGATTACGCTGCCGCTGGCGATTATTTGGGTTGTCATGGCCTACATTGACCGTGGCACTTCTTTCAAACAAGAGGCTAAATTTCTGCGTGCTTATATGAACCAACTGGTTTACCCGGAAGACGGCGCACCTCAGACGGCCAAGGCCATGGCCGACGCCATCCGTTCCCAAGTGGTGGAGCTTCAGCAGGCCACCAAAACGGCAACCGAACAAACAGCTTTAATAAAAGACGGCATCAAAAGCAACATTGAAGACTTTTCCAAACTAATCGGCACTCTAGATACTTATTCCTCCAAAACGATTGTTGAATTGAGCGAAGGCGTGAAGTTTCTGCTCAAAAATTTTGAAACAATATCGGATAAGGCGGCTGCCTCGGCAGAAACGTTTGCCGGATTGAACCGCCAGTTCGTTTCCGGCGCCGATGAAATTGAGAGCAGCATGAACGGACTGTTTGATAAACTTTTGCCCCGGTTGAAGGAGATCAAGACTTCTGCGGAACTGCTCAATAATATTGCCTCGTCCAGCAACCGCGATATTGCGCGTGCCAATGAGCTGTTGCAGCAATATAATGAAGAGGCCGGCGCAGGCCTTTCCAAAGTGGTGGAAATGCTGGAAGGGCAGACCAATGTGCTGCAGCAGGTTTCCCAATCGGCAATTGAAAACTGCAACATGATAAAGAAAGCCGTTGCATCCGAGGTCGTCAGTCTGGAGAATGCCGTTGACAGCCACAGCGCAAAACTGGAACAGGTTCTGGCGTCCAGCGGCAATATGATGCGCGGTAAAATCGACGAGCTCGGCAAGCATGCCGCAGACAATCTGAATATAATCAACGGCAACCTTGCCAAGGGCTTGGAAGGTCTGGATACATCGGTTGACGCGCAAATCAAAAAAGTCGACGGGGCTTTAGCTAAACACAACCACGAGATTCTGGACTTTATGAACGCTTTGGATCAACGGGCTGACGGGGTGATTCAGAAATTCGCCAAACACGGCGAAAACATCGCTCAGGAAATTGATCGTCTGATGGTCAGAAGCAGCAATCTGGAAGAAAGCGTGGCTACCCAGGTTGCAAACCTGAACATGGTTTCTCAGCAGGCAGCCGAAGCAATGCAGCGTGTTGACGATACTTTGGCCCTGAGCGCCAATGCAATCGGAGAGAAATCAGCTGCCGCCAATGACGACATCGTTTCTTATATTGAAACCCTGCAGGAAAAAACCGCCGACCTGGACCGCCTGAACAGCGATGCCATGGACAAGATTACGGCTGCGGCGGAAGAATTGCTGGCGCGCCATAAACACGTCAATGACACGATAAACAATGTTTCTTTGCAGATTGCCGCACTCAACGAAGAAGTCAAACATTCTGCCGAACATATCAAAATCCAATCGGATTCCTCCATTATCGATATGAATAACGTGGCGGAAAACATGAATAAGTATGCGACGTCTTTAACCGAGGCTTCTTCTCTGGTGGTTGCCCAAAGCCAGATCAGCGAGGCTTCTTTGGCCCAACAGCAGAAAAATATTACCAATTCGGTCAACAAAGTTGAGGACATCAAAGCTGAGCTCAAACGCCAGATTGAAGAACTGTCGGCAGTTTCCGCCTCTTTGGAAAACGACGCGTCGGTTACGGTCGAAAAGCTCAAGAGCAATCTCGGTGTCATGCTGGCTTCCTGCAATGAGGTTATCAATAAGAGCAAAGCCATCAACGACAATTTAGCAGAGCAGTCAAACATGTTTGATGACAGCGTCAACCGGACTCTGGCCAAGGTAACGCAGTTTGAGAATACCCTGATGGCGCAGTCGCAGAATATGGATGTACTTTCGCAAAGCATAGCCGACCGTGCCAACATGGTCGACAGCATTCTGGAACGCCAGATTAAAGCTGTTAACGACGTTACCTCTTCGGCTGAAGAGAGTCTGAATCAATCTGTTTCCGCATTTGAAAACCAGAGCCAGTCGCTTAATTCTGTTTCCAAAGCGGCGGCGGGCTATGTCGCTGACGTTGCCCAAAGTCTGGACGATAAGGCGGCGGCTCTCCATGTTTTGTTTAAGCGGCAGGAAAACGAGTTCTATAACTTGTGCGACAAAATTGCCGATAATACGGAAACGATGAGCGAAGCTTTGAAAAAGCAGATTGCGGTTATTGAACAAAGCGCGGATAAGGTTTTCTCCCGGATGGTCATGCTTGAAGAAGATACCAACCGCCACACGGAGTCCGTGGTTAACAACAGTCATCGTTCCATTGACCGCCTGTCGGAAATTGAGGAGCTCATCAGCGCCAAAAATACCGCAGTCAATAAAATGGTTACGGAAATTACGACAAATTTCAACAGCATTGCCAACCGGGTTCAGGACAACATCACGCGTTTCACCAATACGGTAAAGCAGGTTAAAACTGACAGTACGGAAGCGTCCAAAGGAATTTTAGACAGCTGTTCCAAGCTTTCATCTGCTCAGGGTGAACTCTCCAAAGAAACGTCGAATGTTGTCAAACTGCTGGACGAACATATTAAAAACATAGACGTTTCTATCATTAAAACCAAAACCCAGTCAGAAGACATCGGCAAGGTTTTGTCCGAGCAAAAAGAAAACCTGACCGAAGTTGCCAATACGTTGGCAACCCAGGCGCGTCTGAGCGAAGCCTCGCTTGCCCAGCAATATAAATATCTGTCGGACGCCACCAATGACGTTGCCCAGAAGATGAAGGAAATTAACGACGCTTTCAAAAACAATACCGGCGATATTTTTGAGGCTTCCACCAAGTTTGCCTACGAATTTGACGTACTCGGCGATCGCATGATCAAAGCCGGAGAAGACATTGCCAAGGTTTCCAAATCTTCCATGAAAAATCTGGAACAGGTCAATTTGTCGCTGAGTCAGTACAGCGAGGATTTGGACGCGGCCATTCATCATTCGGTCGAAAATTTGGGCGGTGTATTTAAGGACTATGAAAAATATATCGCCGGCTTCAATACCGTCACAGCCGAAACCAGCAGCGGCGTTTATGAGATTAACAGTCTTATTTCGGCGCAAAGCGATAAAATGGTCAAAATATCGGAAGATACCCGCAAACTCGTCGATTGTTTCAATACGGTTTTGAATGATACCTCAAACGCGCTTTCCGACCGCGCCAATCTTGCTTATGACAAAGTCAAGGCATTGGGGCAGGATCTGAAAAATCTCGGCCTGCAGATGGAAGAAGCAACCCGTATCAGCGCCGCCCATTTTGAGAATTCGGGAGACAAACTGCGTGCTTCCATCAGCGAAGCCGCGGCAAACGCCGAACGGATTTCCAATGAAATTCTTTCTTCCGGCGAAGTCTTTGTCAAACAGTCACATGTTTTGGTGGCAACTGCGGACGAGACAATCAACAAAGTCAACCTGGTTATGAAAGATCTGGCCGAAACGGGGCAGGATTTTGCCAATAAAGGCGACGGCATTGTCAAGCAGTCTATCCAGTTTACCGATGTTGTCGGCAACCAGGTCAAACTGCTTGGTGAACAAACCAAAAAGGCCGATGAAGCTTTCAAAAAGCTTTCTTCCGGATATCAGGGCATGAAGATTGACGACTTCCTTAAAAAAGCCGCCGCAATTATTGAAAAGCTGCAAAATATTTCCGTTGACATCAATCGTGTCTTTAATCCCAAAGATGAAGATGATTTATGGAAAAAATATTACAACGGCGATAGTGCGGTTTTCGTCCGTTATCTGGCCAAAAACCTGAGCAAACAGCAGATTGCCGCCGTACGTAAGGAATATGAAAAAAATGCCGAGTTCCGCAACCTCATCAGTTCGTACCTGTCGGAATTTGAGGTTTTGATTTCGCAGGCGCAAACGCATGAACATTCGGGAATTCTGCTCTCGGTTATTTCCGGCGCAGACATCGGCAAACTTTATTATATCTTGGCCAAAACGCTGGATAAGCTGAATTAGGATAAAAATGGACAAGCTTTATTTAAATGACTATCTCAGCCAGCTGCACCGGCAGATATCAGGCTCTGTCGAAAAAATAAAGCGCAATTCCGGAACCTTTGAACGGCAGAATGAACCGACAGATGAAGATTGGGGCGGCGGACGGCAAGGCGTTGAAAATTATGCCTATAAACTGCTTGACAGCGGCGTTTCCTATCAGTTGCTGAGGTACGGAACGGAAAACAGCGTCAACACGGCCTATGCCGCGGCCAGTTACGGTAATGCCGGACAGGTTTTAAGAGAACCGACGGTTCTGATTGATTTTATGTTCAAAAATAACCGGGAATTTGATTTTAAGGTGTAAATGCGGATATTGGATCTGAATAGCCGGGTTTTTCTGGCGCCGATGGCAGGAATTACCGACAAACCGATGCGTCGGCTGGTATCTTCGTTCGGCGGAGGCAACATTGTTTCGGAAATGGTAGCGATCAACGCGCTGTCTCGCAAAAATCCGAAAACATACCGGATTGCCGATGTTCGGGATGAAAGCTATCCGGTTATTGTCCAGCTTGTCGGCAGCGATGCAAAAATTTTTGATTATGCCGCCAAACTGGCTTATGAACTGGGCGCTCATGCTCTGGATATTAATATGGGTTGCCCCGTTCGCAAAATTGTCAACGGGAATTCAGGCTCTTATCTGATGACGGATATGCCGCAGGCAGCCAAGATCATTGAAACGGTTGTCAGAGCAACGCCGCTGAAAGTCAGTGTCAAATTTCGCAAGGGATGGGACTGCCGGAGCATCAATGCGGTAGAGTTTGCCAAGATGTGCGAAGAAAGCGGCGCATCTTATGTTACCGTTCATGGCCGCACCCGGTCGGAGTTTTATTCAGGCAAGGCCGATTGGGACATTATTGCCGCCGTTAAAAATGCCATATCCATACCGGTCATCGGCAATGGTGATGTCGATTCGCCCGAAAAAGCCAAAGAAATGCTGGACTATACGAAAGCGGACGGCGTGATGATCGGCCGTGCAGCGCTGGGTTGCCCGTGGCTGATTGCCCAAACCCATGATTATCTGGAAAAAGGGATTGCTCCGCAAAATATGCCGCTGCCGCTTGTCAAGAAAGCTTTGTTAACCCATATTAAAGAATTGACGGCCTATTATGGAGAAAAATTAGCTTTGGGACTGTCTCGCAAATATGTTTGCTGGTACTGCAAGAATATGCGTGACGCCCGCAAGTTTCGTGAAAGATATGTGCACATTGCCGATTTGGCGGAAGCCGTAGCGGAAGTCTGCCGCTATTTTGACAGGTGTTCCGAACAGGAAGGAAACGGAAAATGAAAATAATCGTCTGTGGCGCCGGAAGTGTAGGAAAGAGCATTGTCAGTTATTTAGTGAAAGGCAACAATGACATTGCGGTCATTGACAAAGACCAGCGAAATCTTGATGAAATTTCCAAAGAATTTGACGTAATGCCGGTGCTGGGGCAGGCTTCTCATCCGACGGTTTTGGAGCGGGCAGGGGCTGCCGAATGCGATTTGATATTAGCCGTAACGGATATTGACGAAGTTAATATGGTCATTTGCCAGGTGGCCTATACGCTGTTTGACATTCCGCGTAAAATCGCCCGCATTAACAACGAAATATTTTTGGATCCGTTATGGTCGACATTATATAACGATAAAAATATCCCCATTGATTTGATCATATCGCCTGATATTGATATTGCCGAGAATATTTTGCGTATTTTAAAGTATCCGGGAAGTTCCGGAGTCTTGCCTGTTTTAGGCAGCAAAGGCTGTATCCTGACGCTGAAGCTTGAACCAGGATGCCCTTTGGCGGATATTCCTCTGTTGCAAATCGGACGTCAGGATGAAGAGCTTAACGTCGCTTTTGTTAACGTTGTCCGCAATGGCGAATGTTTTATTCCGGAATCATATGACTGTCTCAAAAGTGAAGATGAAATAACTGTTTATACGCCGCAGAACGAAATTGAAAAAACAATCCGTTCGTTCGGGCTGGAAAAACCGGTCAATGAGCGGCTGCTGATTTTCGGCGGCAATGCCGTCGCCCAGTATTTAGGGCAGGAGATAGAGCACGATGACAACATTGCCGGCTGTAAAATTATTGAAGAAGACATCAATATTGCTCGTCGTATTGCTCTGGATTTAAATCATGTTGTCGTGATTCAGGGCGAAATGATGAGTGACCTGATTTTAAATGAGGCGGATATCCGCCATGCCGATGCCAGTATTGCCGTTACGGACAATGACAAAGACAACCTCCTGATTTCGCTTATCGCGGCCCAAAGCGGCGTGACAACGGCTGTGTCCGTAGTTAATACGCCCGCTTACAACGAATTGATTTTTAATATGGGCAGCAGCATTTTAGTTGATCGTAGTGCAGTGACGATTTCCAAAATCCTCAAAGAAATCCGCAAAACACGGATGCAGGATGCCTATTCGGTCAGCCGCGGATGCGGAGAGATATGGGAAATCTGTGTCAGTGATGACAGCATCGCCGCCGGCAAAAAAATAGGCGAAATCAACTTACCCAAACAAAGCCGGATTTTTGTCGTTCAGAACAAGGATGGCATTTGTTATCCTGAACCGGCAACGCTTTTGCAACCGGGAGACGTCATCTTGTTATATATCGATTCGGGAGTTATTAAACAGGTGGAAAAAATTTTTTCTTAAAATTCTTTACTAATCAAAAAAAATGTTGTTAGATTTTAATATAGTACTAAAAATAAGTAAGGAATAAAAAAATGCCTCAAAACGTTCAGGATGATTTTCTAAATAATATCCGCAGCAATAAAATATCGGTAACCGTTTTTTTGGTTAACGGCGTAAAACTTCAGGGGCTGATTACCTGGTATGATGACAATACGCTACTGCTGCGCCGGGACGGGCATACCCAATTAATCTACAAACACGCCGTTTCAACAATCATGCCGGGCGAAGCCGTAGATATTGAACCTAAAGACGGCGACGCATAAATTGCCGGCAATTGAATTTTCTTCAAACAAGCAGATTCAGGCTGCTGTTATTTTTCCCGATGTCTTAAGCCAAAAAGCAGGCCTTCTGCCGGAGGCTCGGTTGGAAGAAGCTTGTGGTCTGGCTTCGGCAATCAATCTAAATGTCGTCTATTCCGAGATTGTTAGAGTTCGGGAGGTAAAACCGGCTGTATTCATCGGGGAAGGCTCGCTTAAAAAGCTGGTGGAGGCCATTAGGGAAAAACAAATAGAACTGGTTATTTTTGATGCCGCTTTGACGCCTATTCAGCAACGTAATCTTGAAAAAAAACTCCAGATTAAGGTAATTGACCGGACAGCCCTTATTTTAGAAATCTTCGGAGAACGGGCACAGACCCGGGAAGGTAAGCTTCAAGTTGAATTGGCGCATCTGACTTATCAGCGTAGCCGCCTGGTCAGAAGCTGGACTCACCTGGAGCGTCAGCGGGGCGGCGCCGGATTTTTGGGTGGGCCCGGCGAAACCCAGATTGAACTTGACCGGCGTATCATCGACGGAAAAATCATCCGTATTAAAAAAGATTTGGAAAAAGTTCGCAAAACTAGAGAAATTCAACGTTCTGCCCGCAAACGCGTACCATATCCGGTAGTAGCTCTGGTCGGTTATACCAATGCCGGAAAGTCGTCTTTGTTTAATCGTCTTTCCGCCGGAAACGTTTTGGCGGAAGATATGCTCTTTGCCACGCTTGACCCGACCATGCGCAAAGTCCGCCTGCCTTCCGGACGTGATGTCATTTTGTCAGATACGGTTGGATTTATCTCAGATTTGCCGCATGAACTGGTAATGGCGTTCAGAGCAACACTGGAAGAAGTGCTGGAAGCAGATGTTATTGTCCATGTCAGGGACATTGCCAACCCGGAAAACCGGGAACAAAAAAAAGACGTCTTAAAAGTGTTGTCCGGGTTAGGATTGGAAAATATTGAAGAGGACAACCGCTATCTGGAAGTCCTGAACAAAATTGACCTGCTTGCCGTTGACCGAAGGAAAGAGCTTGCCGGGCATGACAGACATTTGGGAATTTCAGCCCTAACGGGAGAAGGAATGTCAGCATTTTTGCATATGCTGGATTCTCGTCTTTCATCTGCCGATGAAGTCTCGACATTTCAACTGAAACCGGAAGACGGTAAAAATCTGGCCTGGTTGTATGCTAATGCCGAAGTGCTGGATATTTGCCGCGGTGAAACCTGCGTAACTGTCCGGGTTCGAATCAGCAAAGCCAATGGAGCCAAACTAAAGCACAGACTTTAAATCCGTCGTTTGACAACTACATTTTTTGTAGGAGGCGCCGGATGAAAAAATCAATAGCTTGTCTTATTTGTTTGTGTACGCTTATTTCATGCACTATGAATCGCCGCAGTTACGGAGACACCCTGCAACCCTGGATCGGCCAGTCTGAGGAACGTCTTCAGCAGTCTTGGGGTATGCCGCATAATGTCTTTTATGTTACTCCGGATGAAAAGGTTGTTACTTTTTTGCGAATATCTTCACATCCTCTCAATGGCAACAAAAAACCATATGCCAACGAGGTCTACTATCCTGCAATTGCGACACCGGATTTTGGATTTCCCGGGCAACCGCAGTATACCACATATTATTGCAAAACGTCGTTTACAATTCGTAACGGAATCGTCGTAAACTACAGTTTTAACGGTGATGATTGCATCGCCGGGGATTAGGGGAGGCCGCAGCCATGGGATTTGTAGAGGTGATTTTTACTTTAGCCGGAATTGTTTATGGGTATGGGGAGTATAAATCCTCACGCAAAAGGGAAGACTGATTTGCTCTCTGAAACCGCTGATTGACATGTCGTTCAAAGCATGATAACAATTTCTCATGCCGGATTACAATTTGAAAATTCCGCTCTCGGTTTACGCAGGAAACGCTTTTGAAGTCGCCGTGGAACATCTCCTCGGCGCTTATCTGTGTTCAAATGTCGGCGGCCGTTTTTGCGCCGGCATGATTACCGAACTGGAGGTCTATATCGGCAGTTGCGACAAGGCTTGTCATGCTTATCCTAATAAATTAACGCCGCGGACCAAAACCATGTTTCAAGCCGGAGGCTGCGCTTATGTGTTTTTCGTGTATGGCATGTATAATCAATTTAATGTTGTCGTCAGTCCCGAAGGCGAGGCTAACGCCGTTTTAATACGTGCCTTAGAACCTACTGCCGGGCTGGAAACAATGATGGAACGGCGCAAGACCTCAAAAATTGAAAACCTAACCACCGGACCGGGAAAATTATGCCAGGCTCTGGGAATTACAGCCCAAAAGCACGATGGAATTAATCTGTCCGGAGATGAAATCTGGTTGGCGCGCCGGGAACGCCGCTGGGATTATTGCGCCGTTCCCCGGGTAGGAATTGATTATGCCGAGGAATATAAGGACAAACCCTGGCGCTTTTATATCAAAGGCAGCAAATTCATCAGCCGTCCTTAAAATCCGCATACTTTCAATTTTTTCAGTTTTATGACAGGAATACAGTTTTTGTCCTCCGGGGCAAAAGCTATTTTAAGATGGAAACACTTGAAAACACAAGGAAAAAGTTATTTTTTTGTCTTGACAATAAAATGTATAGTATATAACCTACCAGTAGATGCAGAAATTTTCCGCATTTAACACCAATAAATGGTGTCCGCCCTGTAAACAAGGTGGTTTTTATTTGTAACTGAAACAAAAGGAAAGTTTAATCATATGAGAAACACTTTACTTATTTCAACAGCGATTGTCGGCCTGACTTTAGCCGGCAGTGCCAAAGCGCTTGAATTGGGCGATTGGTTTATGCCTGGAGCACCCGGATATGATCCCAATGAAGTATACAACATTGACAGTCAGGAAGATACCAAAGCCAACAGCATCACTTTAAAAGAAAATGTTACTTTGGGTATCAAAGGTACAAAAGTGGACATCACTGATGAAGATGGCGGTACCGGTAAATTCATTATGTCGGATACAGCGACGTTAAATATGGAAGGCTCTGAAATCACTGCAGCGGGAATTGAAACAACCGGAGGCACTGCCAATTTGAACGGAAACAGCATTACGGCCGATTCTATGGATTTCAAAAACACAACTCTGAATTTCAGTGGAGGTACAAACACACTCAGAACTCCGGTACTGAACATCGAAAACACCACGGTTAACGTTGAAACGGCCGGAGCTTTGGATATACGCGGAAAGAACCAGACAATCAACGCCTCCGGAACCAATACAGTCAATACCAAAGACGGCGGCATCGGTTTGCTTCATGCAACTTTGAATGTTGGTGAAAATTCTTCTTTCGGCATTGTAGACACCAGCGGTGATGCGCCGGATAAAGGTTCAATCTTTATGGATATTACCGATGCAGAATCTCAAACTGTTATCAACAACTCAGGTACAATCAATGCCAATCTTGTAGGAAATGCCGATACCGGATTAATGGTTACCAACACAGAAGTAAATATGGATACGGCACAATCAAAAATCGACGGTGACGTTGATAATGTCAATTTGTATTTTAACAATGCGCATAGTTTAAAGTCTGCGGTTACCGGAGATATTAACGCAGCTCAGATTATGGTCAGCAACGGCGGCAGCCTTACCGCCGATAGAGCCTTTAAAGCCAATGACCTGGTTCTTGGCAGCAAGAGCGGTGCGGTTGGAAACTTGGTCTTGCAAGATGATGCAGAGGTTGGCGGCGCCAAGGTCAACAAGGGATCGACTTTGGATCTCGGACAAAACACGCTGACGATTTCCGGCGGACAGTTCCAGGGTAATGATTTTGCCCGCTTCATGGACGGATCTACTTTGGCTTTTTATTATGACGGCAGCAAAGGCGGACAAATTGCCGGTAACGTCAACCTTGAAGGCAAGGTAAATCTAAAACCGACGATTGCCTTGGGAACGGCTGACGGAACCCATAATTTCATCACCGACGGAAACATATCTTATATTGATAAAACCGTCAGCAATACGGAAACCTACGGTAAAGAAATTGATGCCGATAAAGTCGGCTGGGTTTTGGCTCAGGACAACAATTTGTATAATCTTGCCGTCGGAGAAGACAACAAAAGCCTGATTGTTGAACAAAAAGCCGGAGATGAAATTGCCGCTTCTACCGGAGCAAACAGTAACCAGGCTAATGCCGTTCAGGCCGTTTTAGCCGGCGGAAAAGCTCCTGCCGAAAATACGGCTTTTAACAATGTTGCTTCAACGGCAACGGCTTTGCTGCAGTCTGATAATCCCGAAGAGGTTGCCGCCGGTTTGAAAGTTGTGGATCAATTGTCTGTCGATACGTCTTCCTTTGCTCAGTCGACAATGGTGGCCCACAATACGCAAATCGCAAATGTCGTCGGTACACGTTTGAGCGGCGGCCTCTCTGCAGCACAGCAGGGAATGTCTTCCGGCGATACTCCGTTTGAAAACGGAGCCGTATGGGCTCAGGGACTGATTAACAAAACCGAGCTGGATAAAAAGGTTAACGGTTTTGATGCCGACAGTTACGGTTTTGCCGGCGGTGCCGAAAAACAAGTTACTGATGCAGTCAAAGTCGGTGTCGGTTATGCTTATACCAATACGGATATTGATACTGACAATCGCAAAACCGATGTCGACACGCATTCCGCGATTGTTTACGGGGAATACAAACCGGCCGATTGGTATATCAACGGTATTGCCAACTACTCTTGGGGTGATTATGACGAGAAAAACAGCGTCAAAAACGCTTCGTATGATGTAGACAGCTTCGGTTTGCAGGCCATGGCCGGGTATGATATGCTGGTTGGCGGTGTCAACGTTACACCGGAAGCCGGATTAAGATATGTTAACATCAATCAGAAATCTTATACCGATAGTATGGGCAACCATGTTTCCGGCAATAAGTCTGATATCTTAACCGGTGTTATCGGTGCCAAAGCAGGAAAAGATTTTGCTTTGGAAAACGGCATGAGCCTCCGTCCTGAAGCGCGGGTAGCCATGACTTATGACCTGACAAACGACGACGCCAATTCCGTCGTTACGCTGGCCAATGGCGCTGCATACAGCGTTGAGGGCGAAGCTTTGGATCGCTTCGGCGTTGAAGTCGGCGCCAGCCTGACGGCAGACGTCAATGACGATGTCGAAATGTCCGTCGGGTATGAAGGCCGCTTCCGTGAGGATTACACCGATCATAGCGGTTTGCTCAACGCAAAATATAAATTCTAATGAATAACGGGAACGGTTTTTCCGTTCCCCGCATTAAAATCTCCATTAGTTAAACGGAAAAGCGCCTGTCATCCTGACAGGCGCTTTTTTATCAAAATGGCGGAGAGGGTGAGATTCGAACTCACGGTGGGCTCGCGCCCACGACGGTTTTCAAGACCGCTGCATTAAACCGCTCTGCCACCTCTCCATGTAAGCGGTTACGAAACTTTTAGCTGAAAGTTTTAATGCCGTCAAGCAATTTTTTATCATTTATTTACATCTGTAATGTAATAATGTCATAAACCGTTTTTTCAAGAAGATGATAACAGAAATGAAAACTTTTCGATTTATGCCTTTGTTTGCTTTTGCTCTGTTTTTTGCCGCCTCGGCCTGCGCCAACGTGACATCTTTTGCACCGCCGGAATACTTACAATGGCTTGATGAGCTCAAACAGGAAATGGCAGACAGGGGAATTTCAAGAAAAACGCTGGATAAAGTTTACGCACAGGATTTTTATACCCCGGATTCCGAAATCGTCAAAATCGACCGTCGGCAGATTGAATTTGTTTTAACTTCTGCGGACTATGTTAACCGCGTTGTTTCTGCCAGACGCGTAAAACAGGCCCGGGAAAACTACCGCAAACTGCGTCCGTTATTACAAAAGATTGAAGCAAAATATGGCGTTCCGGGTAATTATATCATCGCGTTCTGGGGAATAGAAACCAATTTCGGAAGCAATTTCGGCGGTTATAATACAATTGAAGCCCTGACGACCTTAAGTTATGACCGCCGCCGTTCGCAGTTTTTCCGCAACGAATTGTATCATGCCCTCAAAATAATCGATACCTGGGAGATTGACTATACGCGTATGCAGGGATCCTGGGCCGGTGCCATGGGGCATTTTCAATTTATGCCGTCGACGTTTAACGCTTATGCCGTAGATTTTGACGGCAATGGCACAATTGATATTTGGCATTCTTTTGAAGATGCAGCGGCGTCAGCGGCCAATTATCTTTCTTCTATCGGCTGGAAAAAGGACGAACCTTGGGGAATATCCGTTTCTCTTCCATGGAATTTTGATTTTTCGCAAAGTGGCAGAAATATTGTTAAGCCCTTATCAGAGTGGAACCGGATGGGGGTTCGAGACCTTAACAATCGCCGGATTAAGCTATCCCCGGAACTGCGAGCATCCGTCATCACGCCCGAAGGCAAAAAAGGCAACGCTTACCTGATATTTGACAACTACCGCCGTATTATGCAATGGAACCGTTCTGAAAACTATGCTCTGGCAGTCGGTATTTTGGCGGATTACGCCGTTTCCGGCCGGCCGTATACACCATTGAAGGAAAATCCGGCCGTACGCCTGAAAACGGATGATGTTGTCACGCTTCAATCGTTTATTAACCGCTTGGGCTGGTCAAAACTTGACGAAGACGGGCAACTGGGCAGCAAAACTCGCGCGGCGGTCAAACAGGTGCAGGAAAAGGCCGGTCTGCCGCAAGACGGATATCCGGATTATCTGCTGTTGAAAAAAATCAGGAACTATGACCCTGAAATCGGTTTCGCCGTTCCCGTGCCGCCGAGAAAATTACACAAGGGGAATTAATGGCTTTACGAATACTCAAAAACAGTATAAATTGTTGCACAATGGAAAAAAGAAATATAGGACGTCTGATGAAGAACCACCGACAAACTTTGTTAATTCTGACACTCATTCTCTGGACTGCGGCTCTGAGCGCCTGTACCTACGGAAGGATTGACCTCGGAAACGGCAAGTATTCCCAGGCCGCGGCCATCAAAGGGCAGGGAGGAACATATAAAGTCGGAAATCCCTATAAGATTATGGGCAAATGGTACTATCCGGCGGAGGATTACAGTTATTCTGAAGTCGGAATGGCTTCTTGGTACGGGGAAGATTTTCATGCCCGCAAAACTGCCAACGGCGAAAATTATGACATGAATACGCTGACGGCAGCCCACCGGACATTGCCTTTGCCGTCGATCGTCCGGGTTACCAATTTGGAAAACGGCCGCTCCCTGGTGCTGCGGATCAATGACCGCGGGCCGTATGCCAAAAACCGCATTATTGACGTTTCCAAACGCAGCGCCCAACTGCTGGGTTTTCAAACGCAGGGCGTTGCCAAAGTCCGCGTGGAAATATTGGAAAAAGAAAGCAAAGAATTAAAAGCGGCGTTGCTGGGCGAAAAATATACGCCCTCTGCAACAATCAGCCGCTCTTCTTCGTCGGCATCTTCATCAAATGAGCCTTTGCGTGCAACAGGTTATCAGGGAGACGGAACGGCTTATCCAAAGGGCAGCTATTTTGTTCAGGCCGGAGCATATTCCAAACAAGATTCGGCTCAAAATTTAAGCAATCAGCTAAGTCGTTTCGGCCGAACAAACGTATATTTTGTAACCGTTGACGGGCAAAAGTTTTATCGTGTCCGCATCGGACCATATTCCTATAAAAAAGAAGCCGAAGTTACTTTGGCTAAGGTTAAAAATTTCGGCATTTACAATGCCAAAGTCGTACAAGATTAAAAGAACAGAGGTATAGATATGATGTCAAAATCCCAAACTTTGCTTTTCGGAACAATTTTAAGCGGGTTCATGCTGGCTTCGTTTCAAGCCGGTGCTATTGAAACCAAAGCCCGGAACATGATTCTAATGGATTATGATACCGGACAATATTTATACGCCAAAGATGCCGATAAAAAAATTCCGCCGGCTTCCATGAGCAAACTGATGACCATCTATATCCTTTTCAGCAAGCTGAAAGACGGCAGACTTTCGCTTGACGACACATTTACCGTCAGTGAAAACGCCTGGCGCAAAGGTGGTGCGGCCAGTGGTGGCTCAACGATGTTTTTGGCTATTAATGACAAGGTGCGGGTAGAAGACTTGCTGAAAGGCATTATCATTCAGTCGGGTAATGATGCCTGTATCGTTGCCGCTGAAAATATTGCCGGAAGCGAAGAAGATTTTGCTGACTTGATGAACGAAAAAGCTAAAAAAATCGGATTAAAAAATTCTCATTTTGTAAACTCGACCGGCTTACCGCATCCGGATCATCGTATGTCTGCGGAAGATTTGGCTCATCTGGCGCGTTTGCTGATTGCCGAATTTCCCGAGTATTATCACCTGTTTTCTCAAAAAGAATTTGTTTATCACAATATCCGCCAAGGCAACCGCAACCCTTTGCTGTACAGCATGCCTTCCGCCGACGGGCTTAAAACCGGACATACTGAGGAAGCCGGTTTCTGCCTGACGGCCTCGGCCAAAAAAGGCAACCGCCGTCTGATTGGCGTATTCAGCGGCTTAAATTCCAACAAAGAGCGCTCGGAAGAAACCGAACGGTTAATGAGTTGGGGGTTCCGCGAATTTGACAATTATACGATTGTCAAAAAAGGCGCCAAAATTGCATCTATGCCGGTTTGGTTCGGACAGGAAGAAACCGTCGATATGTTGGTAGAAAACGATGTTGTTCGCACCATGAAAAAGAACAAATCTGACAAGGTGGAGCTGACGGCCGTCTATGACAAACCGGTCAAAGCCCCGGTCAAAAAAGGACAGAAGCTCGGATATATCCGCGCGGAGGTTCCCGGCAGCGGTACCGTTGAAATCCCGCTGGTGGCGGCCAAAGATGTCGAAAAAGTCGGCTTGTGGGGACGAATTTCCAAAAATTTCAAATATCTGCTTTTCGGAGCTGAATAAAAATGAGCGGCAAATTTATCACTTTTGAAGGCGGAGAAGGAACAGGAAAGTCGACACAGCTGAAACTTCTGGCCGACGTTTTGGCTTCCAGAAAAATTTCCGCCGTACGCACCAAGGAGCCCGGCGGTACGGAAATCGGTCTGGAACTGCGCCGGTTGCTCTGTTGCGGTGATAAAGATAAATTTGACGGCGTGGCCGAAGCCTTGTTGTATTTTGCCGACCGCCGCATCCACCTGACACAGAAAATCTGGCCGGCACTCCGGGACGGAAATTGGGTCTTGAGCGATCGGTTCGCAGATTCTACCATGGCTTACCAATATTACGGCTATAATAAGAAACTGCCGAAGCAGGCTCTGGAAAATTTGTATCAAATTGCTGTCGGAGATTTTCGTCCTGATCTGACTTTTATCTTGGATATTGATCCTCAAATCGGTCTGGCACGTTCTTTTGCCAAAGCGGCGGGGATGGAAGTCAAAGAAACCCGCTTTGAGAGCAGACAGCTGGAATTCCACCAAAATCTGCGCCGCGGTTTTTTGGAAATTGCCGCTGCTGAGCCGGACCGCTGCGTCGTGCTGAATGCCGATAAAAGTATTGAAGCACTGCATCGTGAGATTGTCCAGACGGTTGCTGAAAGACTGGGGTGGGAGTAAATGCCTGAAAACAGCGCTGCAGTCACTCCCCGGGACAATACTTTTCTCATCGGTCATGAAGAGGCTGAAAAGCTTTTTCTGCAATGCTGGAAAAACAATTCCCTGCATAATTCATGGCTGATCAGCGGGATTGAAGGCATCGGCAAAGCTACGTTGGCTTACCGCCTGGCGCGTTTTATCCTGCATGCGGACGACAGCCGGCGGGATGCTTACGATAAGTTGGACGTGGCTCCGGATACGCAGACTTTCCGACTGATTTCAAACAACGCTCATCCTGATTTTAAGGTTATCGAACGCGACTATACCGACACCGACCGCAAAAAAATCATTAAAGCCATAAAAGACGGCGGACAGATGAGCCGGGAAGAACTGGACGGTTTGAAAAAATCCGCATTTATCCGTATAGACGATGTTCGCACAATTAATGAATTTCTGTCGCGGCGTTCTTCACAAGACGGTTGGCGCGTCGTCTTGATTGACAGTATCGACGATATGAATAACGCTTCGGCTAATGCCGTATTGAAAATTTTGGAGGAACCGCCGCATAAGGCTCTGATGTTGTTGGTAAGCCACAATCCGGGACGACTGCTGCCCACAATCCGCTCTCGCTGTGCCAAGCTGGAGCTGAAGCCGCTGGCAGATGTTCAGGTTGCAAGCCTGCTGCGCCGTTACCGTCCGGAGATGACGGAAGCGCAAATCAAAAAGATCGTCACAATTGCTTCGGGAAGTATCGGCAAGGCCCTGAATTATGCTGATAATGATGCCGTTTCCCTTTATGATGACCTTTGCGCACTGGCAGGAGCCGGAAGTTCTGCCCGGATCTCCGATGTCTTGGATTTTTGCGGTAATGCCGTTGCCGATGAAGGCAGTTATGAACTGAGCAAGGAATTGATTCTGAAATTTCTCAGCGAAAAAATCAAAAACACTTCCCGTGTGGCGGAAACGGCGGATATATGGGAATACGCCGTCCGGACTTTTTCTGAAACCGAAGGCTTGAATTTGGATAAAAAACAGGCTTTAATAAACATAGTGAATCATATTTGCAGAGGATAAAAATGCTAGTCGACAGCCATTGCCACTTGGATTTTAACGATTTTGAAGATGACATTGCCGAAATAATCGAACGGGCCAGGGAAAACGGCGTCAACATGATTTTAAATGCCGGCAACAATATTGATGAACTGGACAACCAGCTTGAATTATCAGAGAAATATCCTTTTGTATATGCGGCCGTCGGTGTGCATCCCCATAATGCTTCCGAGTATCAGGATTTAACAGCTGAAGATTTAATTAGCAGAACCGGGCATCACAAAGTCATCGGCATCGGCGAAACAGGATTGGACTATTACTATGATTATGCCCCCCGGGATTTGCAGATTAAGCTGTTGCGCGAACATATCAAGGCTGCGCAGGAGAGCGGGCTTCCGCTAATTATCCACAACCGCGAATCCGATGATGATATGATGGACATTCTGGGCGAGGCTTTTCGAAATAAACCTTTCAGCGGCGTTATTCATTGCTTCAGCTCTTCGCGAAAACTGGCTGACTTTGCATTGTCCATCGGTTTTTATCTGTCAGCGTCCGGTATGATAACCTTTAACAAATGCGGGGAATTGCGGGATATTTTTGCCGAAATTCCGCTGGACCGTCTTTTGGTCGAAACAGATTCTCCTTTTTTGGCGCCGGTTCCGCACCGCGGACATCGCAACGAACCGGCATTTGTACGCTATACGGCTGAAAAGCTTGCGCAGCTGCGGGAAATGCCTTTTGAAAAAATCGCTCAGATAACATCCGACAATTTCTGCAATCTTTTTCGCAAGGCCAGCGACAAAGGACGGAGGGCATATCAGAAATGACCCGGGTTGTTATTTTGGGGGCGGGGGCTGCTCCGGGTGTCCCTTCTTTGAGTTACGGATGGGGAGACTGCAATCCTGAAAATCCCAGAAATATCCGCCGCCGGACTTCGATATATTACGATTTTGACGGCACGCATATCCTGATAGACACATCGCCTGATCTGCGCCAGCAGCTGCTTGACAACCAAATCAAACATCTGGACGGGGTTCTCTATACGCACAAACACGCGGATCATTTGCACGGAATTGACGATTTGCGGGAAGTAAACCGTATTATGCTGAAGAATATTAATATTTATGCGCAGGCGGACACTATGGCCGGCATCCGCGAACGTTTTTCCTATATGCTGACCCAGCCGGATCATGTCAACAATGTTATCCGTCGGCCAAGTTTAATCCCCAATCAGGTTGAGTGGGGAAGAGCGTTTATCATTAAAAATATCAGCATCATTCCGATGGAACTTTCAGGGCATAACGCCGTTTCTACCGGCTATATCTTAAACGGAGGGGAAATCGTTCATCTGGCAGACTTCAAATCCATCAGTCCTGAAAGCCTGAGGCTGATCAAACGCCGCCCGAAACTGCTGATTATTCCGCTCACCACGCCGTTTGGGCAGCCTTTTCATGCCGGGTTGGGCGAAGTTTTGGAATATATAGAAAAAATTAACCCGGAACGGACTATTATTAATCATATGGCCGCCGAATGTGACTACGACGAAATTAATTCTAAAACGCCCGACAACGTCTTTCCGGCTTATGACAACATGATAATTGAAATAAAGGACTAAGCAGATGTTATGCATATACCATATTGCCGATCATGACGGGAAAGGCTCTGCGGCCATCGTCAAACGTGCATTTCCCGAAACAGAGCTTTTCGGGCTGAACCATGATATGGACATTCCTTTTGAAGAAATACAAAAGCATGACAAAATTGTTGTCTGCGATATTGCTCTGCCTCTTGATTTCATGTTCGAACTTAATCAAAAAGCGGATTTGACCTGGATAGACCATCATGCGTCGGTTATCAATGAATATAACAATGCCGTCGCCTCCGGACATGATGAAATAAAAGGCATCCGCCGCATCGGAACGGCGGCCGTCTGTCTGACCTGGGAATATTTTCATCCCGGCGAGGAAACACCGGAAGGGGTGAAACTTTTGGGGTTGAATGACATTTTTGATTTGCGGGATAAAAGGGTGCGTCCTTTTGAGTATGCCTTTCAATCTCTGGGTGTCAACCGTCCGGATGATCCGGTCTGGGATAAGCTGCTGTCCGGTCAAATCAATATAGACGAGATGGTAGAAAAGGGGAAAGCGATTTTGTCTTGGATAAGAGTGCGCAATGCGCGTTTATCCCGCAGCATGGCTTTTGAAAGCGAGTATATGGGTTATCGCTGTATTTGCGCTAATATGCCGCAGGGATATTCCGAGTTTTTTGATTCCGTCCCCGGCATAGAAGAATACGATTTTATGTGTAACTTCTTCATGAACAAAAAAAACACCTGGAACCTGTCTTTCTACACGGCCAAAGACGGCGTGGACGTTTCCCGGATTGCCGCAACTTTCGGCGGCGGCGGACATGTCAGGGCGGCAGGAGCATCAAAGCTTAAAGAACTTCCGGATTTCCTGAAACGGAAAGTCCTGCCTTGAATCGCAGCGGACAAACACTATCTAAATAAAAAAGTTTTATTTGGAGGTGTTCCTATGCATTTTGATTATTTTATTCCCACCCGCATTATTTTCGGACGCGGACGCCTGGATGAGTTGTCATCTCTTCCGCTGCCGGGCAAAAAAGCGCTGATTGTTATTACCAATGGTAAATCCATGCGCAATTTGGGATATCTGGATAAAGTCGCGTCGCTGCTGGAACAAAACGGTGTCGAAGCGGAAGTTTATGACAAGGTGTTGCCCAATCCGATTGAAAAACACGTCATGGAAGCTGTCGAACAGGCACGCAACGGAAATTGCGACTTTATTATCGGCCTTGGCGGCGGCAGTGCAATAGATTCGGCCAAAGCCATCGCTTTAATGGTAAAAAATCCGGGAACTTATTGGGATTATGTCAAAGGTCTTAAGAAAATAACGCAAAAGATACTGCCCGTTGTTGCCATTCCGACAACGGCAGGAACGGGAACGGAAGCTGATCCTTGGACGGTGATAAGCAATCTTGATACTAACGAGAAAATCGGTTACGGTATTCCGGAATTGTTTCCGTCAGTGGCAATCGTCGATCCGCTGCTGATGGTGTCTGTTCCGCAAAAATTGACGGCTTATCAGGGAATGGACGCTTTTTTTCATGCCGTTGAAGGATATTTAGCTTGTGTGGCACAGCCGTTCAGCGATATGCTTGCCAAAGAAGCCATTCGTCTGATTGCGGAGTTTTTGCCGATTGCCGTTGTTGACGGTGAAAATCTGCAAGCCAGGGAACAAATGGCCTGGGCCTCAACGGCGGCCGGCATGGTGGAAAGCACGTCTAGCTGCATTTCGGAACATTCGATGGAACACGCGTTATCGGCTTTTTATCCTGATTTGCCGCACGGAGCCGGTTTGGTTGCGTTGTCCGTTCCGTATTTCAGTTACCTGCTGGAAAAAAATCCAGATAAGGTACGTGTCAGATATATTGAAATGGCTCATGCCATGGGCATGCCAGGAGAAACGCCGGAAAGCTTTATTGAGGCTCTGAAAAAACTGATTTCTGCTGTCGGATTGTCCGATTTGAAATTGTCTGACTGGGGAATACGTCCGGAAGAGGCCGAAAAGCTTGCCGCCAATTCTTTTGAAGCAATGGGCGCTTTGTATGAGCTGGATCCCGTAGCGCTGACGCCTCAGGATGCCGCGCAGATTATCGGCCGGGCCATAAGGTAAACTTTAAAGCCTGTTTTTAAGGGGTTGTTCTCGTTTTTTTGCTTGAGAAATTGTAAAATTGTTGTAAACTCGACAGGTTAATAGCAAAAATAACGGAGAATAATAAATATGTCTAAAATCTTGATTACTTCAGCATTGCCGTATATCAACGGTTTGCCGCATTTGGGTCATATGGTCGGCTGTCTTCTGCCTTCGGATATTTACGCCCGTTACATGCGAATGCTGGGTAATGAGGTTTTATATGTTGCCGGAACCGACGAACATGGCACGACTTCGGAAGTCGGCGCCTTAAAAGAAGGTATGGATGTCCAGGCTTACTGCGATATGTATCATGCCCGCCATGCCCGAACATACAGAGATTTTAACCTTTCTTTTGACTATTTTGGGCGAACCTCCAGTCCGCAAAACAAGGAAATTACCTACCATATTTTCGAACAACTGGATAAAAACGGCTTTATTGAAGAACGGACGGTTAAACAGGTCTATTCTGTCGATGACGGAATGTTTCTGGCGGACCGCTACATTACCGGCACATGCCCTTACTGCGGCTATGAAAAGGCTCGCGGTGATCAGTGCGAAAACTGCACCAAAGTTCTGGAACCGACGGATTTGATCAGTCCGCGCAGTTCCGTTTCCGGTTCCTCCAATCTTGAAGTTCGCGAAACCAAACATTTGTTCTTAAATTTGCCCAAATTGGAAAAACGCCTCGGCGAATGGATCAAAACCAAAGAGCCTTTCTGGCCGGACGTTGCTTATACCATTGCCCAAAAATGGCTCAAAGAGGGACTGCAGCCGCGCTGTATTACCCGCGATCTCAAATGGGGCTTCCCGGTCAACAAGCCCGGTTATGAAGACAAGGTCTTTTACGTTTGGTTTGACGCGCCGATCGGTTACATCGGCATTACCAAACAATGGGCAGACGAAAAACCGGAAGAACGCAGTTGGAAAGATTGGTGGCTGAGTGCCGGAGATGTCCGTCATGTTGAATTCATGGGTAAAGACAATGTCCCGTACCATTCAATTACTTTTCCGGCCACTTTGCTTGGTACCGGTGAAAATTGGACGCAGGTCGACTATCTTAAAGGCATGAGTTACCTGACTTATGAAGGCGGAAAATTTTCCAAGTCTGAAAAACGGGGCGTTTTTGCCGAAGATGCGGTTAAGGAATTTCCCGCTGACTATTGGCGTTACTGGCTGATGTCCAACGCACCCGAAAGTTCCGATGCATCGTTTAGTTTTGATCTGTTTGCCGCTGTTGTCAACAAAGATCTTAACGGCGTTTTGGGCAATTTCGTATCTCGAGTCCTGAAAATGACGGCCTCCAAGCTCGGCGAAAAAGTACCAGCCGGCGGCATGGATGGAGATTTGGAAAAAAGCCTGGCTGAAAATCTGCAAACCAGGGTAAACGACTATTTCAAATACATGAATGAAATGGAATTTCGCAAGGCAATGAACGAGTTGCGCGGCATCTGGGTGGAAGGAAATAATTATATTACCCTTGCCGAACCTTGGAGTGTTATAAAAACAGATGAAGCGAGAGCCGCTGCCATTCTGCGTACCTGCATCAATCTAATCCGCATCTTTGCAATCCTGAGCGCGCCGGTTATGCCGCAAACCAGCGAAAGCATGCTTTCCAGACTGGGACTGACAATGGCGGATATCCCAAATATAAAGAATTTCAACATCAGTCAAGAACTGTCCGCTCTTGAGGCCGGGCATCCTTTTACGGTAGGCGAGGCGCTTTTCGAACGGATTACGCCGGAAAAAGTTGAAGAGTTAAAACAAAAATACGGAAGTTCAAAATAATGTTTGCCAGAAGAAGAAAAAAAGATGACGATTATCTCGGCCCCAGCCGCGGCTGGGCCAGATTGATGCATCGCACGGTAATGTTCATTCTGTTTCCATTGCGCAAACCGCTATGGTTTTTGAGCCTTGTTGCCATTGCGTTTCTGGCACCGACGTTTTTCGGTGTAAAACCGGCAGAAGTCCATACCTGGTACTGGAGTAAAATAAAGCAGTCATCATCGGATGTTTCTGCCGTTGTCAGCAGCAAGACCAAAGATGTTATGGAAAAAATTCCCGAAATCAAACTTCCCGAAATCCAGAAAAAAGGGGAGGCAGGACAACCCAGGGTTGTCAATATTCCGCAAAAAGAAACCCGGCGCAAAATGTTTGAAAAAGCCAAAACCAAACCTGTCGCTATAGATATTTTGGCAAAACAGAAAACCGTTTCTCAAACAGCGGAACCCTCTGCACCGGCATCTGTGTCGGCAGCTTCATCTCAACCGCAGCCGACGGCAAAGAAAAAGCTGGCGTTGGTCTATCTGGAACAACCTGAAAAACTTTCCGGAAATGCCATTATTGTTAACGCCAATGAGTTAATCGTAGACGGGAAGGGGCTCTTTTTGTTCGGAATATATGCCGACCCGCTTTCTCCTCGCGGCGTTGAAGCTAAGCGCTTTTTGGAACAAACCGTTTCCGGCAAAACAGTGGATTGTGAAATTCCGGCTTATACTTACCAGTCTGTCCCGACCGGAATCTGTAAAGCCGGAGAAATCAGCCTGAACCATGCTTTGGTTGACAACGGCTATTCTAAAAACGTCGCTTTGGATACGGAATAACCCGGAAAGGAAAGAACAATGTGGCAGCCGGTTCTGATGATCAGCGGGTACTTTATCAGCGTACTAGGATTATCAATGCTCCTTCCGGCTGCCGTTGACATCAGCCAAACGCAAACCAACTGGTCATATTTCATTACGGCGTCAATTATTTCGGTATTTATCGGATTATCGCTGTTTTTAGCGAATAACAACAAGATTAAAAACATTTCGCAGCATCAGGCTTATTTGTTGACCGTCATCAGCTGGTTTTCGGTTACGCTATTGGCAGCTCTGCCGTTTATCCTATATGGAACTTCTCCGGCAGATGCGCTTTTTGAAGCTGCGGCGGGCATCAGCACCACCGGCGCCAGCATATATGCCGATGTAGAAGCTTTGCCGGCGTCAATTTTGTTGTGGCGTTCTTTGTTAAACGGTCTGGGCGGTATCGGCATTGTTATCTTTGCCATTGCCATGCTTCCGTTTTTAGGAATTGGCGGCATGCAAATTTTCCAAAAAGAAAATTCCGATGTTAACGAAAAATTTCTTCCTAAAATCAGTTATATCGCCAAACGCATAATCTGGGTTTATGTTGTTTTGCTGATTTTGTGTGCAGTATCGCTCAAGCTGGCCGGAATGAACTGGTTTGATGCCGTTTGCCACGCACTGTCAACGATTTCAACCGGTGGTATTTCAACCAAAAACAGTTCCGTCGGTTATTTTAACAGTGCTTCAATTGACTGGATTATTACTTTATTTATGATTTTAGGGGCAATTCCGTTAACTTTCTATCATAGCGTCTGGGCAACGCGCAGCCTGCATTCGTTGCGTTCGTCACAAGTCAGCGCTTTTTTTAAAGTACTTGGATTTTACATTTTATTTATGACTTTCTGGTTGGTCTATAACGGAACTTATGGCTTTCCCGATGCATTACGCAAGGCAGCATTCAACGTTACTTCAATTGTAACATCGACAGGATTTGTTTCTGCGGATTATTTAAATTGGGGAGCATTTGCCGGAACGGCTTTTGTTATTTTTGCGTTAACCGGAGGTTGCACCGGATCAACTTCCGGTTCGATTAAAATTTTCCGCTGGCAGGTAATTTTTGCTCAGCTTAAACGAAGTTTTATCTCTACAACGGAACCCAATCGCTTGGTTCCGCTTAAAATCGGCTTCAGTGTCGTTTCCTCTCAGGTTGCCAATTCTGTTTTCACTTTTTTTGTCATTTACTTTTTAAGTATTATGGGATTGACAATTTTAATTTCTCTGAGCGGAATAGATTTTCTTACTTCATTTAGCGCGGTTATTTCTTGCATTACCAACAGCGGGCCGGGTATAACACCGGAAATCGGCCCCAGCGGAAACTATTCCGCCTTGAGCGATTTTACCAAATATATTTTATCTTTTGCTATGTTGTTAGGCCGTCTGGAAGTTATGACAATACTGGTTATTTTCACCAAAAGTTTCTGGCGTTGATTTCTGTGGAAAAGTTTTTCTTGTTTGTTGCTTGTTCGGCGATGATTAATATATTGTCGATATAGGTAATCAAAGAGGACAACCATGGATAAAGTAAGCCTGACCGCAAGCATGAGGAGCAATCTGCTGAGCCTGCAGAATATCAGCAGGCAGGTTGATTCTACCCAGAACAGATTGTCCACCGGTAAAAAAGTCAATTCGGCAATTGATAATCCTTCCTCTTATTACACGGCGCGCAGCTTAAGCAATCGCGCCAGCGACTTGGATGCCTTGCTTGACTCTATGGGGCAGGCTGTTTCTACCATTAAGTCGGCGACCACATCTCTGGAAACGGCAGCGGATTTTCTGGAACAGGCTTCGGCTGTTGCCACCCAGGCGCTGGAAAGCGCGGAAAGAATTTATATTCGGCAGCCGAGCGGCATCAGTGATGGCGCGGCCATCCGCGACACCAGCCTTTTTGACGGCCGCGCTAACACACAGGCGATGCTGGATCAGATTGGTGCCGACGCCTTGGCAGCGACGGCAGCTAATCAGTTTTATGCGCCGGGCGTGGATAAAGATGATGCCAATTTCGGTCAGGGACAATGGTATCTGCCCGCTGTTGGTGAGTTAATGGAAATGTATGGTACAACAGCCGGTAATATCACCGATGGACGCGGGACAACAGGAGCAAGTGGTGAAAATAAAAACGTCATTAATGACGCCCTTGCAACCTTAAAAAATTTAGGCGTAGATTGCACAACTTTAGCGAATGAATATTATTGGTCTTCTTCTGAGTATCACAATTCCAGTTCATGGCTATTCCATATGGATAATGGGGACCGAAACGGCAATATTAGGAGCCTCCTCTACCACTACGTCCGATGTTTCCAATTTTTAGAAAATTATTTCAATCCGACAGATGCAGCTTCAGCGCCGCAAATCGGTGACGTGATGTACTCGGATTTAACCTATGGTTCGGCCGATGATTACGATGACAGCAAAACTGCAGTCGGTATTGTCACCTGGGTTTCGGAAGACGGCAAATCCGCTAAGATCGTTAATCTTAAAGATTTGACTTTCAACTCCACAGATTCAACCAGCAATTTCAATCCCGATGATCCTTATACCGGAACACAAACATATACATACCACACCACCAGCACTAAATCTCGCGAAGACGTCACCGGTATAGACAACTATGACAGCAGCCAATTTCTGACCGCCATTCAGGAAGCCATAGCAGAAAGTTCTTTGTCCTCGGCAGAAGAACAACAGTATCAAAATATTTTGTTTCAGTATGATTCCTTAATCAAAGACAGTTCTTATAAAGGCGTCAATTTGCTGCAGGAACAGGATTTGAAAGTCACCTTTAACGAGAACCGCAGTGCCTGGCTGGATGTCAGGGGTAAAGATGCTTCATCCGCCGCTCTCGGACTGACAACGACGGAGTGGAATACTATTGAAGACATCGCCCAATCCCTAAAGGAAATATCCTCGGCCTTGAACCAAATCCGCAGTATGTCATCAGAGTTGGGCGGTTATTATAACATTGTGCTTAATCGTCAGGACTTTACCGAGAATTTAATCAACGTGCTGGAAGAAGGCGCGGATAAGCTGACCCTGGCAGACATGAATGAAGAAAGCGCCAATATGCTGGCTTTACAAACCAGACAGCAGCTGGCAACCAATTCCTTATCTTTAGCCTCCCAAGCCGCCCAATCGATTCTAAGATTATTCTAGCAGCACGATTTTGAGTGCTGCCAGTATCGCCTCCAGACGCTTGCTTGGCCCGTGCGGATTCGCACCTATTCGTTGGGCCCATCTCCAAAGCCGTTTTCTTCCGCTTCTTCAAAAGTGACCACGGGTTCATTAACGGCAGCAGCATTTTCTTCCTGAAGAATTTGTTCTGTAAGATTTTGCAAAGGAGCTTCATCGCCTGTTTCAGCGGAAGGCTGAGTTTCAATTTCCAATAAAGGTTTAGGCGCATCGGTTTCTGCAGTTTCAACATCTGTTATTACGACGGATACAACTTCAGGCTCATTGTCTTGCTGTGATTCTTTGGTTATATTCTGCGGTACGGCACTTTTATTTTCTTCAGCCGGAGCTTGTTCGGAAACTTCTGTTTCTTCTGCGGCAACGGAATTTGCGACGTCTTTTTTATTTTCCTCTTCCTCAGAATTTTCCGTCTGCATCATGGGAATTGCATCGCGCGCGGTCAGTTCCTGTTGGGAAAGCAGTTTTTTTCCTTCAAGTTTTCCGTCATAACATTTTAACAGCCACACATCATAAATCGGATGTTCCACGGCATTCAGGGCAGGGGTTGAAGACATCATCCAGCCTTTGAATATATTGACGGGCTTCTCACTTTTATAATTATCCACCACATCAATAAAGGCAAAATTTTCGGGAGTTTCCTCCGGAGGCCTGGTTACGCAGGTACGCGCTACAATTGAAAAGCTTCCGAAAAAAGCTTCGCCGCCGACTGGAACGTCAATTTCGCTGACCTTTCCGGTAATCTTGTCCATTGCCTGCATTCTGGCCATGTTTGTTTTTATTTCGGCAGCAGCTACCGGAAAAAAACGACAGCTTAAGACAATTGCCAAAAGCAGGCTAGTTGTTTTCCGAGCCATTATCCGTCACCATAAAAATTATTTCACCGACCATATCTTCCAATGTTTTGAAATCCTTGGTGTTTTTGATGACATCTCCGTCTTTGAGCATGGTTTTGGCATGCCCGGGTTCAATTTTAATGAACTTATCACCGACCAAACCGTCGCCGACAATTGCGGCTTCACTGTCAACGGGAAGATCAATATTAGAGGCCAAGCTCATCTTTACTTCGGCAGTATAATCCTCGTTGTCTAAATTCTGGCCGATAACCGTTCCGACTTTGATGCCGTTGATACGTACGTCGGAACCGACTGTCAGACCGCCCACTTTCAGAAACTTAGCGGTAACGGTATAACCTTTGACAACCTGCAAATCAGAAACATTATAAGCAAAATAGGCAAAAAAGGCCGCTACAGCAATAACGACGATACCCATAATTGTTTCAACCGGTTTTTTGTTCATCAAAAATCTCCTCACTTAAATTATTTTACGGCTTTGCGGTTTGCTTTGCCGATGCTCACAATGCGGTCAAGCAGTTCTTCGATAACCATGGCGTCCTGAGTATAGGCGAATTCTCCGCCGGTAGGGATCATATCCATGGAACCGCCCGGCTCGATTTCAATATATTTCGGCCCCATAAGTCCGGAACTGACTATGGATGCGCTGCTGTCGTCGGGAATTAAAATACCGTCTTTTATCTCCAGCGTCAACACGGCCTTAAAATTATCATCCAGTTTGGCATCAACGACTTTGCCGACATTCATGCCGGCCAGGCGGACAACATCGCCGACCAGCAGGCCGTCCGTCCGGTTAAAGCGGGCCATCAGCGGATAGTAACGGCCGCTTTCGGCATGCGAAACATTCCGGCCGTCTAGTGTCCACAGTCCGACAATCAGCAAAATGGCCGCGGCAACGCCGAAACCGATTTTCAGATAGCGGCTTTCTTCTTTAGAATAAGTTTCTTGTTGTACCATCATTGCAAAAATCCTTTGTATTGTTATTATATAAATAATGTAAAATAAATATTTTGTCACCAAAGATTTTGAAAAATGAAAATAATTGTTAAAATTTAAAAATAATTTTGTTAAGATGAGGCAAAACAATTCCAAAACAGGACGCAAATGCTGGCAGTTAAAAACTTATCCAAATCTTTCGGCTCCCGCAAAGCGGTCGATAACGTCAATTTTTGCCTCCATAAGGGGGAAATTGCCGCCTTGCTCGGGCCTAACGGTGCCGGAAAGACAACTTTGCTGCGCCTCATTTGCGGATATCTTGTTCCGGACGGCGGCGAGATTTCCGTCAATCATAAAAACATTGCGACGCAAAGACTCGAAGCCCTGCAAAATATTGCCTACGTTCCTGAAAGCGCCGCACTTTACCCCGAAATGACGGTTTTTGAATATTTGAAATTTATTGCGCGGCTGCGGCAGCTGAGCGAGCGGCGTTTTGCCGAAACTTTGCCGTCTCTGGTCAGCAGCCTGGGTTTGTCGGAAGTCCTTAATGCTAAGAATGAAATATTATCCAAAGGTTTCCGTCGCCGTGTTGCTTTGGCCGGCGCCTTTCTGTCCCGTCCGGAAATACTGCTTTTGGACGAACCGACTGAAGGTTTGGATCCGAATCAAAAGTTCGAGTTCAGAAATTTACTTAAAACATACGGCCGACACGGTACGGTTATTATTTCCACGCACATCATGGAAGAGGTCGAAGCTTTAGCGGATCGCATTCTGTTTATCAGCCGTGGCAAGCTTATCAGCGACACGACGCCGGCGGAACTGAAAAAGCTGACGCCGGGAAACGATATTGAGGCGGCGTTCCGGGCCGTAACATTTGAAAAACGGGGAATGTAAATGACGGGCAGTGCGATTCTGACAATCTTCAAAAAAGAATTTATCGGTTTGCTCCGCAGCCCGTTCGGCTGGATTATGGCCTGCGTTTATGCCTTATTGTCTTTGTCAGCCGCTTTTTACGGCGGAAATTACCTGGGAACCTGCGTGGAAGGAAACACGCCGTTTTTCCAGACGCAGCCCGAAATCCTGCTGCTGGCGGTTCCGGCGCTTGCCGTAACCTTTTGGGCTAATGAAAAACGCCGTGGCACTTTTGAATTTTTAATCAGCCAGCCGGTCGCTTTTTCCGCTATTGTAATCGGAAAATTTTTGTCTGCCTGGAGCTTTTATGTATTGCTCCTGTTTTTGGTTTCGGGACTGTGGATATCGGCCTCTTTTCTTGTTCCGGTGTCGACATCTTTGGTCGCCGCGGGGATTGTCGGCTGCATTTTAACCGCCGGGGCGTTCATTGCTTTGGCTTCAGCCGTTTCTTTTCCGGCATCGGGAACCGTTTCGGCTTTTATTTTGTCGCTGGTCGCCTGCATTGTTGTCAAAATGATTAATTTTGAATGGCTTTGGAAGCTAAGCAATGTTTCCGGTGAAATTTTCATGCGCTCCGGACAGGCGCTTAATTTTGATTACCATTTTCAAAACTTCATGACAGGACGCCTGAGTGCGGGGGATATTGTCTATTTTCTGGGAATCATTGCCTTTTCGCTTTGGTTTAATACGGCAGCCTTGGCAGTGGGGAGGCGTTAAATGAAAAAATATACCCTGCCGTTTTTCGCTGTCTGTCTGATTATCTCATTTGCCGCCATTAACATTGGCGTTTCCCTTTTTGGTATTCCGTACAGCTTTGATCTCACGCCGGATAAAAGATATACACTCAGCCCGGAAACCCTAGATTGGCTCCGGCACAACCGGAAAGGTCTTTTTGCCCGCCTGTATGTTTCTCCGGAACTGCAAAACGACAGCCTTGTGCGCATCATGCAGGTTTTGGAAGAGTATAAAGCCAACGCGCATAACCAGCTCAGCATCAGTCTGGTTGAAACAAAAGCATTCACGCCTGCGGCGGCCGAAGCCGAAAAATTTGGCATTCGTCCGCTGGGCAGCCGTGAAAACCCGTTATATTTCGGTTTGGTCTTGGCGGATGACAGCGGCCGCAGCCGAAGCATACCTTATCTGGAATCCCGGCGTCTGACTTATCTGGAGCATGATCTCAGTCGGAACTTAAGCGCTTTGGGCGAATATGAAAAGCCTGTAATCGGGGTTTTATCTCCGGCTCTTGAACTGCAAAAAGGCGATTCCCGTTTGGATTACAGCCAGGATTGGCCGTTTATAAGCCTTTTGCGCCCATATTATGAAATCCGGAAACTTTCAAACGGTGTCGCGCAGATACCTCCGGAAACCAAAGCGGTTGTAATCGTAAATCCGCGCCGTGTCGAAAACAATACGGTTTATGCCTTGGAACAATATCTGCTGCGCGGCGGAAATCTGGTCATTTTTTATGATGCTTTTTCGGAAGCCGGTCTGGCTGTGAACGGACAACCGGATATGCGCCCGAGCGGACTGGAAAATTTCTTGCGGAATTTGGGAATATCTTATAATGCCCGGCCTCAGATATCCGATGTTGGTATCAATCCTCATTTCCTCACTCGCAACATGAATCGGATAAACTTAAGTTCTTCCGGGAGTTTTACCGTTAACGGCGACGAAGTGCGGTTTACGGAACTTCTGTCCTCTGCGGAAGGAAGTCTCGGCGGCATTTTGGAAGGGACTTTCCATGCCTCTTTTCCTGAACCGCCTTTTGACGGAGAGCTGTTGTCAAAACTCCCGTTCGTCAGCATTTCCGTCGCTCCTGGAAAAATTTTTTTCTTTGCGGACAGCGACATGCTGCATGAGGCCTTATGGCTGCAGCCCGAAGCTTCGGATAATGCCATGGTTTACCACAGCAACAATATGGATCTGATTGAAAAAATTATTGATTATGCCGCGGCAAACCGGAATTTGCTTTCCGTTGTTCCCCGGCATGCTTTTAAAACATGTCCGGATATCTTGTCCCGTTTTGAAGAAATCAGCAAAGAACGCTATGCGGCCGAATACGAAGAAACCGCTAAGCAAAAGCGAGAAAAGGAGGAAATGCTGCAACAGCTGCGCCAAAACGTCGTATCGGGAAAGATAGTTGCTTCGCTTAAAATTTCAGGGCACGGCGAAGCCTTACAAAAAGAAATTGCAGATACAGATAAAGCGTTGCGCCGGATAAATGCCGAAATCAGACAATACAGAAAGAAGCTCGAAATGCTGTTTATGGCCGCGAATATCGTCATTTTTCCCGGAATATTGATTGCCGTACTGTATTTGGCTGTCAGCTTGTCGCGGCGCAGAGGGCGCAACAACGCCCGGGAGTATGCCCATGAATGATAAACTGCTGAAACAAGGTATCTGGGTTTTGTTCCTGTCTTTGCT
This sequence comes from uncultured Alphaproteobacteria bacterium, assembly GCA_944391425.1. GTDB lineage: Bacteria > Pseudomonadota > Alphaproteobacteria > RF32 > CAG-239 > CAZU01. Next base: position 63,178 of record CALXTO010000001.1, on the reverse strand, counting down.
CTTTGCTGCGGCAAGCATTATGTTTACTAACCTCAATTATCCTGTTCAAAGCCAGGGACAGCTTGTTTTTTCTCAAACTTTCTGTCATGGCGGAGAAGTTGACAAGATAATCCTGACTTCAAAAGAAAAAACGATTACTCTGGCGCATATGGACGGCTACTGGCGCATTGCCGAAACCGGAGGATATTATGCCAATACGCGGCTGGTATCCAAGCTGCTCCAAAATATTAATGATGCCGTTTTTCTTATGCAGCGTCCGTACTCGGAAGAAAATCTGCAAAAAAGCGGATTGGGGCAGGGGCAATGCCTGAATATTGAAACCTATGCCGGAGAACAAAAACTGGACAACATCTGCGTCGGCCGCCGGGCCACAGCGCAAACCGCCTTTGCAGCTGTTTCCGGTAAAAATGAAATTTGGCAAATCAGCGGTAACTGGCAACTGCCGGAAGATCAGGCTTCCTGGTTTTTACAGCCGCTATTGGAGTTGCCGTCTTCGATGGTGGAGTCTCTTCAGGTTGACGACATCAAAGTTTCCCGAACCTCGCCTTTTGCAGATTTCGTCTATCCGGACGGGAAGGCGGCTCTGGTTAAGGCTTTTCTGGAAAATTTCGCCTGGCTTCCGTCCGTTGAAGTTGTTCCGTCTTTCGGCTTTGACCGCTCAAAATTTCCTGATGTTAAAAATATTATTTTGACGTCTTTTGACGGGCTAATCGTCCGCTTAACCCTGTCTTGCAATAATCAGGATTGCTGGGGCAGCATAACTTTGTCGACCACCCCCCTACCAACCTCTGCGGTTAATGCTTATATTAGGGATAACGCTTTTCTTTATGAAGACTGGTATTTTAAAATTCCGTCTTCCGCAGGGAAAGCCTTGTTTTCATATAAGCTGATGCCGCAGAAAGAATGAGAAACAATTCGGAACTCGAAAAATTTATGCTCGACATCTCCACGAATATTTTTCTGGAGCTTAACGGCCATGGGCAAATAACCTACGCCAGTAAAAAAGCCGCCTATATATTTCACAATGCCGACAGCCGGGCAAAAAACATTGATACATTATTTGATTCCAGAAATGTTTCCTTAATTCGTAAACACGTTGCCAATGTTCTGTATCAAAATTATCCTGACACCGTAACACTGGATTTTCAAGGCCGGTTTTATAACCTTTTCATTTATCCCCGGCAACGGCATGCCGTCTTATGCATGGAAGATATTACCGAACGCCGTCATCTTTCCCATCATCTGCATGAAACACGGCAACGGCTTGAATTCGCGGAAAGAACAGCCAAATTAGGATACTGGGAACTTGATTTGCCGGCCCGGAAATTTTATTGGTCGGGTGAAATGTATCGGATCTTCGGGGTGGATGCCCAAAATGTCCATCAAAAAAGAAATTTAATCAGAGAACAGGTTATCAGTGAGGATTTGCCCTTATATAAGAGTAAATTGGGCGAATTGCTTAAAAGCGGAATGCCGGTCGAAGGGATGCTCCGCGTCCGGCGGCGTAACGGCTATATTGCACATTGCCTATTCAAGGCCGGATTGGTATTTGACAATCAGGGCGAAAAAGTGGCCGGAACATTTCAGGACATCAGCAATTTAATAGAAATCCAGAATTCTCTGGAAGATGCCAAACATCAGGCGGAAGCTTCCAATCGGGCAAAATCTTACTTTTTGGCTCAGGCCAGCCATGATCTCCGCCAGCCGATGCAGGCGCTGCAAATGTTTATTGAGTTGTTAAAGGAAGAAAAAAATACGCTTCGGCAGAAACAAGTTATTCAAAAAATAGAAGATTCTGCAGCCAGCCTGAAAGCACTTTTGGATAATCTGTTAGACATTTCACGTTTGGATTCCGACGGAATAATCATAGAAAACGCTTCCTTCGATATCTCCGAATTATTATGCCGGTTGTGCAAAGAATATCAGTCTTGTGCCGAACTGCAAAAAATAAAAATCATCTGCCGGTTGCAAAATAGTATTATCGACAGCGATTCACTCCTCTGGGAACGTCTTGTGCGCAACCTGCTTAGCAATGCCATGAAATACACAAAAGATAAAATATTAATCTCCTGCCGAAAAAAGCAAAAAGGTACGCTCATCAGCGTTGCCGACAACGGAGCCGGTATTAGTAAAGAGGAAAGCAAACTGGTTTTTGAAGAATTTTATCAAAGCAAAAATATTGAAAATAACCGCAGTCGCGGGGCAGGGTTGGGCTTAAGCATCGTTCAAAAAATTGCCCGCCTGCTCGGTGCCGATATAAAGCTGCGTTCTTCCCCCGGAAAATATACTGTTTTCTCTGTTTTCCTCCCCGATAAAAATTAGAACATACTGATTTTTGTCTTGACTTGATAATTGCTAAATAATAAATTTATCAATAAATTCATTGTAGTTTGAGAGATAAATGAGTTACTGTTTAATCAATTTTAGCGCTGAGAATAAAGACTGTTGCTCTGTTATAAATTTAGAAAGCAACGGCAATATTCCATTTAATATCAAACGAGTTTACTACATTTACGGAACTTCCAAAGATGCCATTCGCGGCAAACATTCGCATCGAAAATTACAGCAAGTCATTTTTTGTCCTTCAGGGAGCTGTGACTTCACTGTAGATGACGGCTCTCAAAGACAGACTTTTCATTTTAACTCACCCGAACAAGGTCTTTTGATATCAGGAAACGTATGGCGGGAATTTACGAATTTTTCGCCAGATTGCGTTGTTATGGTACTTGCTTCCGAAATTTATGATGAAACAGATTATATAAGAGATTATTCTCAATTTAAAAAAGAGATATAATTTTTATATTGAAAGCTATTTAACAGAAAAACAAATTTAATTTTTTTGTCTTGACATAAAGAAACTTTGATAATAGCCTAACTTCCGAAATGTAAATTTTGCGTTTAGCACTTAAAATTAGTGCGGAGCCGTCGAAAGCTCTTAGTGCAGTATTCTAAATGTTCACGTATATTGAGTGGACATTTAGTTTTGTATAATGGTAACTTTTTTATCATCATAAGCATATCCTTTTCGACTCTCCTCCGCCGCCGAAGAAGAGTAAAGGGCTTGTTATGAATTATAGACTTTTAAATTTCATCGTCAGAGGTGATGCAAGAGGCTCGCTTGTTGCCATTGAAAACAATAAAGACATCCCTTTTGAGATTAAAAGAGTTTTCTACATCTATAATACGCAAAACGATTCTCCGCGCGGCTGCCACGCCAACAAAAAATCCCAATTCGTCCTTATTCCTCTGCAAGGTAGCTGCAAAGTAAAAATACGCCTTCCTCATGAAGAGAAAATATACACTTTGAACACACCGGAGCAAGGATTGTGGCTGAACAATATGGTATGGAAAGAGATGTATGATTTTTCTCCTCAAACAACCTTATTAATCCTATCTGATCACCTATATGATGCTTCTGAATATATTTCAGATTATAACGAATACTTGAACATATGTACTTTTAAGAAAGATAAAAATGAAGAAAATTGAACAAACTGCTTTAATTGGAAAATATGTCAATTTGCGTGAAGTAACGACAGATGATGCTGCATTTATTTTAAAATTAAGAACAGAGGGAAAAGGGGCTCGTTTCCTTCATAAAACTTCGCCGGATCTTCAAAAGCAAATAGAATATATAAAAAGATATCAGACCTTGGATGATGAATACTATTTTATCGTCGAAAACAAAGAAGGCCTCCCTTTAGGATGCCTAAGTATCTATGATATTCAGGATGACAGTGTTTGTACGGGACGATGGGTAATGTCTCAAACTTCTAGGATTCAAGAAGGTATAGAGGGAGATATGCTGTTAAAAAATTACGCTTATAATGTTCTCGGAACGCAAAATATACGGACAGATACACGTCACAATAATTCTAATATGATTAATTATTTCAAAATGTGGGGATGTACCATAACCGCCCAAGATAACGAACTTATTTATTTTAATCTCACTAAAGAAAACTATGAGAAAAACAAAAAGTATATAGAAAGGTTTTGTAAATAATGTCTGGATTGTTAAACAAAAATGTTTTACTCACCGGCTGTTGTGGCGGCATGGGCAGAGCAATGGTCAAAGCTTTTGCAGAACAAAAAGCTAATATTTGGGCTTGTGATATAAATATTTCGGACGATTTTGCAGAATTTGTTTCACAGATTTCACAAAACAATGGCGTTACAATAGAAACATTCTCCGTAAACTTGACGGATTACGATGCCGTAAAAAATATGGTTATGAAAATTCGTAGCAACAAACGTCCCGTTGATGTATTAATAAACAATGCCGGAATATTAAAAGAAGCTTTACTGCAAATGAGTTCCATGGATATGGCAAGGCAATTGTTTGAAGTAAACTTTTTTGCGGTATTTTATTTGACACAGTTAGTATCAAAATTAATGATCCGCCAGCCTCAGGGCGGGTCCATAATCAATATGTCTTCAATGGCTGCATTAGATGGCGTTGAGGGAGAAACATTATATGGAGCCAGTAAAGCTGCAGTTTATTCCATGACCAAATCTTTAGCTAAAGAATTAGGACATTACAATATCAGGGCAAACTGTCTGGCCCCAGGTATAACTCAAACACCGCTTATCAAAGATATGTCTGAGGATGTGTTGCAGAAAGATCAAAATAATACATATCTCAATCGCCTTGGAAAGCCTGAAGAAATAGCTGACGCAGCCGTATTTCTGGCTTCAGATGCATCACGATATATCACGGGACAAATCATTCGAGTTGATGGCGGAAGAAACTAAACAATAAGGAGAAAAAAATGACTAATTTGGAAAAATATACAAAAGCATTTATGGATACATTCGAAATAGATGAAAACCAAGCAATTAATTTAAAATTTCAAGGAATTGACGCTTGGGATTCTGTCGGACACATGGGATTAATTGCCGCTTTGGAAGAAAGTTTTGACATCATGATGGAGCCCGACGATATCGTTGATTTGAATTCTTTTGAAAAAGGAAAAGAAATTCTGGCTAAATACAATGTGGAATTTTAATAAGTTTAAACAGAGCATAGCTGTCATTGAACCTGATGGTAAGGAAATAACATACCAAGAGCTTTCAGAATACTGCCAGGAATTAAGCAGATATATTGAACCTCACAGCCTTATATTTAATCTTTGCTCCAATACATTAGGTTCTCTGGTAGGTTATTTATCGGCTATAGAGCATAATAATGTTCCCTTAATGCTGGATGAACATATTGATCACAAATTGCTGAGTAATTTTTGTAATTTGTATCATCCCCGCTACCTCTGGGCTAATAAAAAACTTCCTTTGAACATCAGCGGAAAAGAAATATTTAATAAATGGGGATATTCTCTTATAGAATTAACATGGCCCCATTATTACCCAATATATGGCAAACTGGCTCTGTTACTTACAACTTCAGGCTCAATGGGAAGTCCCAAATTTGTAAGATTAAGTTATGAAAATATTCTCAATAACACAGAATCAATCATTGATTATTTAAAAATAACCTCTGCAGAAAGGGCGATAACTTCCCTGCCTATGAACTACACATTTGGGCTATCCGTTATTAATAGTCATCTAATGCAGGGAGCAGGTATCGTCTTATGTCCTTACACCATCATACAAAGAGAATTTTGGGAACTGATAGAAAAATATCAGGTAACCTCGCTTTCCGGAGTACCGTATACCTATGAAATGCTTGACAAATTACGTTTTCAAAGACGTAAACTCCCGTGTTTGCAGACATTGACACAGGCGGGAGGGAAGTTGTCTCCTGAATTGCATGAGAAATTTGCGCAATATGCTAAAGAAAACAACAAAAACTTTGTGGTAATGTATGGACAAACGGAAGCGACAGCCAGAATGGGATACCTACCTCCGGAACAATCTCTGGCAAAAATCGGATCTATGGGAATTGCTATTCCGGGGGGGCTTTTTTCATTAGTTGATGCAGAGGGAAAAACAATTACCCAGCCTGAAACTATAGGAGAATTGGTATATCAAGGTAAAAATGTCGCTTTAGGATACGCTGAAGACGGAAATGATTTATGCAAAGAAGATGAATTTAACGGTCGCCTGGTTACCGGAGATATGGCAAAATTTGATGCGGACGGATATTTTTATATTGTAGGCAGGAAAAAAAGATTTTTAAAAATTTTTGGAAACAGAGTTAATCTGGATGAAACAGAGAGATTGATCAAAACTCGTTTCCAGACACTGGATTGTGCATGTGCCGGGATAGATGATGCAATGTGTATCTATATCACAGATAATCAAAAAATAAAAGAAGTACAAAAGTTTGTTGCGGAAACAAGCAATTTAAATTTTGTTGCCTTTACGGTTAAATACATTGAACAAATTCCCAAAAATGAGGCAGGCAAAACACTATACAAAGAATTGGATAAATCTGCATGACTCAACAAATAAAAAAATATGAAAATTTAGTGCTTCTGGATATTGCCAATGAAATACCAGTTCTTTCTGATATATCCATGTTTGATGTAATAAGGCTCCAAATTTCTTCTGAACCGGCAACAATTAAGCTTTTGCAGGAACAAGGTTTTGTTTGGGTTGACAGGACAATCAAAACAGAGATCTTTTTATCCAGAATTTCAGCCGATTTAGAAAAGATGATACGGCTTCCGATAGAATTTAGTACAGAATACAAATCTGAGATTTTGGAAATTGCCATTCGCAACTTTAAATATGATAGGCGCTTTCACATAACTCCGAACTGCAACTCCAACACAGCAGCTTTAGTTTTAAGAGAATGGATTAATAATTTATCTGAAGTGTTAATCTGTCGTTTTAAGAATCAGATCATAGGTTTCTTAGCATTACAGGAAACTTCTCCCGATAGCACATTTATAAATTTAGCAGCCGTGGAAGAAAAATATCGTACAACCGGAGCAGCTCTCGGATTGTACGCAAAAGCATGCCTTTGGGCAAGAAATCAGGGATATAAGAAAATTGAGGGGCGTATAAGTTCAATGAACACACCGGTAATGAATTTATATGCCTTCTTAGGTGCAAATTTTAGCTCGCCGCAAGATATCTTTTTAAAAGAGGTAATCCATAAATGACACTAGAAGAACTGTTTGCAATACCACCATATAGCTTAAATCAGCAACAAAAAAATGAAATTTTAAAAGAAATTTTGAGCAGGTTAACGCATTTTCACTACAAGAATTGTATAGAATACAAAAAAATACTTGATGCTCTGAATTATGACATCACACATTCGATAGACGTAAGTGAATTACCGTTTATTCCTGTCAGGCTATTTAAAACATATACTTTGAAAAGTGTTCCGCAAGAAAAAATCGTTAAGACGTTAACATCATCGGGAACATCAGGGCAGGCCGTTTCTAAAATTCTATTAGATGCCGAAAACGTGCATAATCAAACAAAAACGCTTAATGAAATAATATCTTCTTTTATTGGAAAACAAAGACTTCCTCTTTTGCTTCTTGATACAGAAATGATAAAAAAAGACCGTTCAATGTATTCAGCTCGCGGCGCCGGCATCATAGGCTTTTCAATTTTTGGTAAAGATATTACCTATGCATTGGATGCTGATATGCAAATAAATATTTCAAAAATAGAAGAATTTTTGGAAAAACACCAAAATGAAACAATCCTCATGTTCGGGTATACTTATATGATTTGGCAGTTTGTTATACAGGAATTGAAAAAAAGAGGAAAAAAATTCAACCTGAAAAACGGAATTTTATTTCATATCGGCGGCTGGAAGAAGCTTAAAGACCAAGCTGTTGATACGGCAACATATAATCGTAACGTCCAAGAGTGTTTAGGAAACGTAAAAGTTTACAATTATTATGGAATGGCTGAACAATTAGGCTCTGTTTTTGTTGAATGTGAACATGGCCATATGCATTGTTCAAATTATTCAGATGTTATCATTCGGTGTCCATATGATTTTTCAGAAGCCCCAATAGGACAAAAAGGGCTAATTGAATTGTTATCTGTCCTACCGTCATCATATCCGGGACATATCATTCTGACAGAAGATGAAGGGGAAATCTTAGGGATTGATGATTGTCCTTGCGGAAGAAAAGGGAAATATTTCAAAATACACGGGCGAATTAAAAATGCAGAAATACGGGGGTGTAGTGATACTTATGAGCGACGTTAAATATTTAATTGGTAATTCAGAACTGAATAGAACTGCCTTTCAAACGTACGATACGAATGTCTGCGAATTTTTATCAGAAATATCGGCGAATTTGTTAAAATCTCCGATAGTCAGAACATATCCTGATTTATCTGCACTGGCTTTTTGGGCTAGAAAAGCCAATATCACAAAATTAAAATCAGACTTCGGAAACACAGAAGACCGCATGGGGCGGGGATTATGTTTCCATATCACCCCATCAAATATCCCTATAAATTTTGCTTTTTCTTACTTTTTTTCTCTGTTGGCAGGAAATGCAAATATTGTTCGGTTACCCAGTAAAGAATTTCCGCAAATTGACATCATCTCTAATCTGTTAAAAGAAATTTTACCTCGGTACCCAGAAATAGAAAAGCGAACAGCTTTCATTAAATATCCTCGTGACAACGATATTACAGCACAATTATGTTCTTTGGCTGATGCGCGAATGATTTGGGGCGGCGACAAAACTATTGCAATGGTAAAAAGCATGCCTTGTCAGCCGCGATGCGTAGACATAAGTTTTGCAGACAGATATTCGGTATGTATAATTGACGGACAGAAAATTCTGGAAACAACCCCCGATAACATCAAAAGGTTAGCCGAAAACTTTTATAATGATACTTACTTGATGGATCAAAATGCTTGTTCTTCCCCGCAGATTATTTTATGGCAAAATGATTCATTGCGAGCAAGAGAAATCTTTTGGAATGCCGTTATTAAAGAAGCATCTGTCAAATATAATTTGCAGGATGCCGTCGTTGTAGATAAATACACACATGCCTGCATAGATGCTGTCGATTTATCAAACTTTCAAAAACTAAACAGGTTTAAAAACCTGGCATATCGTATTGAAATAAACAAATTAACTCCGGAAATAATTAAAAACCGAGGAAATGGCGGCTATTTTTATGAACACTCGCTTCGTTCCTGGGAGGAGTTATTTTCGGTTACCACCGAGAAGTTCCAGACAGTGACTCATTATGGTCTTTCTGAAAAAGATTTTCGGCAGGCTATTATCAATAATAATGTCCGCGGCATAGATCGGATTGTTCCTATAGGAAAAGCAATGGATATCGGCCCTTATTGGGACGGACATGATCTTATTCGAGAATTATCAAGAAAAATCGCACTTAGCTAAAAAGGTGGAACAAATGAAAAATATTTGTATTTTTTACCCTGATAAAAAAATTGGAGGCGGTCCGTATTGGTTGGTTCGTTTAGCAAATGAATTAGCTAAAGATAAACAGTATAATGTTTATTACGTCGATTATAAAGACGGTTTTTCAAGAACTATTCCCGATATAAAGGAATCTCAAAAAGTTAGATTTATAGAATATAAAGACAACTGTTCCGAGTTTCTTCTCACGGAAGAATGCCTTATATTTATGCCAATATATGAAGTACATAAACTTCCTTTGTTAAATCCGAATTCACAGATTTTATTTCACAATTGGCACAATGAATGCCTTCCTGTATTAAAAAGAGTAATGCATTTTTCTCAGGTAGAACTAAAGTACTTTATGTCTGAAGTCTTTGCCCATAACGCTCAGGTTTTTGTGGATGGTTCTCATCGTTTAACGAACAACACAATTACGGGCCTCCCTTTTGGATATGACTATGTTTCGTTGATTGTACCTCCAAAGACAGTAACCGCAACAACTCAAATAATTAATAATAACGAAATTAACATAGCTATTTTAGGCAGAGTTGTCCCGGATAAAGTGCATGCCATTAATAACGTCATTGCTCAAGCTGCCAAATATAGGCCTCAAAAGAAAATTAACATACATATAATTGGAGACGGAATTTCAATTAACCAAATAAATAAAAACGCAGCATCAAATATATCCGTAAAATTGTGCGGCATTTTAACTGACGATAAATTAAACACTTATCTGTCTTCACAAGTCGATGCACTGTTTGCCATGGGAACATCCGTATTGGAAGGAGCCGCATTAAAATTACCATCTTTTATAATTCCTTCTGAAATGAAAAGCTTTGATTCGGATACCTTTACATTGTTATCCGAAACAACAGATATGGTACTGGGTTTTTATCCCAATCAGCAAAAAGAATTAAAATTAAAAACAATGAATTTCAAAACAATAATTAACAATATTTATAATAAAGGATACAAAGAAAAATATGGCTCCGCGTGTTTTTCCTACATAAAGAAAAAACACTCCCCAGCATATGTCGCTTCCTGTTTTAAAAAACAGATGTCCAAGAGCAGCTTACAATATTCAAGTGTTTATAATTTTCTTCAAATACAAAAAATAAAAAATTCACTTGAAAATTGTGATATCTTAAATTCAACATCTTCACTAAACTTGGTTTATAAATATAAATTTTGCGGTCTGCCTCTGTTAAAGATAAAGAAAAAAAGAAAAGCAAAGAGGTTTTATCTATTTTCTTTTTTACCGTTTTTAAAAATCAAAACATATAAAAATAAAAAAACGTATAAGTTTTTTTCCTTATTGACAATACGGGCAACTCAAAAAGAAAAAAAATAAAAATTATTATAAAGGAGTTTACGCTATGTCCCCAACAAAAAGATTATATAACATAGATTTTTTAAGATTTATGTTTGCAATAATGATTATGTATTATCATGTAGTTGGAGTTTTAAATAATTTTCATAACACTTCTTTTCTACAAAATTTAGCTGTAAAAGGTGGACTTATTGGTCCGAATATCGTTTACGCTTTCTTTATTTTAAGTGGCTTTTTTTTATATATAACCAATATCTCTAAGCCAGAAAAGCTTTCCGACTTTATTTTGCAAAAAGTTATTCGATTGTGGCCGCTCATGGCAATCTCTTTTGTACCTTTCATTTTTCTGGGAACTTACAATAAATATTTAGACACCCTCAACATCTTCTTTATCAGCGCTGGAACGGGAATTGTAAAAGGCGGTTCCAATAATCCGGCAACATGGTTTATTTGTGTTTTGTTTTTTACAAGTATTTTTTTCTATTGTTTAATTAAACAAAATAGCAGACAAAAAATAATAAACATCTGTGCCTTTTTTTCATTTTTTTGCTTTATCATTTTGACTTACTCTCCCAATGGAAAAGGATATGGCGCAATAGCTCTTCCATCCCTGCGACTTACAGTAGGAATGATTGAGGCACTTGGCGGTATGAGCTTGGGAATACTGTGTGCTATTATTTATAGCTCCTTTTCTTTAGATAATGAAAAAACATGGCTGGGGAAAAAAATACTTATATCTGTCACCGAAATTTTTATCTTTTTATATTTTATTAAATCAGTTGCTTGGCATAACCCCAAATTTTCAGAAGAAATATATTATCAGCTGCTATTCATCATTCTTTTATTTTTATTTCTTCAAAATAAAGGATTCTTTTCCCAGTTGTTTAACCATAAAATTTTTGGTGTTTTAGGCAGCTTTTCCTATGCAATTTACGTTATGCATTTTCCCTGTATTGCTGTTTTACGCAAATATATCTTAGAAACAAATCTGATAAAAAACGATGTCCATCTGTTACTTCTTTTTACAACTTTTTGTATTGTTGTGGGGGGGGGTGCAGCCATATGTATTGAGCGACCAATTACCAATTATTTAAAGGGAAAGCTCCAAAAGAACAAGCAATCTAAAAAATAAATGCAAGGAATTTATAAATGACTAAAAAAATACGAGGTAAAAAAGTATCATTTTTGACATATTATAAATACAAAATTTGGAAACATTTGCAAAAACAAATAGTTGCCAAAGGGTTATCCACGGAATCTGCCAAAGTGGATATCCAAGAGAGTAATCATATTTTAAATAACAAACTGGATAACTTTGCCAACACTGTCAACTCTCAAATTGCAGATATAAAAAACATCCTTATTCTGAAAGAACTTTTTCCTGATATTATAAAACAGATGCTTCCTGAGCATGACTTTCTAAGAACAAATTCTCTCTTTGGTAATGCGCTGGAACGTTCTTTTTTTCAAACACCTCAGTGTGGTCATTTAAAAGAAATTTTTTCAACTGAATTATCTCATATAATAGATGAGTTGTATAAAGTAACCGGAGGAATAACTTCATCTCAATATGCTCAAATTTACGCTGATTTTATCAATAAAGATATTGATACTTTCGCGAGCAAAATAAAATTATTGAACGCTTTATTGGCGGCACATGATTTTGAAAATGATTGGCTGAAAGTCGTCAAAGAGGAAATTGATAATGATATTTTTAACAATTATGGAATTTGGTTTTGGGGCAGATATTTTAACCTCTGCCTATATAAAGAACAATATTCTTTAGCTGAAAAGATTTTTCACTATTACGAAAAAAACTTTGGCATGGAAAATATAAAAAAGCATTTGTTGTTATCATCTTTTGCATATGACTTAGGATATAAAGATGATATATTTTTTAAAGCAAATGCAATATACAACGCATTGAAAATAAATGAAAATGCCAACACCTATGAAAAACTGATCCAAAATAAGACTGTGGCTATCATCGGCAATGGTCCGCAACAAAACGGAAAAAAGACAGGAAAAGAAATTGACGGACATGATATTGTCATCCGTTTCAACGATTATGATAACACCGGAAAATATGCAGAAGATTTAGGAACAAAAACAGATATCTGGGTTGACTGGATATTTTTCCCAATACCCCTGCATAATAAAGATAATTTAAAAGCGATTGTCATCGCAACCGATATTTACGATTGGGCAACCACCATTCCACATAACCCGACATTATGGGATGATTTATACAATTTTCTTCAAAACGGAGGAAAAATACTCAGCTATCCTTATTTGCTGAGAAAGGAAATGTTGGAAAAAATACACATTCCTACCAGTGGATTTTCCATGGTTTATTGGACTAGGAAAATAAAAGCGGATTTTCAAAAATCAGATTGTTACGGCTTTTCGTTTACACAGGATAAAATAGACCCTCAAAATAATAAAACATGGTTTCATTTCTCCGGCGCATTGTACACACTTAATCGGATGGATCATTCTTTAAGTAAAGAAAAAGAAATTTTAGACACCCTATTTAATGAAAAATAGATAGAAATTTTAGATATGAAAGGCAGTATAAAATGATTAAATTTTTAGATTTGGAAAAAATAAACAACCGTTTTCGTGTAGAAATAGACACTCGGATCAAAACAATCCTTGATAAGGGATGGTATCTGCAGGGAGATGAAAACAAAAAATTTGCGCAAAATTTTGCCGATTACTGCGGTGTAAAACATGCATGGGGCGTTGCCAACGGCCTTGATGCGCTTACGCTGATTATCCGCGCTTACGGATTTGGGGCAGGGGACGAAATCATTGTTCCTTCCAACACTTACATTGCCAGCATCCTGGCCATTTCTCAAAACGGCGCCACTCCGGTGCTTGTCGAACCGGACATCAATACTTACAACATTAATCCCGACTTGATTGAAGAGAAAATTACACCCCGAACCAAAGCTATTATGGTTGTCCACCTTTACGGACAAGCCGTACAGATGGAAAAAATCTGGCAACTGGCTCAAAAATATAAATTAAAAGTTATTGAAGATGCCGCACAGGGACACGGCGCGGAATACCGGGGACGCCGGACCGGAAATTTAAGCGATGCCGCGGGATTTTCTTTCTATCCGGGCAAAAACCTCGGTTGTTTGGGCGATGGCGGTGCCGTAACAACCAATGATGAAGAATTGTACAACAAAATCAAAGCTCTGGCAAATTATGGTTCAGATGTAAAATACCATAACCTCTATAAAGGTGTAAATTCTCGCCTGGATGAAATTCAGGCTGCAGTTTTGGATGTTAAATTAAAATATCTGGATGCCGACAATCAAAAACGCCGGCAAATTTCCGAATATTATCGTCAAAATATCAAAAACCCGCTGATAACCCTGCCGCAGACTTATGATGAAAAAGCACATGTTTGGCATGTATTTGCCGTCAGGACGCCGGAAAGGGAACGCTTTCAAAAATATCTTACGGATAACGGCGTACAAACGCTTATTCATTATCCAACTCCGCCGCATAAACAACCTGCTTATACTGAATGGAACACCCGCAGCTACCCAATCAGCGAAAAAATTCACAGTGAAATTATATCACTGCCGATAAGCCCGGTTATGACCGATACGGAAATACAACAGCTGGTGGACATTGTAAATGCCTACAAATAGTTTGGTGTCCGTTATCATTGCAGCATATAACCACGAAAAATATGTTGCCGAAACGATACTTTCTATTATAAATCAAACTTATGATAATATAGAACTGATCATTATAGATGACGGCTCTTCCGATTGCACTGCACAAAAAATAAGAGAACTGGAACCGCTATGCTGTCGACGTTTTCAAAAGTTCAGCTTTGAAACTCAGCCCAACGCCGGGCTATGCACGACAATCAATCGTCTTTTGGCAAAATCCGAGGGAAAATATATTTATATGATTGCTTCGGATGATATCGCCAAACCGGAAGCCATCTCCGAAGAAGTTGGTTTTCTGGAACAAAATCCAGATTACGTTTTAGTTGTCGGCGACAATCAAATTATTGACGCCGCTTCTAAAATTGCCGGCTGGGATGCCAGACAGCATTTGCATCCTTATCACGGAGCGGAACACAAAACGGTGTCTTCATACTGGAAAAAACACCGCCGTGACGTTGATTTCAACGGAAAAAACTTTGGCGATTATTATTCTCTGTTAAAGGGAAATTACATTCCCAACGGCTACTGCATCCGCAAAACGGCGCTTGACCGCTTCGTGTTTAGAACGGAAGCACCGTTGGAAGACCTTTATATGATGCTGCAATTATCAAAAATCGGCAAATTCAAGTATCTAGACAAAATACTGTTTGCATATCGCATCCACGGCAACAACACTATTCATCAAAAGAACAAGATGAAACAAATGCAAAAGCAGACTCTAATGTATGAACTTAGCCATAGCAGTGATAAAGCAAAAATCCTCAAACACATGAAAAAAACAAAAAACTATTTCAAAATAAAAAACTTCATCAGCTTATCCCGCACTAAATTGCTGGGCAGCAAAACATATACATTGGAGCTATTCAATAAAACATTCACATTCAAAGCAAAATAAAAGCCTGCAAAAAAAGCAGGCTTTTTAATGGTAGGCGCGTGGGGCTGGAGGAAAGAAAAAGCTCCGGTGAAGCTTTTTCTGACGACAGGCGAAAGTTTGTTCGTTTGCCAGTCGATGGTTACCGACGCCGCAAACGTTACAAACTGAGTGACCGAAGCGAGTTGGCGATTGCAGCAGCAGAGCCTACGAGCAAGAACGTGAGAACCATCCACGCCCCATAAAAAACAAAAACCGGAATTGCTTAAATTCCGGTTTTCCAATAAACTGGTAGGCGCGTGGGGGTTCGAACCCCAGACCCACTGATTAAGAGTCAGTTGCTCTACCAACTGAGCTACGCACCCATCAGCGAATACAGCGGGAATATAAACCGACTAAAAAATTTTTGCAACAATTTTTTGAACTTTTTTTCATCAAAAAATATTTTTCTTGCCAAACATCAAGAAAGATTTACAATTACCGCATCATCAACTGAAGGAGGATTACATGAAAAAGAAAATATTTATCAGCCTTGTTGCCATTATTCTGCTTGCCGTCGGCGCAGTATGGCTTTCTTTAGAATCAATCGTCAAAACCGTTGTCAACAAATATGGCTCCGAAATCACAGGAACGGAGGTCAAGCTTGGCGGTTTCCAGTTTTCCCCGTTAAACGGGACGGCTTCCGTTTCCGGGTTGACCGTTGCCAATCCCAAAAATTACAAAAGTCCTTATTTGTTTGATCTAGGCAGCATAAACGTTAAAGTCGACGTTAAAAGTCTGACCACGGATACTATTGTTATTGAAGAAATAAATATCCAAAAGCCTGTTATCACCTATGAAATGCGCTCTTTGACTCAAAACAACATCAAACAGATTCAGGAAAATATTTCCAAAAACACAGCTTCTGCCGTCAAAGAAGAACAAAAAACCGCGGCAGAGCCGAAAAAATCTGCGGAACAAAAAGCAGCATCAAAAAAAGTCATTATTAAAAAGGTTATTGTCGCCGGCGGCGAAATCAAAGCCGAAACACCGTTAGAAGGCAAGGCAGCAGCACTGGACGTCAAGCTTCCTGAAATTACCTTGAAAGATATCGGACAAGACAAAAAAGGTGAAAGTATTGCAGCCTCCATTTCCAAAATCTTTGCCAAGATTCTGAACACCGCTTCGCAGACGGTTGTCAAAAGCGGATTAAACGACGTTAAAAACATTGCCAAAGAAAATTTGGACAATGTTGTCGGCGGCGTTAAAGACAAAGTCAAAAGCATTGGCATTTTCGGAAAATAAAAAACTGAGGCCTCCCTCCGGGGAGGCTTTTTTTATTTTAAATATTCTCTCAGAATACCAGGCGTAAGCAACTGCGGTAAAATTAAATAATCATCCGATTTTCCGTCATAATACACATAAAGCGGAATACTGTTGCGCCCATAAGAAGCCAGGGCTCTGGCAATATTTTCGCTGTTGTTTGTCCAATCCGCCCGAAACAGGTGTATGCCGTGCTCATCAACTAATTTCTCAAATTCTTTTGATTGCAGGGCTGTTTCCCGGTTAATCAGACAGGTGATGCACCATTTGGCCGTAAAATCGACAAACACGGGTTCATGGCGGGACAGCAGCTGTTCCACCCCTCGGACATCATACTCTTTCCACAACAAATCCGGAGCCTTGCGCGGAATAAGCTGATTATACAGCACCCATACCAGCCAGACACAAGTCAAAAGGACGGGAATGGCAAATATTTTCTTCAAAATCACCATCCATTTTCCCGGTCGCGGCAGAATCTTGGCAATTATTTTCGGAAAAAGTCCGGCCAATGCAAAGGGAAGAGCATATCCAAGCCCTAAAACAAAGAAGACCGGATAATAAATATGCGGCGGCGCGCTCAGCGTATATCCGACGGCAACCCCCATAAAGGGAGCCGTGCAGGGGCTGGCAATCAAAACAGCCAAAAAACCTGTCATAAAAGAACTGAGCAAATGATTTTGAAAAGACATCCGTCCCAACTTATCGGCAAAAGGATTATTGATAACGACAATATCCAAAAACATCAGGGCAATAACCGCAAAAACAACAATCATGATTCCCACAAACACGGGAGACTGCAACTGAAATCCCCAGCCCAGATATTCGCCCTGGCTCCGCAAGGCGTACAATATTGCCGCCATAATTAAAAAAGAAACAATCACGCCCAACGTGTAAAACAAAGATTCCATTCGGCTTTTATATTTGCTGTAAGACGTCTGTGATAAAGAAATGGCTTTGATTGCCAAAATCGGAAAAATGCACGGCATAAAATTCAAAACGATTCCACCGGCAAAAGCCATCAACAAAACCAACCACAAACCGAATTCTTCTTTTTCCGCCCGGGGATGAAACCATTCCTGAGCCGCCGCCGCAACATTCTGCCACTCTTTTCCGGGCAACAGATCCCGATACGTTATGGGTAACTTCAACCTCAGGCGCGCCTTTTCCGGAACGCATTCTTCCCGGCACGCCAGCCAGCGGACATCAGCCGTCAACATGGCTTCGCCGCCGACAGCAGCAGAAGCCGCATCAGGACGGATGGTTGCTTTGTAATAAGCCGTATCACCGTACCCATGCTGAACAATTCCTTCCGTTTCAAAAGTTTCATCTCTACTCCAGCTTTCTTCAAGCTGACGGTAGCCTTGGGGCAAAGACCACTTGACCTGGGTCGGCATGCCAGCTTCTCCCGGTTCCTGTGAAAAGATATGCCAGCCGTCATGCATTTTAAAACGCAAAAATATTTCCAGATTTTGCAGAGGATTTACCTGTTCAAAATTGGAAAAAAGCCGAAGGCTGACTTTATCGTTGTCAAAACGGTTTTCTGTCTCCTGTGCCAAAACGGGAGCAGATAAAACGATTCCCCAGACAATATAAAAGACAGCCTTGATTTTCTGCATTACGGTTTACTCTTGGCTGCGACCACAAAATTATAATAAGCCGTCGAAATCACAAGCAGGAATTTCACCAGGCACCAACAGCCCAAAATAACGGCCACCGGCAGGAACCATCCCGGAACAATACATAAAATGACCAAAGCCGTCAAAGTTTCGAATCCCTGAGCCAGACCGCCGAGATAAAAAGGAGACTGATCCAGGTCCAACTTCTGGGACGGGCGGTTTTTATAAGCAATCACCGAATAAGACAACATGGCGCAGGCCGAAGCCGTAAACGCAAACAACAAGAAAGCAGCCGCAACCGCATTTTGATAAGGGGAGGCAAGCGCAAACCCGAAAATAACCCCGGCATAAAAGGTATAATCCAGGCAAGCATCCAAAAATACGCCGAAATCACTGCTTTTTGCGGCTCTGGCAACGGCGCCGTCCAAAGCATCAAAAAATCTGTTGGCCAAAATGCAGACCAATGCCCAAAAATACATATTCATTGCCAGAAAATTAATGGCCAGCAGGCCGATAATAAAACCGCTGACGGAAATGACGTTGGCCGAAACACCTGCTTTGGCGAATTTTTCTCCCGCCTTATTAATCGCTTTTTGCCATTTTTGGCGCACACATTTGCTCTGCAGGCAAAAATCCGACTTAATATATTGTGACTTTATTTTATTTATGATTGCTTCAACTCTGTTTTGCATATTATAATCCCTCATAAAAAATTACGATGCCGGCATACATCGTATAACAGATTTTTCTTAAAGTAAAAAACTAGTTCCGAATTATGCAAAAGATTGATAATAATATGCGTATTTTAAAATACATTTCAATAATCCTTGTAGTTTCCGTCGCAGCCTTGTGCCTGCGCCGCTATACCTCTTCCTACCAGTCGTTTGAAGGAAACATATTCGGCACATATTACAAAATAAAATTTAATTCAGGACGAAAAATCAATAAGCTGGAAGATAAAATAAAAGAAAAGCTTCAAGAAGTGGACAATCATATGTCCGTCTTTGTCCCGCACTCCGAAATCAGCCGCATCAACCGTGCCGAAGCGGGAGAAGACATCAGCCTGTCTCCGCAAATGCAAACTCTGATGCAAATATCGCATGACGTATGGAAGCAAAGCGGCGGCTGGTTTGATCCAGCTGTTGGCAAACTTGTGGAACTTTGGGGATTCGGCACCGAAAAACCGGATCACGAACCTTCCGCCGGAAAAATTTCGCAAGTCCTGTCTTACAGCAATTTCGGCAGCCTCACTTTTAGCAAGGATTTCGGCACTTTGCGCAAAAAAGACAGCCGTACCTTCTTAAACCTTTCCGCCGTTGCCAAAGGCTTCGGAGTGGATGAAGTCGCGCGGCTGCTGGAACAAAACGGCATCCGTGACTATTTGATTGAAATCGGAGGAGAGGTGCGCGTCTCCGGACGAGGACCTCACGGGAGCTGGCTCGTCGGCATTACAATCCCGGACCCAAACCGTAATTTCCCGGAAATGCGGATAGAAATGACGGATTATTCCGTAGCTACTTCCGGTAATTACCGCAATTATTATTACAGAAACGGGCGTAAATATGCCCATACCATTTCCCCGCAAACCGGATATCCCGCGGAAAACGCCTTGGTCTCGGCCACGGTTTTTTATCCGGAATGTGCCTGGGCCGATGCTTACGCAACCGCGCTTACCGCCATGGGAACGGAAAAGGCCAAAGCTTTTGCCCAAAAACAACAGCTCGCCGTTATTTTGCAAATGGACGGCGGAGAAGTTTACGTTTCTCCGGCCGCCAGAGATTTGATAGGAGTATCCGGCAATGCCGATTGAACATCTGGGAACCGTAACCGCCGTTAAAAACGGCATCGTCAGCGTTAAAATAAGCCGTTATCCGGCCTGTCATGACTGTGATGCACGCCATGGCTGCGGACTGATGTCCTGCCAGGACAAGGTCATAGAAGTGCCGTCTCCGCACGCAGCCGATTTTCACCCTGGGGAAACGGTCCGCCTCGGCATGAATGCCGGGCAGGGATGGCTGGCCGTCTTTTACGCTTATATCCTCCCGCTGGCGCTGATGCTTGCGACTCTTGTTGTAGCATTGTGCGCCGGTTTCTCTGAAATTAGCGCTGGAATATCTGCAATTATTATCTTGATTCCTTATTATTTCGGACTATTCTTAACGCAGAAACGAATAAAAAAGCAATTCAGTTTTCATATCTCAAAAATAACTTAGGGCGACCGACATGGAAAACATTATCTTGTTAAGCATTTTGGTTTTGGGCGTTACGGCGCTTGCGGCCGCCATCGTACTTTATCTGGTTTCCCGAAAATTTGCCGTTGAAGAAGACGATAAAATCACGCAGATAGACGAAATTCTGCCGCAGGCCAACTGCGGCGGCTGCGGCAAAGCGGGTTGCCATGATTTTGCCACGGCCTGCGCCGGAGCCGACGAGGCGGGGTTTGCCGGTTTGTTTTGCCCGGTTGGCGGTATGAAGGTTATGGAGCAGATTGCTTCCGTGCTGGGGTTTTCCGTCGCCGCCAAAGAACCGACCATAGCCGTTTTGCGCTGCAACGGCACCTGTGAAAATGCTCCGGCCAAAATAGAATACGACGGCGTTTCCAGCTGCCGCATTGCCGACAGAGTTTCCTGCGGGCAGACAGGTTGTCCGTCAGGCTGCCTGCGCTTGGGAGACTGCGTCAAAGCCTGTCCTTTCGGTGCTCTGCATATTGATAAAACAACGGGAATTCCCGTTGTCGACGAAAACAAATGCACCTCCTGTGGCGCCTGCGTGCGCGCTTGTCCGCGGCAGCTATTCGAAATTCGCGCCATCGGCAAAGACGGCTGCCGCGTCTATGTCGCCTGCCGTAATACTCAAAAAGGTGCCGTTGCCCGTAAAAACTGCAAAGCGGCCTGCATAGCCTGCCTTAAATGCACTAAAATTCATTCCGATATCAAAGTCGAAAATAATCTTTCCTATATTCCGGATACGGTTTCGGCTGAAAAATTCGGCGCGGAATTGGCTCAAACCTGCCCGACAGGAGCCATTATATGTACCCGTTGCGGAGAAAACAGCCATGTCTAAGCTAAAAACATTTCCTATGGGCGGTATCCATCCCGATAAATATAAAATCACTTCGGAATCCCCGATTATGGATGCCGGCTTGCCGGAAATAGTCTATATTCCCGTAAAACAGCATATCGGCTCCCCGGCCAAAATACTTGTTGCCAAAGGCGACAAGGTCAAAGTCGGAACGCTGTTGGCCGATGCCGACGGCATTGTTTCGGCCGACGTCCATTCATCCGTATCCGGCGAAGTTTTAAAGGTAGAAGCTGTCGAAGGCGAATTCGGCTATGTCGAAGACATGATAACAATCCGCGTCGAAGGTGATGAGTTTGAACCTTCCGTTGACCTTTCTTCGGACATCGCCAGAGAAATTCCCTTTACGGCAGAGGAAATTATCGCCAAAATCCGGCAGGCCGGAATTGTCGGCATGGGTGGAGCAGGGTATCCGACTCCCGTTAAAACCAGCATCCCGTCAAACAAAAAAGTAGATACGCTGATTATCAACGGCATCGAGTGTGAACCGTTTTTAACCGCTGATGACCGCCTGATGGTTGAAAAAGCGGAACAAATCGTTATCGGCGCCAAAATAATCAACAAAATTCTCGGTATCCAAAACGCCGTTATCGCCATTGACGAAAACAAACCGCACGCTGTCGAAGCCGTTTCCAAAGTTACCAAAACTTATGTCGGCGTAAACGTTCAGGTCTGTGCAACCAAGTATCCGCAAGGGGGAGAAAAACAGCTGATTACAGCTATCACCGGCCGCGAAGTTCCTTCGGGAAAACTTCCTGCGGATGCCGGGTGTCTGGTACAAAATGTCGGCACTGCCTTTGCAATTTATGAAGCTGTCATGAAAAACAAACCGTTGTTTGAACGTATTGTAACCGTCAGCGGCGATGCCTGCCTTCATCCGGCCAATTATCGGGTCAGAATAGGAACTCCGGCATCTTTCCTGATTGATAAAGCCGGCGGGTTAACGCCCGAAACGGCCAAAGTTATTTTCGGCGGTCCCATGATGGGAACGGCGGCATTCAATATCAATGCACCCGTCACCAAGCTGACATCCGGAATTTTGCTGTTGTCCGAAAAAACAAGCCGCAAAGCCCCGGAAAATAGCTGTATCCGCTGCGCAAAATGCACGGAAGTCTGTCCGGTCGGCCTGCAACCGTACCTGATTGCGCGCAAAGTTCGCGGCGGAAATTTTGACGAACTCCGCGATTGCCATGTTTTGGACTGCATCGAATGCGGCTGCTGCGCCTATACCTGTCCGGCCCGCCTGCCGCTGTTGGATTACTGTAAACTGGCCAAATCCGAACTGAAAAAGAAATAAGGAACCATGCTAAAAATATCTACTGCACCGCATTTTCAAACAACCCGCGATACCCGCAGCATTATGCTGGACGTCGTCATAGCTCTTATGCCGGCAGCTCTGGCAGCCGTCCTGTTCTTCGGCATAAACGCGCTGCTGGTTATTTTTACCTCAGTGGCCGGCTGTGTCCTGTTTGAATATCTGGCTTGCCGCTACTGGCTCAAGACCCGCAATACCACGACCGACTTTTCCGCGGTTATCACCGGACTGCTTCTGGCTTACAACCTTCCGAGTTCCATGCCGGTGTGGATGACGCTGGTCGGTTGTTTTATGGCAATAATCGTTGCCAAAACCTGTTACGGCGGACTGGGCAAAAATATTTTTAATCCGGCTTTGGTCGGCCGTGTTTTTCTGTTTATATCTTTTCCGGTGCAGATGACCTCCTGGCCGCAGCCGCATCTGGCGCGCTTTTGGGAAACCGATGCTCAAACCGGAGCCACAACGCTGGGTATCCTGAAACATCTTGATGCCGAAACTTCAGCCACGGCTCTGCAGGGAAAGCTTCCCGGCTATTGGGACATGTTTGCAGGCAATATTGGCGGCTGTCTCGGTGAGGTATCCGCGCTTGCGCTGCTGATTGGGTTATTTTACCTGTTGTGGCGGCGTGTCATTACCTGGCACATTCCTTTTTATTACGTTTCTACCGTATTTCTAATAACGGCTGTCCTGTGGCTGTCCACCGGAGATCCGCGTTATGATCCTTTGACACATTTGTTTTCCGGCGGATTGCTGCTTGGTGCCTTTTTTATGGCAACGGATTATGCTACATCACCCATGAACAAAAAAGGGCAGGTGATTTTCGCCGTCGGCTGCGGTATCCTCACCGTTGCCATCAGGCTCTGGAGCGCATATCCGGAAGGCGTTTCTTTTGCAATTTTAATTATGAACGCCTTCGTCCCACTGATTGACAAATATGTTGCTCCGCGTTTTTACGGCAGCAGGAGATAAAGCATGTCCAAAAATTCCTCAAACACATTCTGGAGCATGGTAACGGTTTTAACGGCTATTGCCGTGCTGTCGGCTTTTATCCTCGCCTTTGTTGAACAACTGACGCGCGAACCGATTCAAAAAGCCAAAGATCAAAGAGAATTGGAGGCAATCGCTGAAGTTGTCGGCGAATTTGATAACGATCCTTTTGCCGAGCAAATGAACATTGTCACTCCCGATAAAAAATACAAACTGAAGCTTTATCCCGCCCGTAAAAACGGCAGCATCAGCGGTTTTGCCGTCAAAACCTATTCCAACGCCGGATACGGCGGCAGAATTGAACTGATTGCAGGTTTTTATATCGACGGTTCCGTCAAAACCTTCAAAATCACCAAACACAACGAAACACCGGGGCTGGGTTCCAAAGCTGACGAACCGCGTTTTAAAAAACAATTTGACGGTTTTAACCCCAACAAGCATAAATTCAAAGTCCGTCAAGACGGCGGGGAAATTGACGGCATCACGGCAGCAACCATCACCTCCCGCGCGGTCATTGATGCAATTCAACATGCCGTTGACGCTTACAATAACTTCAATCCGGGTAAACAGCCATGAATAAAACCAGTTTAGAAAACCTGACCAGAGGAATTATCAGAGAAAACCCGACCTTTGTCATGCTTTTGGGAATGTGCCCGACTTTAGGCGTCACAACCTCGGCTCTCAACGGTTTAGGAATGGGGCTGGCAACACTGTTCGTCCTAATTCTGTCTAACGTGGCCATTTCTCTGGTTAAAGGAATCATTCCGCCCAAAGTCAGAATTCCATCTTTTATCGTTATCATCGCTTCCTTCGTAACGGTTGTCGACCTGTTGATGGCCGCTTACCTCCCGGCGCTGCATGCCGCTCTGGGCATTTTCATCCCGTTGATTGTTGTCAACTGCATCATTTTGGGACGGGCGGAAGCATTTGCCTCCAAAAATAATATCTGGCAGTCGGTTTTAGACGCCGTCGGAATGGGCACGGGCTTTACCATCGGACTGACTTCACTGGGAATTGTCAGGGAAGTTTTGGGCAATGGTTCGATTTTTAATTATTCGTTTATTGCTGAGGACGCCAATCCTGTACTTTTGTTTATCATGCCGCCCGGCGCCTTTTTGGCTCTGGCCGCGTTGATTATCTTGTTTAACAGACTGCGAAAGGCTGAATAACCATGGCATACTTTATGATTTTTATCACCGCCGTTTTCGTAAATAACATTGTGTTGTCGCAGTTTCTGGGCATCTGTCCTTTTTTGGGCGTTTCCAAAAAAATCTCGACGGCAGCCGGTATGGGTTTTGCTGTCATGTTCGTCATGACAATTGCCACAATAGCCACTTTTCTGATCTACTATACCTTTTTGCAACCTTACAACCTGACGTTTATGACAACGGTAACTTTCATCTTGGTCATCGCGGCCTTGGTGCAAATGGTGGAAATCATTGTTAAAAAGGTTTCGCCGCCGCTTTATCAGGCTCTGGGTATATTCCTGCCGCTGATCACCACCAACTGCGCTGTCTTGGGAATTGCCATTTTGACCATACAAAAGAATTATACACTGACGGCAGGAATTTGTTATGCGCTCGCCAATGCCATGGGCTTCACTCTGGCCATCGTCATTTTTGCCGGCATTCGCGAACGCCTGGCCGATACGGAAGTTCCGTCGGCCCTAAAAGGAACACCGTTAGCTTTGATTACCGCAGGTTTGCTGTCTATGGCTTTTATGGGTTTTGCCGGTATCAGCCAATAAAAAAAGGAGCCCTAAGGCTCCTTCACGAGATCTTCCCATAAGACTTTTCTGAAATTCAGGCCTTCCATCATAAAGACATACGGGTTGCCGCTGTCTTTTCCCGAAACGGCTACAATTGTTTCTCTCCGGGGCCAGCCGACCTGAGAAATCATATGCAACTCGCTTAAGACTTCATCATTGCCGGCAAACAGCTCCTGAGCCTGTCTAACAGTCATAATCTCAACGTCCCAGCCCAAGACGGTACTGACCGTCCTTAAAAACGGACCTTCATGTTTAACCACAAAACCCAAACCGGTTTTCCGAGCGGCAATGGCTGCTTCTTTTAAGCTGTTTACTTTCTCATCACTGCCGCGATAGAACAAAATGCTGTCTTTCCCATACCCGTATTCGGCACGGTTTTTCTCGTTTTTTCTCATACTATTGAAGTTTAAATGATGTCTTAATAATAAAATTGAAACTTTTACAGAGTAGCCTTTTCAGTTATTTTGTCAATATTTTTTTTACCGAAGAAACGACAGCATCAAACATTTCATAGGTTAAAACCCCGGTATTGATGTTATAACGCGACGTATGGTAAGAATTAGCCAAAATCAGTCCGTGCCGTCCGAGCTCATGCATGGCTCCGTGCACAAATTTAAATTGCGACTTACGATATCCCAGCACGCCCAACACGGCATTATGGGCAACGCTTCCCAATGTCAAAATAACTTTAAGCCTCGTCATGGCGGCAATTTCGTCAATAAGATAGGCGCCGCAGTTCTTAACTTCCTCGCCGGTAACTTTATTTTGGGGCGGGACACAGCGAACCGAATTGGTTATTCGCACATTGGTCAGCTCAAATCCGTCATCTTTGCGTTTGCCGTATTCTCCCCGTGCCAAACCGTGCTTTTTAAGAATAGGGTATAAAACATCCCCGGCATAGTCATTTGTAAACGGCCGCCCGGTCTGATTGGCCCCGTTTAGTCCCGGAGCCAGCCCCACAATCAGGATTTCTGCCTCCAAAGGACCGAAAGAAGGAACGGGACCATTATAATAAGACGGGAATTTTTTAATGTTTTCGGCTCTGAAATCTAACAGCCTTTGACATTTGACGCAGCTTTTGTCCGGACAAGTAAAATGCATGATATTCTCCTGAATTTAATATTTTCAATCAAACATATCTCCGTAAAAAAAAACTTAAAAGCACCAAATATTAGAAGAAAATATTATAAATTTTTCTTTTCCCCCTTTAAATCCTTTCAGACAAGATTATCTACTTTTCAGAAACTGCCGCAAAATGACAGTTTTACGGGACGTTCAAAGCATAATGCTTTTAATCACTATGAAAACCTATTTATAAATGGAGTTTAAAAACAATGAAAAAGACATTATTACTTGCAAGTGTTGCTTGTTTGATTTCTGCTTCGGCCAATGCACAGATGCTGAAGGATTTCAAACCCTACATCGGTGCCGATTATGCTTATGACAAGGCCGACCTAAAGGGCAGAGCCTCTGCTTCAAAAGACAATTTCAATTCCGGAATTATCAATGCCGGTATCGAGTTGATGGATTACGTCAGCTTGGAAGCTTTTTACCAGCAGTCCGGTAACCGCAAAACCCACCTCAGCGAAGCCGAAGGCGGAGACATGAAATACAAATTCAACGCTTACGGTTTGGATTTGTATGGTTATCTGCCGCTGGGATGTGAACAAAAATTCAGCCTTTTGGCAACTGCCGGTGCGGCCGTTTATGATACCAAACTCAAACACGCCGGTGAAAAAATCACCAAAAGCCGCGTCGGTTATCGTGTCGGTGGCGGTGCTCAGTATGACTTGACGGATCATATTTCAGCGCGTGTTGTCGGGCGTTATTCCTATATCGGCACCCGTGATTTGAATCACCTGGCCGAAGTAACCGCCGGTCTCAGATATACGTTCTAAACCGGTTAAAACTTGACCGTTAAAGCCGTCTGAAAACAGACGGCTTTTTTATCGGCTCTCAGCTTTCCAGATTGTTCCCGAAACAGCAATACCATTTTCCGAACGCAGCAAAAGTTCTTCCGCATTGATTTTTTCAAAACCGTTCTCCTGCAAAAGCTTTCTCACATAAGCCGGATTATGGCGGTAACGTCCGCTCTCGGACATCTTGTAAGTTTCAGTATCTTCCGCATTTTCCGTCGAAAAAAGCAAATTCTTCCCGCGGCATAAAGCCACCATCTCAGACAAATCGCCCACATATCCGAAAACATCGGCGGCAACCGCCCAGTCAAAGTTACCGTTCCGCCGCAAATATGCCGCGATGTCATCTTGCGCTAAACAGTCATAAACACCTTTTTCTTGTGCTTTTTTCAGCATTTGGGCTGAAATATCCACGCCGGTCAGTGTATTTTCAGAATTTTTAAGAACTTTGCCCACAAGCCCCGTACCACACCCCAAATCCACAACGGAACCTTTAAGAGATCCTGCAATTCTTCCCATAGCCAGCGGAACTGTATAACCCAGATTCTGCATAACCAGTTCGTAACGATCAGCAAAATGGTCAAACAACTTCTGAGCATAAATCTGATTATTTTCACTTTTTTGTCCTTTCAGTGCGGCACACACACGGGTGGCAAAAACGTTATCCGGAGCATATTCAAGCCATTTTTCAGCCAATTCAACCGTTTTTTGCGGTTCACAGCGGTAAAATAAAGTCAGTGTCTCGGCCAAATTGACGGCAGTTTCTTCCATGTTGGGCTTCAAGATAAATGCGTTAAACAGCAAACCCAAGGCTTCTTCATATTCGCCCCGGTCTTTCAAAATCAACGCAAGATTGTTGCTGACTTCCGCAGCTTTGGGATTGATGATAACAGCTTTCCGATATTCTTCCAGAGCCTCGGCAAGGCGGTTCTGCCGATACAACATTTCGGCATAATTATTGTGGGCGTCAAAATTTTCCGCATCCAGCTCAATTGCCTGCAGATATCCTTTTTCCGCTTCTTCAAAATTGCCTTCGCGACTGTTAAGATTCGCCAGCCCGAGTACGGCGTCAATATTGCCGGGATTTAACATTACGGCTTTCATAAAATAAATTTTTGCATTTGCCTCCTGTTTTTCCTGCAAAGAGAGCAGGGCCAGCATCACCCTTGCATCATCAGATGCCGGAGCCTGTTCTTTGGCCTTAATTGCGGCATCCCAAGCTTTTGCATAATCACCGTTAAGATAACAGAGACGGCTGAGATAATACCATGCCGCCGCTTCGCCGGGAAAAACCGCCGTCACTTTTTCTAATTCTTCGGCTGCCCGCACGGGATTTTCCTGCTCATAACTTCTGGCCAGATTGATCCGGGCAGCGGCATAAGAAGGATCCAGAGCAGAAGCCTTGCTCCAGTTTTCCCTTGCGGTTT
Source organism: uncultured Alphaproteobacteria bacterium (assembly GCA_944391425.1). Lineage (GTDB taxonomy): Bacteria > Pseudomonadota > Alphaproteobacteria > RF32 > CAG-239 > CAZU01. The sequence goes on along the minus strand of CALXTO010000001.1, from coordinate 34,550 downwards.
CCGGCTGCTGTAAATCCCACAAAGCAAGCCCCAGTTCATTATAAGCTTCTTTCAAGTCAGGTTTGAGCAGCAGCACTCTCTGCAGAAAATCGACGGCTTCATGCATTTTTCCGGACAAACGAAGAGAGTAGGCGAGGTTATAGCAGATGGCGGCATCATCCGTTCCCTTTTTGCGCAAGGCCGTAGCAAACAGGCGGCAAGCCTCGTCCTGAGCCCCTTTGGCTTGTGCCACTAACCCCAGAAGATTGAGCACGTCGGGCTGCTCCGGCGCCGTTTCCAATATCTGGCGGTAAACGGCCTCGGCTTCGTCAAGCTGTCCGGCGTCATGCAAAGCCAGCGCCCGCTGTAGCAACATATCGTATGACATTCGGAATTTCTCCCGTTACGGCTTATTTTTCTTACGGTATAACACCTTTTGCTTAAAAATCCACTAAATTATAAAAAAAGACTTGATTTTCAGTAATTAATGTTATAAATTGCCCTCACTTCCGGGAATGAAGATGGAAAACACCTCGTTTGACAGCCAATAAGTCAAAACTACCGGGACAATAATACAATAAATAAAAGGAAAATTTATAATGAAAAGTATCGTTTCTGCAAAGAAAAAGAAAGAACGCCAGTACGGTACCATCTGGGGCGCTCCCAACGGTTCCGTCAATAAAAGAGAATACGCGCCCGGCCAGCACGGTCAGCGCCGCAAAAAGCCTACGGACTACGGCCAGCAGCTTTATGCCAAACAGAAATTGAAAACCTATTACGGAAACGTTTCTGAAAAGCAGTTTCACAAATACTATGTTGAAGCCATCCGCCGCTCTGGCGATGCCGCTGAAAACCTGATCGGTATTTTGGAATCCCGTCTGGACAATCTGGTCTACAAAGCCAAATTCGTTCCCACGATTTTCGCTGCCCGCCAGTTTGTAAACCACGGACATATTACCGTTAACGGCAAAAAGGTAAATATTCCTTCTTACATGGTTAAAGCCGGTGACGTTATTGAAGTCCGCGAAAAATCAAAACAGCTGCCGATTGTGATTGCCGCCATGGAATCCGCTACGCGCGACCATCCGGCTTATCTTGAAGTTGACAGCAAGAAGTTCAGCGCCAAATACACATTCGTTCCTAAATTTGACGATGTTCCTTATGCCTCCGTCATGGAACCGAATTTGGTTATCGAGTTCTACTCCAGATAATAAGGCCGCTGCCGGTTTCAAAATCCTCAGAAGTTGTGCAACCTCTGAGGATTTTTGCTTTAAAATTAAAACAAGATATGGTTATATAGAAACACCGTGATAAAATAATCCAAGGTGCAAAACATGGACGATATTTTTCTTGATGATCCCAGACAAATCTCCGCTAAAGCCGTCTCTGCTAAAAATAAAGCCGAGCGCAAATTAAAAAAACGCCGCTTTCGCGAATATTTTGCAGACTGGATCATTAAAAGCCTGATTTGCGCCGTTCTTATCGGCATTGACTTCACTTTGTTCGCCGAAGCGGGAAGCTACAGCCTGTTTGACAACACTCAGACCTTAAATACCGAAGCTATCATCATTTACTCTGCCATCGCCGCAGTATCTTTTGCAATTTTGTTTCTGCTGTCTTTCTCGCTGTTTCTGCAGGATTTGTTTACGGCTATCATCGCCGGGTTCTTTGTCTTGGCAGTTCTGACACAGTTTGCGCTGTTTGACCGCCATTCGGTTTTAGACAGCCTGTTCGGACAATATTTCGGTTCTGGAATAAGCCGTATCTTAATGACATCATCTCATCTGGTTATCGCCGGCGCTGCCGGAATCCTTTTTTTCCTCTTTCTGACTTATGGCCGCCGCTCCAACCAGGCTTATTTCCTCGGTACTCTTATTTTCATCTTCGGCTATATCGTCAGCGACGCTTATTTTGATCCGGTATCGCCCCAATTCAAAAATATCCGGGCCAACGGCGACGAATTTACGCACCCCAACGGCCGCAACATTGTTTTTCTTGCCTTGCCGCAGCTTGCTTCTTATAATAACCTGCGTGAGCTGTCTCAGATGCCAAGGGCTTCCGACGATGCCAAAACAGCCGCCGCGGCAATGCTCGGCTTTTACACCCGCAATAACTTTACGCACTATTCCGCCGCTTATATTGACAACCCGCAAAAACCTTTCGAAAATTTAATCCGGATATTCAACCCGGATTCCGAATTGTCTGTTGAAAAATTGCAGTTGTCGGATGTCCTGCTTAAAAGTTATTGGGATTTTTCCAACCTCGCGGCAGAAAAAATATACTTAAAAAATAACAAATTTTTCGACACATTCCGCAACGACGGTTATAACCTGCATATCTACCAAACCCGGGGGATGGAACTGTGCCGGATCAACAATGCCATGCTGGCCGCCGAATGCACGGCCAAAGCCACGCCGCCCATAAACCTCGAAAACGACAACTTCAGCCTGACGCAAAAAACAATTCTGCTCACTGCCGGCTGGCTTGAAAGTACAGGACTTTCCGGCGGATTGAATCCCATACTGAAGGGCTTGTCTTTCCTTGGAATAAACAAAGATATCGCTCCGCTGAAATTTTCGCCTCGTGACCTTTACGTCTACAACACACCGAAAATTCTCGATATGATCGCCGCCGACATAAAATCCGGAAGCGGCAACAATGCCTATTTTGCAGTCATAGACTTGCCTTCAGATTTGTATATTTATAACGGCCTTTGCAGTATCAAACCCGTTTCTCAATGGCTGAGCCTCAAAGAAGACAACAACCTGCTTGATAAAAGGCAGGCCTACACGGCTCAGGTAAGCTGTCTCTACGGCAAATTGGAAAACTTCATTCAACAGCTGCAAAAAGAACAAAAACTGGACAACACGACAATTGTGGTGCTTGGGTTAAGCTCGCCTCTGCCGCTGTTTTCCGGTCAGCCCAAAGATTTCTACCAGGAATTTAAACACCAAAAACAAGTTGCATTGGCTGTCCGTCTTCCTCAGAGCACATCCCCGCAGACCGACAGCAAACTCTGCGCGGCTTCAAGCATTCTCGGCAACGTCATTCTAAAACAAAATGACTGCCAAGAATTGGAAAATATAAAAATTTCCGATAATCTCAAAAAAGACATCCGGGAAAGCAATGCCAAAGAACAAATCTCAGAACAAGAAGCGACAAATGCCGTCAACCGGTTTAAACGCTGGTATCAGGCTTGGGCAGGGCATAACCAGGTCGAAAATCTGATGCTCGAACCGACCATCCCGCTGGAAAAAGAGCAGTCTGAAGCACAGGAGGTAATCATTCATGATGCGCCGGTCGCCGCAGTTGAAGAACTCCCGGAAGGAAAAAAGCTTCAAAGTATTTCCGAGACTGCGCAGCAAACAGAAGGCACGACAGAACAAACTCCTGAAAACCAGGACGGTACAGACACTGCCGAAAAAAAACAACCGCAACCCCAAACCTCTGAACCGGCACAAGAAAATACAGTCAAAACAAAGCCTCAAAAAACAAAAGCGGAGTCTCCCTTAGACAAACCGCAACAGCTCAAAGAGAAAGCCCGGGCAGAACAGGAAGAAAAAGCCCCGACACCGGAAAACCCAGGCACGAAGCAGCCAGCCGACGTCAAAATTGAAGTCAAAGTCATTGAAAATCAAAAATCTCACGATGTCGTACCGCCATTTTTGCTTGGCGAGATCCAATACCGTCCGGCAGAAGAAGAAAAGAAAGAATAGGAAAGCGCATTGTTTGGCCTGACCTTGGAAAAACTAAGCCCCGTTACCCTGAAACGCTTGCGGGCATTTCGTAAAAACCGGCGCGCTTTTTGGTCTTTGCTGATTTTCGGCTCTCTTTTTGTCCTGACACTTTTTGCCGAAATCATCGCCAATGATCAGCCGTTGCTGGTCAAATACAAAGGAGAATATTACTTTCCCTTGTTCAAAACCTATACGGAACAAACCTTCGGCGGAGACTTTCCGACACCGGCCGACTATCGTGATCCGTATATCAAAAACAACATTGAACAAAACGGTTTTATGGTCTTTCCGTTTTTGCCTTATTCCTTCAATACCGTTGACTACACTCTTGAAAAACCGACACCGTCTCCACCCGATTCCAAACATTTCTTGGGTACGGACGATGAGGGCAGGGATATTTTAGTTCGGATTATATACGGTTTGCGCCTTTCGGTTGTTTTTGCCTTTCTGCTTACGGGAATTTCTTCGGTAATCGGAATTTGTGCAGGAGCTATTCAGGGATATTTCGGCGGAAAAACAGACATCCTGTTTCAGCGCTTTCTCGAAATCTGGGAGGCTTTGCCGCAGCTCTTCGTCTTAATTATCATCGCCAGCATTTTCGTACCGACTTTCTGGACGCTGCTGGTCATCATGCTCTGCTTCACTTGGATGAACCTGACCGGTGTTGTCCGCGCCGAATTTCTGCGCACCCGCAACTTTGAATTCGTCAAAGCGGCTAAAGCACTTGGTGTAAGCGATTTCCGCATTATGTTTCGGCACATTTTGCCCAATGCAGTCATTGCTACCGTCACTTTTGTTCCGTTTTTTCTCTCGGAAGCCATTGTTGCCCTCACAGCCTTGGATTTTTTGGGGCTTGGACTCTCTCATGATTATCCGTCGTTGGGGGATTTGGTGCGTCAGGGAAAAGACAATTTGCAAGCGCCTTGGATTGGCATCTCCATCTTTATCGTCCTTTCTGGTTTGTTGACTTTGCTGATATTCATCGGCGAAGGCATTCGCGACGCTTTTGATACCCGGAGAAATAAATAATGGAAAACCTTCTGGACGTAAAAAATCTGAGCATCGGCTTTCATAATGAAGAAAAAGATTTCTTTGCCGTTAAAAACATTTCTTTTCAGCTTCGCCGGGGCGAAATCTTAGGCATCGTCGGCGAATCCGGTTCCGGGAAAACCCTTACGGCGCTCTCCATCCTCGGTCTGCTTCCATACCCAAAGGCTTTTCACAATCCGGCTTCTTCCATCTGTTTTAAAGGCACGCAGCTGCTTGGCAATCCCGACCTAAAAGAATTCCGCGGCGGCCGAATCGGTTTTGTTTTCCAAGAGCCGATGTCTTCATTAAACCCGCTGCACACAATTGAACATCAAATTGCCGAAACATTGATTGTTCATCGCGGATTATCGCCCCGGCAGGCCAGGGCAGAAGTCCTGAAATTACTGAAACTGACCGGAATTACCAATGCCCGGCAGCGATTGAAGGCTTATCCGCACGAACTGTCAGGCGGACAACGCCAAAGAGTGATGATTGCAATGGCCATAGCCAACCGTCCGGATATTCTGATTGCAGACGAGCCGACAACGGCATTGGATGTTACAATCCAAAAACAAATCCTTGATTTGTTGCTCAAACTGAAGAATCAACTCGGCATGTCCGTAATTTTTATCAGCCATGATTTGGGTCTCATTCGCAACACAGCCGACCATGTCCTTGTAATGAAAAGCGGTAAAATCATTGAACGCGGCAGCTGCAAACAGATATTCGAAGAGCCTAAAGAAAATTACACAAAAGCATTAATTAATGCGCATAACATAATGAAATTAAACAATATTTTGTCAGAAACTGTTGTGGCGGATGTTAAAGGACTGACCGTCCGCTATCCGCTCAAAAAAAACTTTTGGGGCAGCGTAAAAGAATATCTTTATGCCGTCGACAACGTTTCCTTTCAGTTAAAAAAAGCACAGACTTTAGGCATCGTCGGTGAATCCGGTTCCGGAAAAACCACTTTAGGACAAGCCTTCTGCCGCCTGATTAAATTCGACGGCAAAATAACGTTTCCCGGCCTCAGAGAAGCTGACTTCCGCAAATCGGTGCAGATCGTCTTTCAGGATCCTTACAATTCATTAAATCCCCGCATGAACGTTGAACAAATCGTAGGCGAGGGGCTTAACGTCCATTTTCCAAAGCTTTCCCCGCAAGACAAAAAGCAAAAAATTCTCTTTGCCCTTCAAGAAGTAGGTCTCCGCCCCGAATCTGCCGTCAAATACCCACATGAATTTTCCGGCGGACAGCGCCAAAGAATAGCAATTGCCCGGGCGTTGATTCTGGAACCTCAAATCCTTGTGTTGGACGAACCGACTTCTGCTTTGGATGTAACCATTCAGGCGCAAATCATCGCGCTTTTGCAGGATATTCAGCAAAAGCGCAAACTGTCTTATATCTTTATCTCTCATGATATGCAGGCGGTTCGCGCCATGTCGGACGAAATTGCCGTTATGAAAGACGGCAAAATCATTGAACAGGGACAACTTAAACAAATTTTTGAACATCCCCGACAGGAATATACCCGTCGGCTGATAAAAGCGGCTTTATATAATGTTAAATAAAAAGCAAATATATAACCTGACAAACATCCTGGGGCGTTTTAAAGACTTAAAACGTTCCGGCTGGCTTAAACGCGGCGTACTTTCTCCCGAAAGCGATGCTGACCACAGCTTTAGTGTTTGCTTCCTGACTTTTTTACTGGCCCCGGAACATCTTAACCGCTGCCGCTGCCTGGAATTGGCTCTGATTCACGATCTCGCCGAACTTTACAGCGGCGACTATACGCCTTGCGACAATATCTCTCCGATACAAAAACATCTTTTGGAAGAGCAGGGCATGCAACGCATCGCTCAAGAACTGGAATCACCCCGTCTCTTGGATTTGTTTGCCGAATTTGAAGCTCAGAAAACGGCGGAATCTCGTTTTGTTAAAGCAATTGATAAGCTCGATACCGTTTTTGCGGCCTGTTACTATGACTGCAGCAAGCGCTCAGAAACTCCCGTATTTGCAGAATTTTCAGCTTATGCGCGCAAACAGATTGAAAAAATTGCATCTTCGGATATTGAATCCATTCAAAATATTTTAAACATACTGATTTCTGAAAGGGAAAACCATGACCAAAACTAAATCCTACTTTACTATTCTAACCGCAGCGCTCATCATTGTCGCGGCCGGATATATCTTCAATATCGCAGCTGTTAAACATTTTGTCGGCCTGTGCTTTAACTTTGCGGGAAGCAACATTTTAGCCGTATCCGCTGCCGTTTGCGCCTTTATTTTCCTTGGAAACAAAAATTACTGGCTGATTATTGCCGGCTGCGCCGTGGCCGCTGCAATCATTATCCAGTTTGTCGTACTCGGACACGGAGCGGGGTTGATAACTTTTGCCGCCAGAGCCGTAACTTTTATGGCAATCGTTTTTCTGATGAATCTCATCAAACTCATCATCAACAAATAACAACGCAACCCCAAAACACGCCCAACAAAAGCATATACGGATTTTGTCAAACAAGGACAACACCTTGAAATTGAATAATTTTAAGTGAGGGAAGCATTATTGTTTTCACAAACTTTTGTCGCATAATGTTTATTATGTATAGTAAGGAGATATAAAAAACAACAGAAGCAATAAAAATAAAACCTCGATAAACATAAAAAACAAATTTAAGGCTCTCACAACGAGCAAAATCATTTTTTCCGATAAATTATACTTCAGCTCGCTGAAAATTCATTCCAGCCAGCCGATGATCTTCCACATTCCGTTCTGATAAACAATATGAAGGATTGCTCCGTTCCTGACATCAATATATCCGGCGCCCAAAGCAATCATGATTTGCTCAATGACAATCCTGTGTGTTGAAACAGCAACAATTTTATAATCTGACTTATCGGCATAATCCAGTAAGGCATCCATAACGCGTCCACGGATTTGCTTCTTTGTTTCTCCACCTTCAAAACAAATATTGTCAAATTCACAGGCCGAACTTTTCCATTGACGGTATTTATCCGGATACTTATCTTCAATCTCCGCATGCAGCAGCCCTTCGGCCTTGCCGATCTCCGCTTCACGAAAACGACGATCTTCCAACAGCGGCACACCGATAAAAGCATTAACCAATTCGGCGCTTTGCCTTGTCCGTCTGAGTGGCGAACAAACCAGAACATCAACCTTCCTGTTTGCCAGAAGCTTACCTATTCTTTTAACCTGGCGAACCCCCAAAGGTGTTAAGACCGAATCATCAAGCTGCCCTTGAATTCTTCCCTCGACATTAAATGTTGTTTGTCCGTGCCGGAAAATATAAAACTCTTTTTTCATGCCTCTGTCTCAAATACCGGGAATCACATATTTCGCAGCCAAGCCGCAAATTCCGTACGGATAGCTTTGGCTAAAAGCCTGCCGACATGCCCTTTTTCAGGAACAATCACCAATTTTGACTTTAAAAGTACCCGGTGCACATCATACGCCCCCTTCGGCGGACAAACGAAATCCAGACGATTATGCACGATAACTGCAGGAATTTGCTTGATTTTTTCAATATTATCCATAATTTCGCGTTCGCCGAGCATAAAATTCTGCGCCGCATAGTGCAGAAAAACGCGCTGGCTTGCAAGTTCTTTTTCGCTCAACTCGGAGCAAACACCCCATGCCGGCGTCAGACTGCCGCATATTCGTTCAAAAAAACCGTAATGATTGGCGGCATTAAGCTGCCTTTTTACGCTTTTTGAATTAATTTCCGCTTCATAAAAAGAACGAATATTCCCCCTCGCCTTACTCTCCATTTCCGCCACAAAATCAGGATAAAAATTGCGGTTTCCTTCAATTTCCCATTCCTGCGCCGCCTTATCCGCCAAAAAAACCTGCGACAACAATAAACCGCAAATTTTACGAGCATGTTTTTCGGCAAACAACAAAGCCAACGCAGCACCCCAGGAAGCACCTCTCAAAATTACTTTTTCCTTTATTTTCAAATAATCAAGCAAACGTTCTGCATCTTTTAATAAATCCTGAGTCGTGTTGTTTTTCAGCTCACCGGCAGGAAGAGATCTCCCGCATCCTCTTTGGTCAAACAAAATCACCCGAAAACGTTTCAAATCCGCAAATCGCGCCTGCTGCGGGCGGCTCCCGCCTCCCGGACCGCCATGAAAACACAAAATCGGTACTCCTTCCGGATTCCCAAATTCTGCAAAAAAAACTTTATGTCCTTCTTTTTCCGGCAAAAAACCTTCATTAAAAGGTTTTGGCTCAAACCATTTTTTCCAAAACATAAAACCCCTTTAAAAGATATTTTTAATAAAAATCTTAATCTTGTCGAATATTGTTAACCTAAGACTTTCTGAAAACATTATCAACTTATTGTATTTTATAAGATTATTTCTAATATACTGTGGGTAACTTTTATCAATGGCCACGGCCCGAAAACGCATTCCCCGCCCAAACAAATCGTCTCCGGCAGCAATCCTTTCTTCAATTTTCTTAATATCCGTATATTCCGGTTTATGGAACTCCGTATGCGAAATGGATAAAATCTTCTTGCGAATGGCCTCGGCACCACCCAAATAACTGAAATGCCAACCACCGTTCCGTACCCACAGGCCTTTTTTATAATAACGTATTTTATTGGGCGTTGTTCCTTGTTTGTATTCATCCGGCAAATGGCTGTTCATCCGTACTTTTTCCGCATCAAGACTGTTTCGGCAGTCCTTATATTTAAGCATACGCGTCCCTTTTTTCCATACCGGATCATCAACACAAATATAATTCAGATAGTAATAATAAAAATTGTTCCGAAAACATTTGATGCCGGGAACATCTTTATATTTAATTATTTTTTCGGGATTAGGAATTTCATCCAGATCCGAAATCATAATCACGTCTTCATCTTGGCAGTTTTGCCAGCCCTTGGCAATATAATTACGCTGTTTATGCTCAATAACCCAAGGATTTTTCTCCCCTGAAAAATCCTCATCGCAAACGATATGAATAATCTTATCGGCAAAACGTGCAAAGCGTTGTTTATTTTCGTTAAAATACAGAGGCTTGCTTTCGCCATTAAAGGTTTGCGTTGCTTCCACCAGCACAAACTTGTCCACAACGCCGTTTAAAACATTAAGACGGATTTCAAGCAAATCAAGTTCATTAAAAAAGGGAAAACAGTCATAAATCATCGGCAGTACTTTATCAATTAAAGACAGCTCATTTTACATTCCCTTTCCAAGATATAACACAAGAAAAAACATATACTAACAGAAAATTATGTCTATGCCCAAAAGCTCCGAAACTGCAAACTCAATCAACTTCATTTGTCCACATATTCAAATTGAATATTTAAATCAACGGCAAATAAAGATATAATTTTCCTGTTTGTCAAATACAGGAAAACAAAATGCAACCATATTCGTTAAAACGCGGTTTTTACTTCTATTTCATGCAGTTTCTGTTTCGCACCAACCCGTCCAGAAATCTCCGCAAAACCTTTTTCTATTGGTCATATCTCGGATCGTTCAAACGGTTGTGGGAAATCTACAGCATCAAAAGAAACTACCGCCGCCTTGTCAGTGACTACAGACAACAGCAAAAAAAGCGCAAAGCCAAACTGGTTGTCTATTCCTGCATTACATCCAACTACGACCCGCCCATGCAGCTGAAGTTTATCAATCCGGACTTTGACTATGTCTTTTTCGTAGAAAATCCGGAAGCTTACGCTCCCGAAGACTATCCATGGGATTTCCGCCCGCTGGCATTCGCAGAGCTTGACAAAGTTCGCAATGCCAGATGGCACAAAATCATGGGGCAGCAGTTGTTCCCCGAATATGAGGAAACACTCTGGATTGACAGTAACATTGACATTTTAAGCCCTCTTTTATACAGCGACCTGCAAAAAATCCGTGCCTCCGGCGCCCCGATGGCCGTCGCCATGCATACGCGCAAATGCTCGTATCTGGAAGCTCAGGAATGCATGAAACGACGCAAAGACGACCCTGCCCTCATCCAAAAAGAATATGACCTGATGAAAAGCGAGGGCTTTCCCGAAAACTACGGTATGTATGAAACGCATATCCTCTATCGCCGCAACAACAATCCGGAAATCAAAACAGCCATGCAGACCTGGTGGCAAATGGTCAAAGACTTCTCTCGCCGTGATCAGGTCAGCTTTGTTTATTCGTTGTGGAAAAACGGGCTGCCTTTGCCGCCTGAACTCAACCCTTTGCGTTACCGCTACCTTTATGGCGACATTCTTACCACGCGCCATACCCAAAAAAAGAAATTTCTCTTCTTTTTTGAACCGCGCGAAAAGAACTAACGGGGCTTGCAGCCGCAATAATTCTGGTTATAAAGACCCAACTCCTTAATGAGTTGGGCACGTCTTTCCTGCATACCGCCTTTGCGCCCTTCCACTTCCAAATACGGCACGCCGGTTTCTTCTGCCGCCCGGGCCGCCGCCCGATTAACCTGGGATAAATCTTTATAGCGTGAAACGCCCAACACCGAAGCAACTGCTTCATATCCGTTCTCTTTTGCATATTCCATAACGCGCTTCAAACGCATATAAAAACAAACACTGCAACGCCGCCCGCGTTCCGGCTCGTTCTCCAACCCGGTAGTCAGTCTGCACCAACGGTCATTGTCATATTCCAGTTCCGTAAACGGCACCTGATACACCAGACAGACTCTTTTGTTCTCTTCACAACGTTTACGATATTCTTCTTCGGGCCGAATGTTTGGATTATAAAAAACCACGCCGAACTGCTCTCCGGCAGCGGCAAGCTTTTCAATAACCGCGCAGGAACACGGTGCACAGCACGACAACAACAAAAAAGCCATTTACAATCTCCTTGCGGTTACTATAAAACAAAAAATAATAATTTTCACCAAAAATTAGCAAAATAAAGCTATCCTGAAACCGAAAGGATAAAAAATGCCGCAATATCAAAATATCGTTATTTTAACCGGTGCCGGAATTTCCGCTGAATCCGGGTTGGCGACTTTTCGCAGCTCCAATGGATTATGGAATAACCATCCGGTTGAAGACGTGGCCACTGTTGAAGGTTTTCAGCGCAATCCGGCTTATGTTCACGCTTTTTACAACGAACTCAAACAAGAACTTGTTAAAGCGCAGCCTAACCCGGCTCATTTGGCGCTCACCAGGCTGCAAAACGAATATCCGGCCCGGATCAGCATTGTTACCCAGAATGTTGATACCCTGCATGAAAAAGCCGGCAGCCGCAACATTTATCATATTCATGGGCAAATCAATCAGGCAGTCTGCCAAAACTGCGGACAGATTCTGGAAACTTTTGGCGATGTCGACACAGAAACAGTCTGCCCGCATTGTCAGATCATGGGCATGATGAAACCCAATATTGTTTTCTTTGGCGAAAATCTGCTTTGCATGGATGAAGTCGACCGGCTGCTGCGCACTTGTGACCTTTTTCTTTCCGTCGGCACTTCCGGCGTTGTTTTTCCGGCGGCCGCCTTTGTACAGATTGCCAAGCTCAACGGTGCGGAAACAGTTGAATTTAACCTTGAGCCGACTTCCAACAATTACTATTTTGACCGCCATATTTTTGGCAAGGCAGGTTCCACCCTGCCCGCTTTTATTGATGATTTAATCACTAACCGCTGACGAGGACGCCAATGACTTCCCTTTTAATCCGAAATGTTGTCCACAACCAAAAGCAAACAGATGTTCTGATTGAAAACAATACCTTTTCCCGAATTGCCCCCAATCTGAACACCCGGACGGACAATGTCATTGACGGCAGCGGCAAAGCCATTCTTCCCGGTTTTTACAACACACATTCTCATGCCGGAATGAGCGTTTTTCGCGGCATTAGCGACGACAAAGAGCTGTTTTCCTGGCTCCATGACGATATTTGGCCCCGGGAAGCGCGCCTCACGTCGGATATTATTTACCATGCCACCAAATTTTCAATTTTGGAAATGATAAAAACCGGTACTGTCTTTTTTGCCGATATGTATTTTGAACCGCAGGTTATTCTCAAAGCAGCGGCAGAAATGGGAATTCGGGTCGCTGCATCGCACAGCGCCCTTGATTTGTTTGACTGTGCGCGCTGCGAGCAGGAAAAACGTAAAACCGACGCCTACCTGAACTGTCCTCATCCCTGCCCCGAAATTACCGCCAAAGTCTTAACCATCCACGCCGTTTACAGCGCTTCCCCGGAACTTATACGCTACACGACGGAAACCGCCCGCAAAAACAATATGTATCTGCATATTCATGCCTGCGAAACACAGAAAGAAGTGGACGACTGTCTGAGCCAAAACGGTTGCACGCCGATTGAATATCTTGACCGTTTGGGTGCTCTGAATGAAAAGACAATCCTTGCCCATGCGATTTTTCTCAACGACCGGGACATTGAACTTCTGTCCCGCAAAAAAGTCCGCCTCTGCACCAACCCCGTTTCCAACTACAAACTGGCTTCCGGTGTTTTTCAATTTCAAAAGCTCTTGGAAAAAGGCTGCATCATTACACTCGGCACAGACAGCATGGCCTCCAACAACAATCTGAGTATGCTGGAGGAGATGAAGCTTTGCGCTCTTTCTGCCAAAATACAAAGCATGAATCCAACGGCGGGAGCCGCTGAAGAAGTCTTCAAAATCGCAACCCGAAACGGAGCGGAAGCTTTTGGTCTCAACGCCGGCATTATTGCCGAAGGCAAATTGGCTGATTGCATTTTGGTTGACTTAAACAACCATTTTCTGGTGCCAAACTACAATTTAATTTCCAACATGGTTTATTCTGCCGACAGCTCCTGCATTGATACAGTTATCTGCAACGGCAAAATCCTTATGCAAAACCATCATATTCTCGGCGAAGAGGAAATTACCGCCAAAATCAAAGAGCTTTCGGAAATGTTCAGGAATTAGTTATCGCAAATGATTTTTCCGTCTTTGTCTTTTCGGCATATGACTTTTTCGCCTTCCTTGGCGTTGAGCTTCTTTTCCTCAGGAATATAATTGCCGTAACGGTCATATTTCACTTTATCCCCGGTATTGTCTTCCACCGTATAGGAATTATTGGAATAATAGCGGTGATGCCGGCTCCCATGGTCATAATAACCGCTATGACGGTAATAATGCGCAGACACAGCACCTGTGCCCAAAGACAAAAACATTAACAAACTCAATAAACACAAACGCATCTGTTTTCTCCTAAAACTTACGGTTCATTTCCCAGTTCCATGCCGTGCGAATAATCTCTTCAATATCTGTATACCCGGGTTTCCACCCCAAAACCCTACGGGCTTCTTCGTTAGCAGCATACAAAACGGCAGGATCTCCGGCGCGGCGTTTTTCATAAACAACCGGACATTTCCGTCCGCTTACTTTTTCCGCAGCCCTGATTATCTCCAAAACAGAAGTCGGTATCCCCGTCCCCAAATTCAAAAAGCCCTGAAATTCGTCAAGTTTTTCCAAAGCCAGCCGGTGCGCCGCCGCCAAATCCTCTACATGTACATAATCGCGCAAACAGGTTCCATCCGGTGTATCATAATCAGTTCCGAACACTTTGATGCAGTCCCGTTCGCCTTTAATCGCCTTCAAAACCAGCGGAATAAGATGGGTTTCCGGATTATGGCTCTCACCGATTTGTCCGTCTTTGGATGCTCCGGCCGCATTAAAATAACGCAAAGCAGTATATTTTAAACCATAGGCACGGCCATAATCTTCAAAAATTTTTTCAATAACAAACTTACTCCGTCCGTACGGATTAATCGGCGCCTGCGGATGTTTTTCATCCAACGGCATATATTGCGGATTACCATAAGTAGCGCAAGTGCTGGAAAAAACAATTTTTTTAACATCATGATCCAGCATGACATCCAACAGGTTCAACGTTCCGACAACATTATTTTCGTAATATTTCCGCGGATTTTCCACACTTTCCCCGACATAGGTAAACGCTGCAAAATGAACCACGGCATCAATCCGATATTTGTCAAAGACTGCCTTGAGAGAAGCCTTATCGGCCAAATCCGCCAACTCGAAAGACGATGCAGATACAGCCTCTCTGTGTCCGTAAATCAAATTGTCCGCGACGATACAACCATAGCCATGTTCCTGCAAATGTCTTACCGTATGCGAACCGATATAACCGGCGCCGCCCATAACCAAAATGTTTTTCATCGGTCCTCTCCGTTTATCTTAGCAAAAACCATCTCATTGCGATAGGTTCCGTATGCATATTTAGCATCTCGCAGTACTCCTTCAAACAAGAAGCCGTTTCTTTGAGCTACGGCAGCCGATGCCGCATTTTTCTCATCACACTCAATAACCAGGCGGTGAATTCCTCTGGCAAAAAGCTCTTTTTCCATCAACTGCACAAATTCGCTGGCATACCCGTTGCCGCGTGCGTCTTTGTCCAGATAATAACCATACTCGGCCATGCGGTTCATATAACAAACCGTATGAATCCCGCCGGCACCGACCATTTTTCCGCTCTGTCTGTCCAAAAACACATATTCAAAAGAGTTGCACTCGTCCCAGTTCTTTGCAAAAATATCCGTTACTTTTTTTACGTCTTCAACACTCTGCGTGTCATCAACCCAAAATAAAAATTCGCGCAGAATCTCGCGAGAGCCGTCTATCAACGCAAACAATGCGGTATCATGCTCATGTGCCCGGCGTTTCAAAACAATTTTTTCGCCAATAATTTCTTCCGGAAGCCGGAATCTTTCAAATTTTTTTATTCCCAAATCAAGCATTTTTCTAATCCCGGGGATGATTATGTTCATCAACCTGAACAATCAAAGGATTCCAGTTCTCTTTCTCCTTTGCGTCAACCGTTGCATAAGCAATGATAATGACTTTATCGCCAATCTGAACTTTTCGCGCGGCAGCGCCGTTCAGACAAATATCGCCTTTTCCACCCGGCCCTTTAATCACATATGTGGACAGTCTTTCGCCATTATCAATATCTACCACGTCGACTTTCTGAAACTCGCTCAAGCCGGCCCGTTTCATCAGTTCTTCATCAATGGTGATTGAGCCCTTATAATTTAAATTGGCATCAGTAACGGTTGCACGATGGATTTTTGAAAACATCATTTCAAACTGCATTCCCAATCTCCCTATTCATTCTTTCCCGATAATGGCTCAAGCAGCCTGTTTTGTAAAGCAAAAAAATCCCCCGCTACCAAAACGGGGGATTGGACGGAACCGCTCGGAACCTATTTGCCGTTATATGCTTTTTTATAAACTTCCCAAACCAATTCCTTGCAACAAGGACGTGGATTTCCCCCCGTACAGACATCGGCCATCGCCGCCTCTGCCAATGCTTCCAAATCTTCTTTTTTAACCCCGATATCTTTGAGAGTTTTGGGAATACCGACATCTTTTGACAGTTTTTTAACGGCCTTAACAGCCGCTTCGCGATATTCGGCCTGTTTCATTTCATCCACTTTCTTAACGCCCATAGCTCGGGCAATCTCGCGAAACTTTGTGCCTGTATAAGGCGCGTTAAATTCCATCACATACGGCAATAAGACTGCGTTTGCCACACCGTGCGGCGTATCATAAAAAGCCGAAAGCGGGTGTGCCATGCCGTGCACCACGCCCAAACCGACATTGGAAAAAGCCATGCCGGTAACATATTGCCCCAAAGCCATGCCTTCGCGCCCGTCCGGATCATTTTCAACCGCTTTGCGCAAATTTTTGGAAATCAGCTCAATCGCTTTCAGATTCAGAGTATCAGCCAATTCCCATGCCCCCTGCGTCGTATAGCCTTCAATTGCATGCGTCAGCGCGTCCATGCCGGTCGCCGCAGTCAGCCCCTTGGGCATAGATGACATCATATCTGGATCAACAATCGCTACCACCGGAATATCATGCGGATCAACACAGACAAATTTCCGGCGTTTCTTCTCATCTGTAATCACATAATTAATAGTCGTCTCAGCTGCCGTTCCGGCCGTAGTAGCCACCGCAATTACCGGAACGCTCTTGTTTTTGGTCGGCGCAACGCCTTCCAGAGAAACGACATCGGCAAACTCGGGATTATTAATGATAATGCCGATTCCTTTGGCCGTATCCTGAGGAGATCCCCCGCCAACGGCAATCATATAATCGGCCTTGGCTTTTTTAAATGCCTTAACGCCATCCTGAACAACTTCCACGCTGGGATTGGCTTTCACTTTGTCAAAAACCTCATAAGGAAGCTTGTTCTTGTCGAGCAAATCCGTAACTTTTTTAACAACCTTGAATTTTACCAGGTCGGCATCCGTCACAATCAATGCTTTTTTAAATCCGCGGGACCTCACTTCGGTAACGATTTCATTAACCGCCCCGTGCCCGTGGTAGCTGGTCTCGTTAAGAATAAAACGTTTTGCCATCTTTTTCCCTTTCCTATGTTTAACTCCGCTCAAAATAAATAATAGGTCTTAAAGTTTAATCATTGGTAAAAAACCGGACAGGTTGTTTTTTTCAATTCCGCAATTACATTTTTTGCGCGGAGAATAAAAATGCAAAACAATATGTCTTTACTTAATGTTATTTCCCTTGGTATCGGTTCGATTGTCGGCGCCGGAATTTTCGCCCTTCTCGGACAAGTCATCCTGCTGGCCGGGCACCAAACTTACTATGCTTTCGTCCTGGCCGGAGCTGCCGCCATGTTTTCAGGCTACTCTTATGCCAAACTCGCGGCCAAATACCCGGTTGCCGGAGGTCTCACCAATTATTTTCATCTGGCATTCCCCAATCACTGGATATCCGGAACCCTCTCTCTGATATACATGCTCACCTCTGCCATATCCATTTCCATGATGGCTAAATCCTTCGGAATTTACGCAACCGAATTTTTTGATCAGATACCTCCGTCGGAATTATGGATCAACTCGTTTGCCTGCATACTCATAGCTGCCCTTTCCCTGCTCAATATGCTCGGCGCTGCCGATGTCGGACGTTCGGAAACGCTGCTTGTTTTCATTAAAGTGTTAATTTTGATTGCTTTAATCATCGGTGCTTTTTTCCAACCCGGCTTGCGCCTGTTTGCACCGGAAATAGCCACCTCCCAATGGAAATTTCTCCAAGCGGTCGGCATAACTTTTTTCGCCTACGCCGGTTACGGCGTCATCACTAACGCCGCCGCCAATGTTAAAAACCCCGGACGCACAATTACAATGGCGATTTTTGCCACCTTGGCCATTGTCACCGCATTATACATTTTCTTGGCTTATGTCGTCCTCAACTATACGCCGTCAGCCAGCTTGCTGGACAATGCCGATACGGCTGTTGCCACGGCAGCGGAAAAAATTCTCGGCACCTGGGGATACGGGCTGATTTACGCCGCTGCCGTTTTTGCCTTTATTACCGGAATAAACGCCACTTTCTTCAGCGTCTTCCGCATCTCACATTCTTTAGGCCAGCAAAAAATACTGCCACACTTTTATGTCCGAAAATTTTGGGAGCATGGAACTCTGGGTAATGCGTTTACCACAATCTTAATCATCCTGGCAACGCTGGCTTTTGACTTCTCATCCATTGTCAATCTTTCCAGTGCAGCTTTTCTGGTTAGTTATCTCGGCATCTTTGCCGCCAATTGGAAACTTCGCCGTGAAACGGACTCCTCGGCTCCCGTCATTCTCGTCGGAACAGCGCTAATGCTGTTTATTCTGGTCGCTTTTATCCTGAGCCTAAGCTGAAAGTCAGAAGCGAAAGTCCCGCAGTCCGTGCCGGATTTCCTCAAGATTCTTTTCGACAATCTCTCGGACTTTTTCTTTCGGAATATTATATAGTTCTTTTTTTATCATGGCGTCACCCAAAGCTTTTGTCCGAGGCGAAGCATAATCTTCCAGATATTCTTTCAAAGTCAGCAAAGCATTGGGATGGCAGCAGTTTTGAATTTGTTTGCTCTTGCAAAGAGCCATGAACCGGTCACCCGTCCGCCCTTCTCGATAGCAGGCCGTACAAAAACTCGGAATATATCCCATATCCATCAACCAGTAAATGATCTCATCCAGCGTACGCTGATCGCTGAGATCAAACTGGGCCGAATTTTCCGCTTCCGCTTCAGGCTCGGCATAGCCGCCGACACTGGTCTTGGAACCGCCGCTGATCTGTGAAATTCCCAGATGCAAAACTCTTTCGCGCGATTTTTGGCTTTCTCTGGTTGAAACAATCATACCGGTATACGGTACCGCAATACGGATACAAGCGACAATCTTGGCAAAAATATCATCATTAATGCCGTTTTCAAAAGCCGACGGATCAATATCATCCGCCGCCCTAATGCGCGGCACGCTGATAGTATGCGGACCGACACCGTGCACAGCCTCCAGATGTTCGGCATGCATCAAAAGCCCCGCAAACTCATAACGGTAAGATTCCAACCCGAACAACACGCCCAGCCCGACATCGTCAATCCCGCCTTCCATGGCTCTGTCCATTGCCTCCGTATGATAGGCATAATTGTGTTTAGGTCCGGTCGGATGCAATTTTTCATAACTTTCCTTGTTATAAGTTTCCTGAAACAGGATATAAGTTCCGATTCCAGCGTCTTTCAATCTGCGGTAATTTTCAACTGTCGTCGCCGCAATATTGACATTAACGCGCCGGATTGCTCCGTTTTTGTGTTTTATGGAATAAATCGTCTTTATCGATTCCAAAATATACTCAATCGGATTGTTGACCGGATCTTCCCCGGCCTCCAACGCCAGACGCTTGTGTCCCATGTCCTGCAAAGCGATAACTTCCCGACGGATTTCGTCCTGCGTCATCT
The DNA here is from genome assembly GCA_944391425.1 of uncultured Alphaproteobacteria bacterium. Taxonomy (GTDB): domain Bacteria; phylum Pseudomonadota; class Alphaproteobacteria; order RF32; family CAG-239; genus CAZU01. Next base: position 15,061 of record CALXTO010000001.1, on the reverse strand, counting down.
TTTTACGGGTAATATGCTTGTTTTTGGCATGATACGGACAATAAACACACCCGTTGACGCAATAGTTTGAAAGGTATAAAGGTGCAAACAGCACAATGCGGTTGCCGTAGAAATCTTTTTTTATTTGTTCTGCCAGAGCATAAATTTCTTTATTTTTATCTTCCAGCTCACAATCCAGAAGCAGCAGCGCCTCACGATGCGAAAGCCCTTTACGCAGCTTAGCTTTTTCAAGAACTTTATCAATCAGTTCCGGATTGTTTTTATGTTCTTCGGCATATTTCAAAGATTCCGTCACTTCATCATGACAGATAAATTCTTCAGCCTTTAATGACTTTGGATTATACATTTCTCTCTTCCTTTTGGGTCAGAAAACTCTTCCCCATCAGCATGTTAAGTTAACGGGTTATTCGCTGCAAATCACGTCTGAATACACGGTCTTGCTGCAAATACCCTCCAAATTTCCGATTTTTCCTGAAAGGGCGTTTATGACGTCCTGCGGTGCATCCATGGCAATACTGATGATATTGATACCACGAGCCCGGTAAGGGAGCCCCATTCTGCCGATAATATAGTCGGCATAGTCATGCAAAATGGAATTCAACGTTTCGATTGAATTTTTATTCTCAACGATAATGCCTACAATGGCTACCCTCTTCTCCATAAACACCTCCGTTTGATACACAAAATAAAAATATCACCTCTTTAAAAAAATGCAAGATGGAAATAAGATATTACTTATCATTTCTAAAACGGCAACCGGGAGGAAAACATGGCCAACGGATGGGCGGGAGACGATGCCGTTAACCAACAAATTGAAGACTCGATCAAAGATGAAGTCAAAAGAGCGCGCCGCAATGTCTCTTGCGGAGAAAGCCTGCAGTATTGCGAGGAATGCGGCGAAGAAATTCCCCTTGCCCGCCGTCAGGCCGTTCCCGGCGTACGTCTCTGCATCAATTGCCAAGAAGAAGCCGACAAACAACAAAAAGCTTTCAGCCTGTACAATCGCCGCGGCAGCAAAGACAGTCAGCTCAAATAGCTTATTCGGCAAATGTTATTTGTCCGGAAACACCGAACAAAGCGCCTTTTTCCAGCTCAGCGGCCAAAACATACTGAGCCGGAATACCGTTCGTGTTGCGGATACCATATCGCAAAGCTTCAATAAAACCAAAACGCCCGTAATAATCCGGATTCCCGACCAAAAAAACGGCCTTATATCCCTTTTCTGTCGCAACCTTCATGGCATAACGAACTAATTCTGCGCCAATGCCGCGGTTCCTGTAATCAAAAGCCACACATAAAGGAGCCAACAATAAAGCCTCAAAAAAACCTGAACTTGTCCACACCTTCTGCTTCGTTAACATAATATGGGCAATAATCCGCCCGTCTTCCTCCGCAACAAAAGCCAAATCAGCAAGATAATCGGCTTCCTGCCGCAGCTTCACAACAAAATCCTGCTCTTTCCCGTCACTAACCTGTGCCGTCTTAAAGGCATCCCTGACCAGATGATAAATTTCATCATAATCTTTTTGCGTTTCCGTCCGGATAATCATTTTTTCCTGCCTTAAAACTTTCCGTTTTTGTCATGCCAATCAAAACTGAACTGCATTTAATGTATTAAATAGCCAATAAGAGTCAATCTGAAATTTTTCACAACCGAGAAAACGTTACAAATCGAGTGACCGCAGCGAGTTAGCGTTGCGTATCGACAGCAACGCTTACGAGCCAGAAGAACTCCCGAGGGAGTTCGAACCTTTTCCACATATAAAAAAACCGCCTTAAAGGCGGTTTAATTGGTGGGCGCTGAGAGGCTGGAGGCCAAATCACTCTCCAGTGGAGAGTGGTTTAACGACAGGCGAAGATTTGTTCGTTTTCGAAATATCCCGGCATAACTGAGAAAACGTTACAAATCGAGTGACCGCAGCGAGTTAGCGTTGCGTATCGATAGCAACGCTTACGAGCCAGAAGAACTCCCGAGGGAGTTCGAACCTTTTCCACATATAAAAAAACCGCCTTAAAGGCGGTTTAATTGGTGGGCGCTGAGAGGTTCGAACTCCCGACCCTCTCGGTGTAAACGAGATGCTCTTCCAGCTGAGCTAAGCGCCCCTCTTGTTTACGAAAGACTTTATACACTCTGTAATTTAATTAATCAAGCAAAAAATTCAAAAAAATAAAAAAATTTCCTTCTTATCTTTTTCCCGCCAAACGCAAAACTTTCTGCCACAGCCGCGCCCAGGAATAGCGGCCGACAGTCCCGGTATAAACAATATTTTTACGGGACGCGCAATGGCGCTTGTACTGATAATCTCCACCCCCCAGATAAAAGGCCCTAAATCCCTGGCCGATCAAACGCTCAATCCAGCGGTAAAAAAGAACGATTCCCAAATAACAATTATTATATTGCGGATCATTGGCCATATTTTCAAGATAAGCGCTATCCCCAGCTATGCTGAGAAAATTAACCGCAGCCAATTCTCCGTTAAGATACAAGACCTCGGCATCCGTCACAAAATATTTTTCAAGATACTCTTCCTCTGAAAGCGTATAGCCGCGATGGCGGGTTTGTTGTTTAAATTCAAAGTACTTAGAAACAATCTCTTTAGGAAGATCTTTAACCTTATAGTATTTAAACTCATACTCAAAATGCTCGGTAACTCTCTTATTATAGCGTTTAATTTCATTACGCACCCTGCCCGGAAGTTTGGCCAGATACTCTTCCCAGCTGGCCGGCAAATCTATGCTCCAATGAATTTTGGTATGCATTCCGGGATACTTGTTGACCGAATGCCAAAAACGGATTCTTGAAATTGTTGGATAAGCCCGAAACAAAAAGTCTATCATATCATCAAAAACACGCAACTTCAAAGGCGTCAAAGCCACTCCGCAAACCAGTTCCTTTTTCTGCGCATGCAGCGGAATAAAAACAGTTTCGCCGTCATCCGTAATTTTCAAAATATCAAAATCATCACCATACATGACGTCAAAACGGTTGCGTATAAAATCAGGATAAACCTCTACGGCCAAATCAAATTTTCTCTTGTCTTTTATAACTTCCATTTCCGGCATTATCCGAACCTCGTCGCTGTATTTCAAAAAAATGAGCCGTGGGCAACACGGCTCAAAGTCAAATCTAATAAGAGAAGGACCGGCCGCAGCCAGTCCTTGATTATATTAGTTGACAGAGTCTTGCAAAGCTTTACCAGCTTTGAATTTAGCCTGCTTGCGAGCCGGAATTTTAATCGTGGCACCGGTGCGGGGATTGCGGCCGGTGGTAGCAGCACGTTTAGAAACGGCAAAAGTACCAAAACCAACCAGACGAACTTCATCACCTTTCTTCAGAGCGTTGGTGATAGAAGAAACAAAAGCATCCAAAGCCTTAGCAGAATCTGTTTTGGTAAGGCCGGTTTCGCTAGCAATGCTAGAAATCAATTCATTTTTATTCACGGTGAGGACTCCCTCTAATATAAGTTATAAACCAATGTCAAACAAGGAATTCCCTTGCTTACAGGAAAATTTGAACACTAAAAAAAAACTCTGTCAAATAAAATTATTAAATCTATCAACATTTTTGCCTTTTTTGGGCTTGGAGAAGCCCAAAAATCAAGGTTTTCCACAGATTTGTGGCATTATAAAAGCAAATAGTCCGGTATTTTCCCTTGTTTCGGACAGATTCGTACGATTCTAAAAAAAAGCCGAAGATAACGATTCTTCGGCTTTACATTTCATAAAATTTTCTCAAAAAGATACATTTGCATTCTGTGCGTTTCCGTCTTTCCGCAACGTGAGCAACGGCATTCCTGCGAAATCATAATGCACTTCCGTTGCCGTTCATCGTAAAAAACGTCGCCGTCTTGTTTTTTCTCGGAAAACACCCATTCATGCCGGCAAGTCATCCTTCTGAAACTCTCCAGACTGTGGCCAAAAAGAATCCATCTCCTCAGCAGCACAATTTTGCGAAACATTTGAAACATTTTTATCATGGCTAAATAATTTTATAAAAATGATGAATTACTTTTAAACTACACTCAAACGCATATCTTGTAAACAACAAAATGCCTTTGGTTTTCCAAAGGCATTTATCTTCACTGTTTTTGGGAGGATTTTAACGGTTTAACTTTTCCGTTCAGCGCAATTTTTAAGACTTCCTTGACGTCCGAAACAGGAATAATCTTCAGCCCTTTCTTAACATTGTCAGGAATTTCGGCCAAATCCTTTTCATTGTCTTTGGGAATGATAACCGTTTTAATCCCGCCCCGCAAAGCCGAAAGGAGCTTCTCTTTCAATCCTCCGATGGGAAGCACCCTGCCCTGCAGCGTAATCTCTCCTGTCATGGCAACGTCTTTGCGTACCGGAATTTTAGTCAAAACGGAAACCAGTGTCGTATACATGGCAATTCCGGCAGACGGTCCGTCTTTCGGGGTCGCGCCTTCCGGAACATGAATATGAATATCCCGTTTTTCAAAAACTTCAGGCTCAATTCCCAGTTCTTGAGAATGTGATCGTACCACCGAATAAGCTGTTTCAATGGATTCTTTCATCACGTCGCCGAGTTTTCCCGTTTGTTTGATATTGCCTTTTCCGGGCATATCAACGGCCTCAATAAACAAAATATCGCCGCCGACTTCCGTCCAGGCCAGCCCGGTAGTCACACCGACATGATCCTGCTCTTCGGCTTCTCCGAAACGGTATTTAATAACGCCGAGATATTTCTCCAGATTCTTTTCGTCGACCACAATTTTTTTCTTGTTTTTGGCCAACAAAGTTTCTTTCACTGCTTTACGGGCAATAGTCGCCAGCTCTCTTTCCAAATTACGCACGCCGGCTTCCCGCGTATAATAACGGATAACCGAACGGATAGCACCTTCAGTAATTTCCAGTTCCGAAGAATTCACCGCATTTTCGGCAAAAATCTTGGGAATAAGGTGACGCTTGGCAATTTCAATCTTTTCATCTTCTGTATACCCCGACAGCCGGATAATTTCCATACGATCCAGCAGTGGCCTCGGCATATCCAGAGAATTGGCCGTTGTCACAAACATTACGTCGGACAAATCATAATCAACTTCCAGATAATGGTCATTAAAGGTCGCGTTCTGTTCCGGATCTAAAACCTCAAGCAGCGCAGAACTCGGATCCCCGCGATAATCGTTGCCCATCTTGTCGATTTCATCCAACAAAAACAACGGATTGGATGTTCCGGCTTTTTTGATGCCTTTAATGATTTTGCCCGGCATGGAACCGATATAAGTCCGACGATGCCCGCGGATTTCAGCCTCGTCACGCATACCGCCCAGAGAAGCCCGTACGAAACTTCTGCCCGTTGCCTTGGCAATAGACTTACCCAGTGAAGTTTTTCCGACGCCCGGAGGTCCCACCAAACACAGAATCGGACCTTTGATTTTATCGGCGCGGGCCTGAACAGCCAAATATTCGACAATCCGTTCCTTGACCTTATCAAGACCATAGTGGTCAGCTTCCAGGATTTCCATAGCTTTTTTCAGGTCTTTGTTGACTTTGGAACGTTTTTTCCATGGAATGTCTAAAAGCCAGTCCAAATAATTGCGCACGACGGTGGCTTCCGCCGACATAACGCTCATATTTTTAAGCTTTTTAACCTCGGTCAGAGCTTTTTCTTTAGCTTCTTTGGAAAGTTTCGTCTTTTCGATTTTTTTCATATACTCGGCAATTTCGGTGTCTTCTTCTCCGTCGCCGAGTTCTTTCTGAATAGCCTTCATCTGTTCGTTCAGATAGTATTCCTTCTGGCTTTTCTCCATCTGCTTTTTAACTCTGTTGCGGATTCTGTTTTCTACCTCCAACAAAGTTATTTCGGCATCCATAAATTCTAAAATCTTTTCAAAGCGCTCGCTTAAAGTCGCCCCCTCCAGCAGCGACTGTTTATCGGCGATTTTCAGGGACAGGTGGGAAGCAATCGTATCAGCGAGCTTACTGTAATCGTCAATCTGATTAACAGCCACCAAAACTTCCGGCGGAGTCTTTTTGGAAAGTTTTACATATTCTTCAAACTGTGACAATACCGCCCGTACAATCCCCTCCAATTCCGGGCTGTCATCTTCTTTTTCGGGCAGAACCGTAATATTGGCGGACATACACGCCGCCTCGTCTGAAACTTTGTTCAGCTTAACGCGTTCCAGACCTTCAATCAGGACTTTGACCGTTCCGTCCGGCAGCCTCAACAATTGCAAAACCGTTCCCAAAGTCCCGACATGAAAAATATCCTCGCTTTTGGGATATTCGGTTGTCGAGTCTTTTTGCGTTGCCAAAACAATGTTCTGATCGTTATCCATAGCCTCCTGCAAAGCGTTGATAGACTTTTCCCGCCCCACAAACAAAGGAACGATCATCTTGGGATAAACCACAATATCTCTCAACGGAAGAACCGGATATTTTTCTTTTTTAGCAACCATTTTCACACCTGTAATTATTTGTCTCTGATATTTATATATGAAAACATTTTCCGTTCTGCAATGTTCATTCTTAACTTTTTTGACATATAAGCGTTTTTTGGGCAACGCCAATCTGCTTAATCCACAAAAATATTTTGAATTTAAAATTTTACATATAATAAGTACAAATAAAAAATTTGCAGATTAAAAATAATTATATATGATATGAAAAAAATAACCGAATGGAGTTTTACATGTCTGCAGCTTCCAAAAATGCGTTTTCCAACAATGACATTATGGTTGATATTTCCGTAACGCTCGGAACCGCGGATCTTCGCGTTCACCAGCTGCTCAAGCTCGGCCGTGGAGCCGTTGTCGAACTGGACCGCGATATTAATGATTATGTCGACATCTATGCCAACGATGTTTTGATCGGCCATGGCGAAGTCATCGTCACCGATCACGAAACCATCGGCATCAGCATCACGGACACCGTCTCCAAATAACTTTTCCGAAAGAATTGACAATAAAATGGACTGGCGCTGGAAATTTGTAAAAAGACCCCTGAAAAAAATAGGTCAGACCAAAGCCGCAATGTATATCGTATCCGGCTTTATTTACCTCTATGCCAAACTTGTCGGCCTGACGACACGCTGGCAAACCCGCGGCATAGAAAACTTTTACCGGCTGATCAAAGAACACAACGGCGTTATTCTGATAATATGGCACGGCCGTGCATTGATGCTGCCTTATTTTTACGACCGCAGCAGTGAACTGCAGGCTTTGGTTTCCCCTCACCGCGACGGACGGATAATCGCCGGCCTTCTGCAGCGTTTTGGTATCGGAATTATTGGCGGCTCCAGCAATGAGAATGCTTCCGGCGGCGCTCTGGGGCTGATGCACACCATCAAACGCAATGCTTCCATTGCCATCATTCCGGATGGTCCGCGGGGACCGCGTATGCATATGGGAAAATCCCCTCTCTACTTTGCGCAAAAGACCGGAAAACCGGTTGTCTGCGGTGCTTACAGTGTAAAAAACGCCAAAATAATCGAAAAATCCTGGGACAAAATGATGCTTCCCTTTCCTTTTTCTCAAGGCATATGCCACATTTCCGAACCGTTGTTTATTCCCGCGGATGCTTCCGAAGAAGATTTGGAACGCTACCGTCTGCAGTTGGAAAAGACTTTGAATCAAACAACTTTTGAGTGTGACCGCCTGGCCGGACGGCAGCCGGTTTTACCTGATGACGGCAGCGAACCCCGTAAAATCAAGAGGAAAGCATGTTCATAAAAATTTATAATGCCCTGATTATGATTCTCTACCCGCTGGTTATCAAGCGCTATATTAACAAGCGCAAGGAAAACGGCAAAGAAGACCTCAAACGTTTTAACGAGCGCATCGGACGTCCCCAAATGCCGCGCCCGGAAGGAAAACTGGTCTGGCTTCACGGAGCCTCGGTAGGTGAATCCATCTCCATGCTTCCGCTTATCCAAAAAATACTGGACAATGCGCCGGACGTCCACGTCATGGTCACGACCGGAACCGTAACCTCTGCCGACGTTATGAGCAAACGCCTGCCGGAGCGTGCTTTTCATCAGTTTATTCCGCTGGACAACCCTATTTTTACGACCCGCTTCGTCAAATACTGGCACCCGAATGTTGCTTTGTGGTTTGAATCTGAATTTTGGCCGGCCATGCTCTCCAGCATCAAACGCAAAAATATCCCCCTGATTCTGATCAACGGCCGTATTTCCAACAAATCTTTCAAACGTTGGCAACAATTCGACTTCATCAGCAAAGAACTGCTCTCATGCTTCACACTCTGCCTCGGGCAATCGGAAGAAGATGCCTATCGCCTGCATGTACTCGGCGCCGCCAACACGTTATGTCTCGGCAATCTCAAATACGCAGGACTGCCTTTGCCCATAGACACCGACAAGAAGAAACAGTTTCTTAAAATGGCACAAAACCGGCCTCTGTGGCTCGCCAGTTCCACCCATGACGACGAGGAAGTCCGCATTGCCAAAGTTCATAAGCGCCTCAAAGAAAAGATTCCCGGACTGTTAACGATTATTGCCCCCCGGCATCCCCAACGCGGCGCCGAAATTAAAGAAGCCATTGCCAAACTTGGACTGCATTCTGTTCTGCGCTCCCAAGAGGAAAAATTGTCCCCCGAAAGCGACATTTATATTGCCGACACCATCGGCGAAATGGGATTATGGTACGATATTGCCCAAATCGTTTTCGTCGGCGGATCCTTTATTCCTCATGGCGGACAGAATTTTATTGAACCTTCCCGCATGCGCGATGCGGTCATTGTCGGCCCGCATATGCACAATTTCACCGATGCCATGAACCGCGCCAAAAAAGCCGACGCCATAATTCAGGTCGGAGACACGCTTGAACTGGAAGAAACCGTTTTCCAGCTGATGGAAAACAAAGAACTTCTGGAAGCTAAACGCAGCTTGGCATACAATTGGGCTAACAGTGAAGCCAAAGTCCTTGACGGCATCATGGATAAAGTTAAAGGATATATTTAAATGCGCACTCCAACACATTGGAAAAACATAAATTTTATCTCTTGTGTCTTATATCCTTTGGGGCTGCTTTATGGCTTGGCCACTTTTTTACGCCTCAAATTAAAAAAAAGCCACCAAGTCGGTTGCCGAGTTATCTGCGTCGGCAATCTGGGTGCCGGCGGTTCCGGAAAAACGCCTGTTGCTGTTTCTCTGGCCAAAATGCTGCAGCAAAACGGTAAAAACCCGTTCTTCATAACCCGCGGTTACGGCGGACAGCAAAAAGATGTCCTTGTAACATCCGCACACACGGCCGCCCAGGTTGGCGACGAACCATTGCTGCTGTTTCGTCAGGCGCCTGTTGTTGTTAATCCTGACCGCTTCCGGGGAGCTTTAAAAGCAGTACGACAAGGCGCTGACGTTATCATTATGGATGACGGTTTCCAAAACCCTTCTCTGCACAAAGACATATCCTTGTTGGTTATTGATGGCAGCTATGGCTTTGGAAACGGGTTTTGTATTCCCGCCGGTCCGCTGCGCGAATTTTTGTCCTCCGGCTTAAAGCGGGCTGATGCCGCCGTCATCATCGGCGAAGACAAACATAACCTTTCGTCACTTTTAAAACCGCTTCCTGTTTTCAAAGGGAAAGTCGTTCCCGAATGCGGACAAATATCCAACCGCCGCATCATTGCCTTTGCCGGCATCGGCAGACCGCAAAAATTCTACCAGTCGCTGAAAGAATGCGGTTTTGAGCTCTTGCAATGTTTCGACTTTCCCGACCATCACTTTTATAACAATCAGGAATTGGAAAAAATCATCTCCGCAGCTCAAAAACAAAATGCCGACATCTACACCACCGCCAAAGATTTTGTAAAAATTCCCGCTCCGCTGCGGTCGTATTGCAAAGTTTTGGAAATCTCAATTGAATGGGAAAATCCACAGGCATTATACGATTTTTTGCTTTGCCCGGTGTATAAATAGACCATTTTCCGCACTCCCAATGATTTTGTAAGGAATATAAAAATAAAAAAACGGCTCTGCAAGAGCCGTTTTTTTATCACTCGTCCCAAATATTTTCATACCCGGCTTTCGAATTAAGAAATTTTTTGCCGTCGGTAAAACGGTAATGTTCATCTAAAGACGCAATTTGTGCCATATCAGCCTCATCCAAGACTACTGTCTGCGCGGCAAAATTCTCCCGCAAACGCGGCTCATGAACAGACTTCGGAATAACGGCAATCCCGCGTTGCATCTGCCAGGCCAGAACGACCTGTGCCGGCGTGATTTTCAAACGTCTGGCTATTTCTTTAACCGTTTCGTTTTCCAAAACGTCTTTCGCATTTTCATGATGTTGGGAACCCAAAGGCGAATAAGCCACCACGGCAATTTGGTTTTTCCGACAGAATTCCGCCAATTCGTTCTGCTGCAACAGCGGATGATTCTCAATCTGGTTAACCGCCGGAACGATTTCCGCCTTTTCAATCAAATTGCCAATCTTTTGAGCGCTGAAATTAGAAACACCGATAGCTTTTACCACGCCGTCATTATACAGCTTCTCCATCTCTGCCCAAGTCAATTCCAACGGGAGCTCTTTCAAAGGAATCCAGTCTTCATCTTTTACCGGCAGTATTGTACCTTTCTTTTGAGCCACGGGCCAATGCACCAAATATAAATCCAGATAATCCAACTGTAAATCTTCGAGCGTCTGCTCCACCGCCGGTCGTACATTTTCAGGCGCATGGCTGTCATTCCACAGCTTAGATACGACAAACAGCTCTTCCCTTTTAATATCGCCCTCTTTTATGGCGTCATGAATGGCCTGACCGATCTCTTTTTGATTTTCATAAACGGAAGCGCAGTCAATATGCTTATAACCAAGCTTAATTGCCCAGCGAATAGACTGATATACCTCTCCGGGCTCGGAACGCCACGTCCCAAGCCCGATAATCGGCATCTCAGCATCAGTATTCAGCTTTATGTACTTCATTATCATCTCTCCGTAATCAAAATTATTTTCTCAGAACAATATAATCCTGACTTTGATGACTTAAAGAGATGACTTCAAAATATCAGTTATGTATTTCCCAGCTTCGGGAAAATTCTTCATCCTTAAACAATGCCGCCAATCCGGTAATCTGTTTCAGGCGCAACAGCTCATCGGCAGACATACCGATATTTTTGCAAATCCAACTGTCGCTTTTTCCCATTTCCAACAATTCAGCCACAATATTGCTCATTAAATCGACACTGTGGCTCCCTCGGGCCCGATTATGACGAATTGTTGAAGCAATACGTTCACCCAAATCCTTGTCAATCACGACAACGGGAAGTTTTCCGTGCTCACGGGCATAAATGCGTTCGCTCGTCTTCATAATCGTGTAGCGGTGAAAACCGTCAACCACAATATAACGGTCAGCTTCTTTATCATAATAACACACAACCGGTTGTGTAAAACCATCTTCCCAAATAGAAAGTTCCAGCAGTTTCATTTCCGGTGGCGCGACGCGGTTCGGGTTGTAATCATTTGCCTGAACCTGCTCAACAGGAACTGCCCGTACACTATATACGGGACTGACAAATTCGTTCATGTGCTTTTATCCTCATAGACTCTTATACTTCTCTATTAATTCCTTTTCTCTTTGAGTCTGCTTTTTGGTCTGTGCAAACCCCATATATTTGCACAAATGGTCATTTTTCAAAATACAAATCGCCATTCTTTTCCAAGAAGGAATATCTATACTGGATTTAATATCATCCGTATCGTCGGGCGTTCCCAAAAAGACGACCCGCTCCTTGTCCGAATGGTACTTGCTTTTCCCATTGCGCCGAATATGATAATTGCACGCCTCAAGCTCCCTCAAGGCATCATCACACACCACACCGCCCCTTTTCCACCAAAAGCGGATAGAGGTCTTAAACTTACTGATATAGTTTTGCCGGATAGACTCCGGAAGAGTCGCCAGCAAAAACTTAACATATGAACGCCATGTATGTCCCTTAGGCAGCGTTATTTTCCCCACGCCCATAAGCCTGGTATTACCATAAATGGCTGCAAAATTGGCGCCGTTTACCCGGGATACCACTTTTGCCCAAGTAGAAGGCTCCAAAACCCGGTACAAATTCAAACTTTCTTTGGCATTTTCATGATAAGGGCTTGAAACCCTCATCTGGCTGATAGAAAGCCCGGCCCGGTAAAACAAATCATATATTTTGTTATATTCATACCCCTCTTTGGCATTGGCGACCCACACATCCTTAGTCGACCAGTCATAAAGCGGATACGCATTATATATGTTGTCATCCAATTTGGTTGTCCACTGCGAATTCTGCATCAGCGTTTTCCGAGTATTGGCATAAGCTCGGTAACGGTTGATGGATTCGTCCGCACGGATTCCCACCATACAAATGCTTTTGCCTTTATGATGCTTGCCGTACCAATGGGCAAATCCGGCATATAAGTCCTCCTGAGCCATTTTATACTGATAAAATTCCATCGGATTATTTTCCAGATTGATGATATAAGGTCGTTTGGGCATCGGCCGTACCCATAAATCCTTTTTCTCATCATCCCACGGGTACCAATACATCTGATAGTTGCTCACGGCACAACGTGAGCCCATCGGCAGACAAACCCAGTATGGTTCAATATCGTCGATATTGTCATCAAACATTTTTTCCACGTATTCAGTCGTTAGCTGATACTGCGCTTCAAAATCCTGATGAAATACGCCGATTTTGCGATCAATGTGATTGCGGCGTTTATAGTCCAAGACCATGTTCAGAAGCAGACCGCTGTCTTTTCCTCCGGAAAAAGAAACATAAATATTATCAAAGTTGTCAAACGCAAATTTGATTCGTTCCATCGTCGCTTCAAAAACATTCTTGTCCGTATAAATCTTCATAAATCCAATGCCTCATCACATGACATCATTTTACACACGCTTTTCAGCAAACTTTTCTTCCTTGCAATATTATCCTTAATCAAGTTTTCTAACCTCGTATTCACCCAAAAGTCATAAACCTTAAGCGAAACCACATCCTGATGATAGAATCTCGATAGTGTATGCAACTTATCTTTATAATCGAAAGTTTGCGAAAAGTATATAATATTATTACATCCTTTTAAATTAAGTCTAGGACTTTCGACTTTATATGTGCAAATCATAATATTAATTTCATTTTCAAACAAATCTAACGCCTTGGTTTTATTAGAACTCCCTGACATAATGACAAATTTGCCTTTCTTAAAAATGCCGGATTCTTTTAAAAATTTCACTTCACTGAGATACTTGGTATAAATAATAACCTTTTCTCCCCGATTCGTAATTTCGTTAACCAACTCGGCAAGAGCTTCCACCTTGCGTTTGCAAATTGTATAAAAGTATTGAAATCTCTGCACAACCTGCAAATAAGCCACCTGCTCTCTTCCGGCCAAAAAAGCTTCTTTGTCACGCCGATAAGCCTCCTGCTCCTTCTCGGTCAGATCAAAAATTCTCTCGTGATATTCGATTCGCAAATTATCCTGAAAATCGCAGGCCAAAAGATATGGGCGGACCAAACTGACCACCTGCTCTTCGTATGCCGGATTCGAATCGCGTTTCCAAACGTCAAAATCATCAATATATAACGGCAAAAACCTGTGCAAAAACTGCGCTTCCGTCATATTGAGGATTGACGAATCCAAAAACTGCGCCTGCGCATATAAATCTCTGATTCCCTGCGAAAGCGGATTTTTAGATAAAAGGATTCGGTATTTGAACTTATGCTTGATTGTCAAAAGCCTTCTCGTTCTTCCTGAAGTTGTGTTTTTAAACGTCAGGCTTTCATCAACAATGCAAAAAACCCTGTATTTATCGGTTAAATTATAAAGAGCCAAATATTTTTCGTCATTAAAAGACAGACTTTCTGTTGAAAAGAACTCTATCCGGTCTTTCCAACCTCCGGCGGCCTGTTTGATATCTCCGACATATGCATTCGTCGCCAGATAACAGGACGGAGCGATCCACACCACAAAATCGATATCATCACTATTCTTATTTATGAGACTGAAAACTATTTTTAATTTCTCGTTGTTATCTCTGAGAAACAAGGCTCCAGCATTCAGAACACTAAATTGTTCATAAATTTTCTGGTAGTCAAATTTTTCTGTCATAAAAATTCCGTTTGTAAGTGGTTGATACGATCAACACACCACACATGGCATTATTTTGAGCCATAAAAACTTTTATTCAAGCAATAAAAAAAGCAATCAACAAAAAAACTCCGCTCTATATAAAGGCGGAGTCAAAACATTAAAACATAACAGCATGCATTTTGTCTCTTTTTTCAATCAACGCATCCCGCTGCAAAAGCAAATGTCCATTTCCGAGGGAAATGGCCAGACAAGGCATAAACTGATACAGACGCTCGTACCAATTCAATCCCTCTCCGACAATCCGCTCAAAATAAAAGCTGATCGTCTTGACGCTCTCTTCCAGCATCAGAACATAATCTTTCAGACACGTCTGCCGCAACAGCTCTCCCAAATCGTTTTTTTCAAGCAACGCAACATACGCTTGGTAATCAGAGTTGCGCCGTCTTAAAAACATATCTTTCTTTAAACCGGAAAGGGTGTTACCTTTAACATAGCAATTTCCGTCAAAGGCAAAAGAATAAGTATTTTTGCCGTATTCGTAAATGCTCAGCACCGGAAGCGCATTGATTCCCTTCTGCATAACCTGCCACTGGGAAAATATCTCAAACAAGCCGTTCGGCTTATTCGAAGTCCCCGTACTCTCCAGACAAACCAGATAAAAACAAAGGTAAACATCACGTTTGTTTAAACCAAGCTGGTGCGGAGAAAAAGCTTTTTCTTCCATCAGCAAAAGATAATAGTCAAAAAGAAGTGCTTTGCTCAAATAAGCGCTCTCCAGACAATTCCTCTGAAAACAGGAATAAAGCTTATCGGATTTAAACTGTTTTTTGGCCATAATAGTGAAATTAATGATTAAAATTCAATGTCTAATTTAGCAAAAAAAATTTTTTTAGCAATAAATTATTTAGAAGCCTCCGGCAACCGCAGCGTGCTTACATTCCTGAGTATAGTCCTGTCTCCAATACAAAAAAACACCCTGAAAAGGGTGGTTTTGAAGTGGCGGAGAG